>JACPZO010000099.1 GCA_016195465.1 Nitrospirota bacterium
CGGGAGCTCTACCTCTCGGGCGTGAGTCCGGACGTCAGGCGTGTTCTGGCCTGGTCCGGCTTCGACAAGAAGATCGGGGAGGACCACATCCTCTCCTCCACGCACGAGGCGGTCCTCGTGTTCTTCAGGAAGCACGTGAACCCGGAGGTCTGCTCGGCCTGCGCCCTCGCCGTCTTCGAGGAATGCCCGTCGGCCGCGTCCCGCGGCGAGGCGGTCCGGGCGGCGGCCGCGGAGGCCCTGCCAAGTTGTTCTTGAGGCGGGAAGACGGAAAACCGGCGAGCCGTCGCGGCCTCGCGTCCCGGACCTGACGGTCCGGAGGAAGGGAACTCCGCGCGGCGCTTCCCTTCGACGATCGGAATGGATCATGCTTCTCAAGGTCCGCTCATGGATCATCCTCGGCTACCTCGTTTCCCTGGGGATGCTCCTGCTTCTCGGAGTCCTCGTCTTCATCGATCTGGGGTGGGTCAAGACCCGCCTCGATCACGTCGAGGCGGCCGACGACCTGACGGCGATCGTCCTCGATGTGCGCCGTGGCGAGAAGAACTACCTCCTCTACCGTGACGCGGGCGACCGCGAAGAAGTAGGCCGGGGGCTGGACCGCCTGGACGGAGCCGCGGCGTCGCTCGAATCGGCCATCGACCGGGTGCCGGGCGCGGCCCCGGTCTCGGAACTGGCACGGTCGCGCGCGGAGTATCGCGCGGCGTGGGAATCTCTGGTTACGATCCTGGCGGCCGACCCGCGTCAGGCGATCGGCGCGCCGGACGTCGAAAAGGCCGTCGAGAGAACGAGGGAAGCCGGGCGGCTTCTCCAGGAAACGACCCGCGAGGTGTCGAGCCGCGAGCGCGTGAGGATCGCCGATATCCTTCGCGATTCACGGGTCCTCCTGATCCTCGCTTTTCTTCTCACGACGGGAATGGCCGTGGCCATCGGATACGCGGTCTCGTCCCGGATCGTGAGCCCCCTTCGACGTCTCGAAGAGACGACCAAGCGGGTGGCCCGGGGCGACTTCTCTCCCGTGCCGCCCGGCGTGGAGCCGGGAGAGCTCGAGTCGCTCGTCCGAGCCTTCAACCTGATGACGAAGGAGATCGAGAGCCGGCAGGAGCAGCTCGTCCAGGCGAGGAAGCTCGCCTCGGTCGGGACGCTCACGTCCGGCGTGGCGCACGAGCTCAACAACCCCCTTTCGAACATCCTGACGACCGTCCAGCGCCTGCGGGAAGAGGAGGCGGACCTTTCTCCCGAGGAGCGGGACCGACTCCTTCACGTCGCGGAGAGGGAGACGGGGCGGGCGACGGAGATCGTGCGGAAGCTCCTCGACTTCGCGCGCGAGCATCCGGCCGAACGGACGATCCAGGACGTCTCCCGGCTCGTGGCGGAGGCGGTCGAACTCGTCCGGAACCAGGCCGCGATTCAGGGGGTGGATTGCGAGGTCCGCGTTCCGGCCGGGGTCCCGGGGGTCCTCGTGGCGCGCGGCGAGATCAAGCAGGTGCTGGTGAACCTCTTCCTGAACGCGATCCAAGCGATGCCCCGGGGGGGCACGCTGCGCGTGGAGGCCCATCGGGGCCCGGATTCGTTCGTCGAGATCGCCGTTTGCGACACGGGGACGGGAATTCCCCCGGAACACCTCGACCGGGTCTTCGACCCTTTCTTCACGACAAAGGGAGTCAGGGAAGGGTCCGGGCTGGGATTGTCCGTTTCCTACGGGATCGTCCGGCGGCACGGCGGGACCATCCTGGTTCGGAGCGAGGTCGGGAAGGGAAGCGCCTTTACGGTCCGTTTGCCGGCCGGGGAGAGAGGCTGAGCGTGAAGAACGAGGCGAGCGGCGTGCAAGCGGACGCGCCGGCGGGGAGGATCCTCGTCGTGGAGGACGAGGATGTCACGCGGGAGAACCTGGCGTCCGTGCTGGCCCGCGCCGGGCACGTTGTCGAAACCGCCTCCGACGGCGCCGCGGCCCTTTCCCGCATCGGCGAAGCGGAGTACGACCTGGTCGTGACGGACCTCAAGATGCCCGGCGCGGACGGGCTGGCCGTCCTCTCGGCGGCGCGGAAGGCGCACCCCGAGACCGAGGTCATCATCTTGACCGGGTACGCCACGGTCGAGACGGCCCTCTCCGCGCTCAAGGCGGGCGCGTACGACTACGTGACGAAACCGTTCAACCTCGACGAGGTCCGCGTCCTCGTTCAGCGGGCTCTCGAGAAGAACGCGCTCAAGCGCGAGAACCGCCGCCTTCGCGGCGAGCTTGAACAAAGGACGGAGTGGGAGGGACTGATCGGTGCTTCCCCGGCGATGCGGGAGGTCTTCTCGCTCATCGAGCGGGTCGCCGAGACGGACGCCACCGTCCTGCTCACCGGCGAGACGGGGACCGGAAAGGAGCTCGTCGCCCGGGCCATCCACAAGCGGAGCGCGAGGCGGGAGGGACCGTTCGTTCCCGTGAACTGCGGGGCGCTTTCGGAAGAGCTCCTGGCCAACGAGCTGTTCGGACACCAGAAGGACGCCTTCACGGGAGCGACCTCGACGAAGGCGGGGCTGTTCGAGACGGCCTCCGGCGGGACGCTCTTCCTGGACGAGGTCTCCGAGATGGCGCCCCGGATGCAGATCAAGTTTCTGCGCGTCCTCCAGGAGAAGGCGGTCTACCGCGTCGGCGGGACGCGATCGATCCCGACCGACGTCCGGGTCGTCTCGGCGACGAACAGGGACCTGGGGCGCGCCGTGGCGAATCGCCTTTTCCGGGCCGACCTCTACTACCGGTTGAACGTCGTCCGGATACACCTTCCGCCGCTCTGCGACCGCCGGACGGACGTTCCCCTGCTTGTGGCTCACTTCATCGGCAAGTACGCAAGGGCATTCTCCAGGAAGGTGGAGGGGATCGAGGCCGATGCGATGGCGCTGCTCATCGAGTACGATTTTCCGGGGAACGTCCGCGAGCTCGAGAACATCGTCGAGCGGGCCGTGGCGCTTGAACGGGGAGAGCGCCTGACCGTGGCCAGCCTTCCGCCGGAGCTCGCGTCTCTCAAGGTCAGGACGCACCGGCCGGCGGAGAAGGACTTGTCCCGGCGCAGGACGCTGGAAGAGATGGAGCGGGATGCGGTCGAACAGGCCCTGACCGAGACCGGTTTCCGGCGGAACGCGGCCGCGATCCTCCTGGGAATCGACCGAACGACGCTGTGGAGGAAGATCAAGAAGTACGAAATCCCCATACCGGAGGGGGCGGAAGAAGCCGCTCCCGCGGAAGAAGACCGCCCGGCGGCATAATCTCGGCGCCCATCGCCCGCGTTTCGACGTGCAACGTCGATCCGTCCCTGCGTTTCAGGTCGAAACGCTCTCGTTTGTCCTCCGAACGTCCATCCACTTGATTTTTCGCCATGCAGCTCCCCGCTTCGCTTTGGCATTCCGTGTGAATAGACGAGGGTTGTGCGCCCCGCCCCACGGGGGCGATACGACCTTTCTCGGGTGAGAGCGATGAAAAAAAGAATCCTGGTAGCGGACGTGGACCCGGGGCCGGAATCCCGGGCGTGCTCGTACGGATTGCAGTTGGCCCGCCGGATGGACGCGGACCTGACCGTCTTGGCGATCGTTCCCGAGGCCCATCAAACGGTTCACTGGATGGGCCTCAAGGAACGCCTGGAGCGGGAGGGGCGCATCGACCGTATGGATCGAGCCTTGCGGGCCGTGGCGGAGGAAGGAAGGAAGATCGAAGTCCGCGTCATGCGGAAGATCCGCGTGGGAGTGTTCGACCGGGAGGTCAAAGCGGCGATGCGAAGGAAGCCCTTCCATCTCGTCGTCCTTGGGGGCGCCGGGGAGATTCAGGAAATGTCCGTTTCGGCCGACCTGGACCGGTTCGCGACCCGGCTTGGGGAAGACGCCGGATGTCCGGTCGTGACGCTTTCGTCCAAGGAGGCTCTTCCGGCCGAGGGGTGACCCGGGGGGCTTGAGAGAGAGCGGACCATTGCGTGGAGGAGGAATCGCCGTGTCCAGCAACAGAACGGAACTGTGGAAAGCGGCCGTCTTCGGTATTGTCAGCGTCCTGCTCTACTTCGTTCTCTTCGAATTCGAAGGGGAGATCCTGGATGTAAGCATCCGGGGCCGGTGGCTGTCTATCGTTCCCGTGTCCATCGCCTTTGCTTTCTCGCTCGTTCACGGGGCCTTCACGGCGAACTTCTGGCGCGCGCTTGGGATCAGAGGGAACAAGAACGGAGGTCATTGATCAATGGAGGAACTGGCGGTCAGTTTCATCGAGATCGGCCTCGCCGAGGGGGTGTTTCTCTTCGTCGTCGGTTTCGTCGGCGGCCTGGTGAGCGGGTTCATCGGCTCGGGCGGCGCGTTCGTGCTCACGCCGGCGATGATGAGCCTGGGCGTGCCCGGGATCGTGGCCGTGGCGAGCAACATGTGCCACAAGTTCCCGAAGGCGCTCGTGGGGGCGGTCAAGCGGGCCAGGTACGGCCAGGTCGATCTCAAGCTGGGGCTCGTCCTGGGCGTCTCGGCCGAGGCGGGCGTGCTGTACGGCGCGCACATCCAGGAGTCGATCAAGAGGTCGTTCGGAGACGCGGGCTCCAACTTGTACGTGAGCGTGGCGTTCGTTCTCGTCCTCGGCGTCGTCGGCGGCTACGTCCTGCGCGACGCCTGGCGGATCTATCGGTCGGGCAGGATGGACGCGGTGGAGAAAGCGGGCCGTCTCGCGCGCTGGGTCCAGTCCGTCCGCATCCCCGGGACGATGGTCTATTTCAAGAGCCTTGACGCGAAGATCTCCGTCCTGTTCACCATTCCCCTGGGCTTCGCCACGGGGATGCTGGCAGCCACGATCGCGGTGGGGGGGTTCATCGGCGTGCCGGGAATAATCTACGTGCTCGGCGCTCCCTCGATCATGGCCACTGCGACGGAGCTCGTGATCGCCTTCGTCATGGGCCTGGGGGGGACGATCAAGTTCGCTTGGAGCGGGCTGGTGGATATCCGCCTGGCGATGATCATCCTGGCCGGGTCCCTCTTCGGGATCCAGCTCGGGGCCATCGGAACGACCTACGTGAAGCCATTCACGATCAAGGTGGTCATGGGCGTGATCATGGTGGTCGTCCTGATCTCGCGCGCGATCATCATCCCGGTCTACATGGCCCAGCTCGGCATGCTTCGGCCCCTGGATGAGTCTGTCTCGGCGGTCCTCAGCAAGGCGAGCTTCGCCATCATGGCCATCGCGCTGGCTTTCGGCGCGTCGATCATTCTTTATGCTCTCTGGCATGGCCGCCGCGCGCACCTTTCCCAGCACGAGATGCTGGAAGAGCCGGTCGCGGCCGACTAGCGCCGAACCGGGCGCGGGGCCCGCGGCCGGGCCGTATCGCAAAGCGGAACAAGGAGGCGGACCATCGACGTTTTCCAGATTTACCTCCCGATCGCGGGGATGAGCGTGAACCTGTTGCTCGTTCTCGGTCTCGGCGGAGGCGTGGGATTCCTGTCCGGGTTGTTCGGCGTGGGCGGAGGGTTCCTTCTCACTCCGCTCCTCATGATGGTCGGGATCACGCCCGCCGTCGCCGCGGCGACGGACGCCAACCAGATCGTGGCCGCCTCGACGTCCGGCGCCTACGCCCACTACAAGAACGGGAACGTGGACATCAAGATGGGGATCGTCCTGTTCGCGGGGTCGCTCGCGGGCGGCGCCGTCGGCGTCAAGCTCGTCAAGATACTCCTCGCGGCTGGAAACGCCGAGTTCTGGATCAAAGTCTGCTTCGTGGTCTTCCTGGGAGGAATCGGCGCGTTTATGATGATCGAGAGTCTCCGGGCCCTCCGGCCCCGGGCCCCCGGAACGGCCAAAGCGGGCTCCCCGAAGCCGACGGCGTCCCGGACCCGGATGGCCGGGTGGCCTCTCCGCACGAGCTTCGCGACGTCCGGGGTGGAGACGTCGCTCCTCCTACCCGTTCTGCTGGGGTTCCTCGTCGGGCTCCTGGCCGCCCTCATGGGCGTCGGGGGAGGCTTCATCATGGTTCCGGCTCTCGTGTATCTCGTGGGGATGAGGATGATCATGGTTGTCGGCACCGGCCTCTTCCAGATTCTTCTCACGACGATCTACGTGACTTTTCTCCAGGCCCTCATGAACCACAACGTCGACGTTATCCTGGCCGTTCTCCTTCTTCTGGGCTCGACGGTGGGCGCCCAGTTCGGCGTCCGGATGGGCCGCCGGCTCAAAGGGGCCCAGCTTCGGTTCTTGCTGGCGGGTCTCGTCCTGCTGGTGATGGGAAAGATGCTCTTCGATCTGCTGGTTCAGCCGGCGGACCTTATCCAGTTTGCCGGAGGGCATAGTTGAGGCGGGGTATTGTCGCGTTTCTCCTCGTTGGGCATGTCCTTGCCGCTCCTCCCGGGGCCGCCGCACGGGAAGAAGTCGTCTCCGACACCTCGACCGACGAGATCGACATCAAGCTCAAGTACCACGGCCAGGACGTCCTTGTCTTCGGCACGATTCCGGAGGGCGCGGGCATCGTTGTCAAGGTGTCGGCCCCGCCGCGGCCCGAGAGCCTCGCCAGGAAGGGCCGAGTCGGCCCCTTCTGGATGACGGTCGAGAAGGCGACGGTGGAAAACCTTCCGGCCCTCTATCTCCTTCATACACAGAGGCCGCTCGCGGAGATGTTTCCGCGGGGTGTCCCCCGGGAGCTCGATTTGGCCTCGATGGTCGAGATGGCCAAGTTCGATTCCACGGTGGGAGACGCGCGCGCGCTTGGGGAGGGGTTCGTCCGGCTGAAGGAAAGGGAGGGGCTTTACGTCCTCCACGAGGGATCGGTGGAGACGAAGAAGGGAAAGGTCTTCAAGCTGGCCGTTCCGATCTCGTCGAAGGTCCCTCCGGGGGACCTCCTCTTCGAGATCCTGGCCGTTCGGAACGGGCGGATCGTCGCTCGCGACCGGGACATCGTGCGGATCGAAAAAGTGGGCGTGGAGCGGTGGCTGACGGACCTCGCTTTTGGCCATCCGCCCCTTTATGGATTGCTCGCGGTCGGGGTGGCGCTTCTGTCGGGATTCGGCGTGTCGCTTCTTTTCCGGGAAGGGGGTGCCCATTGAGCGGACGGAAGATCCTCGTGGCCGTGGACGGCTCGGCTCCGTCCAAGCTGGCGCTTAGGTACGCGGCCGGCCAGTGCCGGGTGTGCGGGGCCGGCATTTTGGCCCTTCGGGTGATCAACACGCCCCGGTTCTCGCAATGGATCGCCGCCCACGAGAAGCTGGAGGAGGAGATGCGGGACGAGGCGGAGCGGATCCTCGCCGAGGCGCGGGCCATCGCCGCGGAGTACCGCGTCGAGGCCGAAACCGCGGTTCGGGAAGGTTACCCGGACGAAGAGATCGTGAAGGCGGCGCAAGAGGACCCCGAAGTCGTCATGGTCGTGATGGGAGCATCGGGCAAGAACGTCACCCAGCGGAAACTCCTCGGCTCGGTGACGCAGAAGGTCACAGCCGCCGTGAACCGCTCGCTTCCCTGCCCGGTGGTCGTCGTCCCCGGAGACGAAGCGTTCCTCGACCGGCTGGGGATGAAACCGATGAGCGTCGGCCGGTGAGGGCGTCTATCAGGTTGCGGAAAAACCCCTTTCGCCCCCTCTCCCTCTGGGAGAGGGTTGGGGTGAGGGACAATGGAATCAACGGTTTGCTTAACCCCCTCACCCTCGCCCTCTCCCCCTGGCAGGGGGAGAGGGGACTGTTTCAACACCCTGCTATGCCCCGTTCCCCAGCAGGTCCCGGAGGACCTTTCCCATTTCGCGGGTCGAGTATGGCTTGGTGATCACGGCCGAGAAGCCGTGGCGCCTGTAGTCGGCCATGACCGGGTCGTTGGCGTAGCCGCTCGATACGACGGCCTTCACGCGGGGATCGATGGCGGCGATCTGCTGGACGGCTTCCTTCCCTCCCATGCCTCCGGGAACGGTCAGATCCACGATGACGGCGTCGAACGGGGCGCCCGATTCCCTGGCTTTGCGGTAGAGAAAGACGGCTTCCGCTCCGTCCCGGGCGAAGGAGGCGTTGTATCCGACGTGCCGAAGGACCTCGCCCGCCGCTTCCCGGACCGCCTCTTCGTCGTCCATGACCAGGATTCGCCCGCTTCCCTTGCGCAGTGTCTCTTCGGAACGGGGAGTCTCGGGGAGCGGTCCGTCCCAGGCCGGGAGGTAGATCTCGATCGTCGTGCCGACGCCGAGTTCCGACTCGACTATGACGTGCCCTTCATGGTTCCGGACGATCGAAAAGGCCGTGGCCAGCCCCAGGCCGCTTCCTCTCTGCTTCGTCGTGAAGTACGGATCGAAGATGCGCGGAAGATGTTCCGGGGGAATCCCGATTCCCTCGTCGAAGACGCAGAGGCGCACGTATCGTCCGGGATCGAGGGGAAGGCCGGTCCCGTCGCCGATGAGCGCGTTCGACGCCCGGACGCGGACGGTCCCGCCGTTCGGCATGGCTTGGTCCGCGTTGATGACGGCGTTCTGGATCGCCTGGCTGACCTGCCCCTCGTCCGCCTCGACCGCCCAGAGATCGTTCCCGGGATCGATCTCGGCCTTCGCGCCCGATCCGCGGAGGGCGAAGGTCACCCAGTCTTCCAGGCGCTCCGCGATCGAAAATACCTTCTTGACGGGGACGCCTCCCCTGGCGAACGTGAGAAGCTGGTGCGTGAGGTCCCTCGCCCTCAGCGTGGCTTTTTCGGCTTGCGCGAGCAGATGACGGGCCTTGCCGTCCGCGGGGACATGGAGGTTGGCCAGGGAGACGTTCGCGAGGACGCCCGTCAGGATATTGTTGAAATCGTGGGCGATGCCCCCGGCCAGGGTCCCCAGGGATTCCAGCTTGCTCGTCTTGAGACGCTCTTCCTCCAACCGGAGTCTTTCGGCGATGTCGCGGAAGACGACGATCACGGCCGGTTGTCCCTTCCAGGCGGTCCGGGCTGCCGTGATCTCGACGGGCAAGCTCTCGCCGTTCTTCCGGCGGATCATCGTTGCGTACTGCCGGGGGGAGTCCTGCCTGGCCATTCTCATGACGAAATGCTCCATGATCTTCGGAAGCTCGTCCGGGTGGGCCAGGTCCTTGATCGTCACGTTCAGGAGTTCCTCGACGCTGTAGCCCGTGATCTCGGCGGCCCGCCGGTTGGCGAAGAGGTGGATCCCCACGCTCCCCGCGATCATGATTCCGTCGTTGGCGTTCTCCACCAGCATCCGGAAGTTCTCTTCGCCTTCACGAAGGGAATACTGGGTCCGCTGTTGGCGGATGGCGTCGGCCAGGACGTTGGCGACCGTCTCGAGGAAGTGGACGTCGTCCTCCGTGAAGACCCGAGGCCGCCCGGTGTGGACGCCGAAGACGCCGAAGGGGCCGTCTTCGCCGCCGATGATGACGCTCATTCCGCTGATCACGCCGTGTTCGAGAAGGAGGGGAGGACCGGAAAAGCGACTCTCCGTCCGGAGGTCCTCGACGATCACGGGCTCGTCGGAAAGAAGCGTGTGTCCGGCCTGCGAGTCCTCCCCGGCGGGCACGCGCGCGTGTCCGACCAGTCCCGGCTTCCATCCCACGCCGGCAACGAGCTTGAGCGAATCTCTTTCCGGGAGGAGCTCCAGGACCTTGGCGTATTCCACGTCGAGCGTCCCGGCCGCGAGAGAGACGGCCTCGTTCATGAGGGATGGAAGGTCCATGCCGCGAAGGGCCGCGCGGCCAAGCTCCGCCGCGGCTCTCTGCTGGCGGGCGCGGGTCTTGAGGGCCTCTTCGGCCTGCCTCCGCTCCGTGATGTCCAGGACCGTTCCCGCCATCCGGACCGGTTTTCCGTTTGCGTCCCGCGTGACTTCGCCTTGCGCGAAGATCCGCCGCTCTGCCTTGTCCGGCTGGACAATCCTATAGTCGATCGAGAAGAGTTTTCCCTCGAGCAGGGCCGCGCTGACCTCCCTTCTCACGAACTCGCGGTCTTCCGCGTGGACGCGCGCGAGGAATCCCTCGTACGTCCCGTCGAACCGGTCCCGCGAGAGCCCGAAGATCCGGTAGATTTCTTCGGACCAGACGATTTCATCCTTCTCGACGTTCCACTCCCAGCTTCCCAGATGGGCGATCCGCTGACCCGCGGAGAAGACCTCCTCCCTTTTCCGCATCGCCTCTTCGGTCGACACGACCGACCGGAAGTATCTCCCCATGCGGATGACGCCGGCCAACATCAAGCCGGAGACGGCGAGCCCGACGATCTCCGGCGCGTCGAAGGGAATCTCCGCGCCCGCGAGGACCAGGGAGACGAAGGTCATGACGCGGCGGCCGGC
>JACPZO010000100.1 GCA_016195465.1 Nitrospirota bacterium
AGGCACAAAGGCACAAAGGCAGAGAAGGGAGCTTGGGGCTTCTGTCTGTCCCTCTGCCCCTTTGCCACTTTGTGCCTCTGCCCCTATGTGCCTTTGTGCCTCAGTTGCCACTTTGTGCCTCTGCCCCTATGTGCCTTTGTGCCTCAGTTGGAGGGAGTTCTGCGTTGGCGAACGTGAGTACATGGTTTTTGTCGTTTCGGACGCCACGGGGGAGACGGTTGAGAGAGTGACGCGAGCGGCTCTGCAACAGTTCCCCGGGAGGCGCGTCGCGATCGAGCGCGTGGCGAACGTGCGGACCGTCGAAGGGATCCGGGACGTGGCCCGGCGCGCCCGCGAGGAAGGAGGGATGATCGTCCACACGATCGTCTCGATGGAATTGCGCGAGGAGATCTCCCGCGAAGCGGCGGCGGCGGGCGTGCCGGCGGTTGACATCATCGGTTCCTTGCTCTTCGGTCTCTCCGAATACCTGGAGACGGTCCCGGGCGGGGTCCCGGGGCTCCTGCACAGGGTCAACTCATCGTACTTCCGCTGGATCGAGTCGATCGAGTTCACGGTTCAGCACGATGACGGCCGAAACACCGCGACGCTCGGCGCGGCCGACGTCGTGCTCGTGGGCGTATCGCGCACCTCCAAGACGCCGCTGTCGATCTATCTGGCCAATCAGGCGGGCCTCAAGGTCGGGAACGTCCCGATCGTAAGAGGAATCGAGCCTCCGGCCATGCTGAACACGATCGATCCCTCGCGGGTTTACGCGCTGATGATTGAACCGGTCCGCCTGGCCGACCTGCGGCGCGAACGCCTGGACCGGTTCGGGCGGGCCGGATTGGGGGGATACGCCGACGCCGAATCGATCGAGGGAGATCTGGCCCACTATGGAGAGGTATTGAGAAAGCATCACGGTTGGACGCGCCTGGACGTCACGCGGAAGGCGGTCGAAGAAGTCGCGAGCGAGATCCTCACTCTCCATCGCCACCGGCATCCAACCAAGAACGGTCTTCCCGCGTTTCCGGGAAGCTAGACGCCGCCGGCTTTACACGATCCGGCGGGCGGCCTATACTTTTCCTGACGGATTTGAATCGCCAAGGCAAAACAAGGGCGGGAAAGATGCCAAAGACTCCTGACTGGGTCGGCGCCATTCGGGAAATCATGGGAGGCTTGGAGTGGCCGGCGAGCCCCGAAAAGGCCGTCCGGTCATCGCTCGATATCCTATCGAGGGCCCTCAAGGCCCAGGCTGCCGTCGGATTTCTGTCGGACAGGACGAACGAAGGAATGGTCTCGATGGCG
This sequence comes from Nitrospirota bacterium, assembly GCA_016195465.1. Lineage (GTDB taxonomy): Bacteria > Nitrospirota > RBG-16-64-22 > RBG-16-64-22 > RBG-16-64-22 > RBG-16-64-22. The sequence continues at coordinate 1,285 of JACPZO010000100.1, forward strand.
TCGTGCGGAAACGTGCGAGCCGAATCTTTCACCTCGATCAGGCTAGACGACGAGACAAAGGCCTTTCTCTTGCGTCCGGAATTCCAGCTCCTGCACCGGGGGGCGGCTGTCTCGGGAAACGGCGTGGAGGGCTTTCTCCATCTCGCCCCCTCTTTGGGGTTCCCTTCGGCCTCAGGCGGCCTTGTCCTGCTTCCCCTTACATGGGAGGGAAATCTTCGGGGGCTCCTCGTCTTCGATCTGGCTCCGGGATCGGGACGGAGAGGATCCGCGGGATCGAGATCTTCCGCGCTCGACGAGGGGTCCCTCCGCCTTGCCGGGCAGGTGATCGCACTGGGGCTGTCAATCCGTCTTTTGGCGCGGCGCGATCCAACGAGCCAGCTCTTCGACGATGCAGTCTTCCGGGATGTCCTTCGCCGGGAGGTGAAGCGGGCGATGCGGTACAAGAGGACGCTTTCCGTCATCGTGGCGGCCCCGGACAACGTCGAATCATGCGTGGCCGGCCTCGGGGAGCAATCGCCGGAGGGCGTGATCCGCGCCTTGGCCCGCCTGGTCGAGGCGAATCTCCGGGAGTACGACGTCGCGTGCTCAGGCGGCGCCGGCGTCTTCAGGCTCTTCCTCCCCGAAGCCGACAAGGCCACGGCCCTCCGAGCCGCGAAGAAGCTCTCGGGGCTGATCGCCGAGGACCCGGCCTTCGGGCGGAAGAAGAACAGGCTGGTCGTGAGCTTCGGGACGGCGACCCTCCCGGACGACGCCGCGACGACGTCTTCGCTCATTCGCCGTGCGGACGAAGCGCTCTCGCTGGCCAGGGCCGAAGGAGGAGGGGTCCGAGGATTCGGCGAGGGCGGCTAGACATCCCGAAGTTTCCGGAAAATCCTCTTGACAAACGCCGTTCCACCCTGATAAAAGCATCGCACTCTGAGCGGTCCTCGCCTGGCCTATCGTCAGAGCCAAATATGATTTCTCACCGCTCATGGCTGGCGGTGATCCACGGTGGAAGGTCATGAACGCCTTCCTGGCCGGACCTCTAGCAGGTCCGTTCGGGTAGGCGTTTTATTTTTCCGGCATGGCGGGAAGCCGGCATGGCGGGAAGGATGACTGGCTCGAAATTCCAGGGTCCCTGGGGAGCCTTCCAGGGGATATTGACGACATCAAGGGGGAGGGGAAAATGAAAACGATGAAGTGGTTAGGATTCGCGGTTCTTGGAATCATGTTCGTCTCGCCGCCGGCCTTCGCGACGAACGGCATGAACCTGGAAGGGTACGGTCCCGTCGCGACGGGCGTGGGCGGCGCGTCCATGGCGTACGACAACGGGACGTTCGGTATGATGAACAATCCCGCAACGCTCGGCCTCGGGGCCCAGGGCGACCGGCTCGACGTCGCCCTGTCGTTCCTCGGACCCAACGTGACGTCCAAGATGAGCGGGATGTCGGACGCCAAGTCCTCCGCCGATCTCTTCATCATGCCGGGGATCGGGTACGTCAAGAACATCGGGATGATGGCCTACGGCCTCGGGATCTACGCGCAGGGCGGCATGGGGACGGAGTACGCGGCCGACTCTTTCATGGCGGCGGGTTCCGGTGACAAGGCCCGCTCCGAGCTCTCCGTCGGCCGGCTGGTGATCCCGTTCGTCATGGAAGTGGACAAGAAGACGAAGGTGGCCGTGAGCCTCGAGGGCGTGTGGGCCGGGCTGGATCTCAAGATGCCCATGAGCGGGACGCAGTTCATGAGCATGATGCCGGGGCAGAGCCAGACCTCCGGGACCGTCTCGGGCACAATGATCAGCGGCTTCCAGAGCTATATGGCGGCCGGGATGATCACGGGCCTCAATTGGGGCCGGTTCGACTTCTCCAACTCCAGCGACTTCACCGGCGAGGCCCGCGGGTACGGCGTGGCCGCGAAGGTCGGCGGGGTCCACAAGGTGAACGACCAACTCACGCTGGGTGCGGCGTACCACAGCAAGACGGCGCTCGGCGATCTCGAGTCGGACAATGCCAAGGCGACGTTCAACGTGGTCATGGGCGGCGCGGCGACGACGATCCCCGTGTCCGGGAAAATCGCGGTGAAGAACTTCGAGTGGCCCCAGACGATCGGCCTGGGCGCCGCGTTCCAGGCGACGAAGGAGCTCCTCGTCGTGGCCGACTACAAGTGGATCAACTGGAAGAACACGATGAAGAACTTCGCGATGACGTTTACGGCCGACTCGACGCAGTCGAATGCCGCTGCCGCGGGTTTTGCCGGCAGCGCGGTGGACGCGACCCTGTTCCAGAACTGGAAGGACCAGAACGTCTTCATGGTCGGTCTCGGGTACAAGGTGTCCGAACCGTTCACCGTGCGGGCGGGGGCGAACATCGGCAACAACCCGATTCCGGACACGTACCTTAACGCGCTCTTCCCGGCGATCGTGAAGAACCACTACACGCTCGGCGCGGGATACGCCATCGACAAGTCGTCGGGCGTCGACGCGGCGCTCTCGTACGCGCCGGAGGTCAAGGCGACGGCCGGCTCGGGCGTGACGAACACGCACAGCCAGAAGAGCGCGCAGGTGATGTACAGCTACAGGTTCTAGAAGGGTGATGGAAAAGCCCCCTCTCCCAGGGGGAGAGGGGGCCAAAGGGGTTCTTCAGCTCAGAGAATGGGGGAGGAAGACGATGAGACGTATGGCGATCTTCGCGGCAGTTGTGCTTACGCTTGGGGCCGGTCCGGCAGGCGCCCAGCAGGCGCCCGCGCCGGCGGCTCCGGCGGGGCCGCCTGTCCTGATGTCCTCCGAGTGGGCGGCGCAGGCCTGCGAGGCGTGGAACAAGGACAAGGTCCTCACGGAGGAGCTCGAGAAGAGCGGGTGGACCAAGAACGACAAGGGGCGCGGGTACAAGGTGCTCCACATCTACCGGACGAACTGCCCCAACGATCCGCGCGTGGAACTCAAGATCCAGAGCAAGGACAAGAAGGCGGTCTGCGCGGCCGGCGGCGCGACGACGGTCACGCCCGACACGTCCGTCGACTACATCATGCACGCGGAAACGTA
>JACPZO010000037.1 GCA_016195465.1 Nitrospirota bacterium
CCGGGCGGCGACGCCGTCGGCTTGGGCGGCGTGGACGACGGCCCGGCAGACCGCCCGGGTCACGCGCCGGTCGAAGATCGACGGGATGATGTGGTCCGGCATTCGTTCGTCGGGCCGGATCATCGAAGCGATCGCCTCGGAGGCCGCGAGGAACATTCCCGGCGTGAAGCGTCTCGCCCGGGCGTCGAGCGCTCCCTTGAACAATCCGGGAAAAGCCAGGGCGTTGTTCACCTGATTCGGGAAATCGCTCCGGCCCGTCGCCGTCACGGCGGCGCCGGCCGCCTCCGCCTCGTCCGGCATGATCTCCGGGTCGGGATTGGCGAGGGCGAAGACGATCGGCCGGCCGGCCATCGACCGAACCATTTCACCGCTCACGATTCCTCCCGCCGACACGCCGATGAACGCGTCCGCGCCCTTCATCGCGTCCGCCAGGCTCCCCCGCCGCCCTTCCCGGTTGGTCCACGAAGCGAGATCCGTCTTGGCCGGACCCAGGTCGGGGCGAGCCGGATGAACGATTCCTCCCCGATCGCAGGCGATCAGATCGCGGACGGGTCGGCAGGTCTTCCCAGGAGCGTCCCGGCCCTGAGCGTCCCGGCAGAGAAGGAGCCGGGCGATCGCCGATCCGGCCGCGCCCGCTCCGCACACGGCCACCCGGAGGTCCTCGAAGCGTTTTCCCACGACGGCGGCCGCGTTGAGGAGGCCGGCTCGGACGACGACGGCTGTCCCGTGCTGGTCGTCGTGCATGACGGGAATGCCGAGGTCGATCAGGCCCTCCTCGACCTTGAAACAACGGGGGGCGGAGATATCCTCGAGATTGATCCCGCCGAAGACCGGCGCAATGAGACGGACCGTTCGAACGATCTCGTCGGGGTCTTGCGTGTCGAGGCAGATGGGAAAGGCGTTCAGGTTCGCGAGGGCCTTGAAGAGAAGCGCTTTCCCTTCCATGACGGGGAGGGCGGCGGCCGGTCCGATGTTGCCGAGTCCCAGGACGGCCGATCCGTCCGTCACGATTCCCACCGTGTTCCTCTTGATCGTCAGCGTATGGACTTGCTCGGGATGCTCCGCGATGGCGCGCGAGACGCGCGCCACGCCGGGCGTGTAGACCATGGAGAGATCGTCCCGGGTCTTGACCGGGACCCGGCCGACGGTCTCGATCTTCCCGCCCAAGTGCAGAAGGAACGTCCGGTCGGAGACCGAGGCAACGTGGACGCCGTCCACGGCCTTGAGGGATTCGACGACGGCTTCCCCGTGGTGTTCGTCCCGCGCCTTGATCGTGAAGTCCCGCGTGACGCGCTCGGGGGCGACGCTCACGATGTCGACCGCGCCGATGTCGCCCCCGGCGCCGCCGATCGCCGACGTCACCCGCCCCAGCATCCCGACCTCGTTCCTGATTTCGAGGCGGATGGTGAGGGAGTATCCGGCGCTGGGGCGGATCGACATGGATGGTCCGTCTAAGGTTGGGTTCGCGTTCCGGGGCGCCGCAAGACCGCCAGGCCGTTCAGGCCTTGGCCGGCTCGGACGGCTTGGGACTTTCCGAAGGAGCCGAATCCGTCTTCTTGTCCGCGGCTCCGGCCGGCTTTTCCGATTCCGCGGCCTTCTTGCGGGACTCGGAGGGGTAGTCGGTCGAGTACCACCCGCCTCCCTTCAACACGAAGGCGGCCGGGCCGATCACGCGCCGGACGGCCCCCTTGCAGGAGCGGCATTCCGTCAGAGGGTCCTCCGTGATTCTCTGGACCACCTCGAACCGGCCGCCGCAAGCAGCACACTTGTACTCGTACGTGGGCATTGATCGACTTCCTCCTCAGCCAGATACGGCCAAACTAGCACACGGACCCGTCGCGGCGCAACGTCACCGCCGGCCGAGCCGCTTCTCAAGAAAGTGCATCAGGAGCCGGACGGCGATTCCCGCGCTTCCCTTCGGAACGTACGGAAGGTCCTTCTCCGTCCAGGCCGTGCTCGCGATGTCGAGGTGGACCCAGGGGACCTTCCCGGCGAACGGCTTGAGGAAGATCCCCCCCACGATCGTCCCCGCCGAGCGGTCGCCGATGTTTTTGCAGTCGGCGACGTCGCTCTTGATCAGGTCCTCGTACTCTTCCCAGAGGGGAAGCTCCCAGACTCTCTCGCCCGTCCGTTCGCCGGCCTCCTTCAGGGCGTCCATGGCTTCCCGGCTCGTCCCCATCATGGCGATCGCCCTGTTCCCCACGGCGACCGAGCAGGCGCCCGTGAGCGTGGCGACGTCGACGATCAATTCCGGCTTGAGCGTCGCGGCGTAGTGGAGGGCGTCGGCCAGGATGAGGCGGCCTTCCGCGTCCGTGTTCAAGACCTCGATCGTCCGGCCGCTCATCGACTTGAGGACGTCCCCGGGCTTGTACGCCTTGCCCGACGGCATGTTCTCGACGGCGGGCAGGACGCCGATCAGGTGGACCGGCAGGCCCAGGTCGGCCGCGGCCTGGATCGTCGCGAGGACGGCGGCCCCGCCCGACATGTCGTCCTTCATCTGGTCCATGCCGGCCGAGGGTTTGATCGAAATTCCACCCGTGTCGAACGTGACCGTTTTCCCGACGAGCGCCACGGGCCTTCCCTTGCGCCCGCGGTATTCCGCCACGATCAGGCAGGGCGGCTCATCGCTTCCGCGGCCGACAGCCAGGATACCTCCCATTTTCAGCCTCCGCAGGGCATCGCGTCCAAAGACTCGGACGGCGACTTTCCCCCGGCGGCGAGCCATCGAGCGGGCCTCCCCCGCCATGTCTCTCGGCGTCATGTCGGACGACGGGTGGCTGATGAGATCGCGGGCCCAGAGGACGGCCCGCGCGATCGTCCGGCCGCGCTCGGCGGCGCCGGCCAATCCTCGCGGGGGCGTCTTCGAGAAAAGGAGCGTGACCTGACCTATGGGCGGTTTTCCGTTCTTCTTCGATTTGTACTTCTCGAATCTGTACGTGGAGAGATGAAATCCCTCGGCGACGGCCTGGACGATCTCGGCGGGGGAGGTCTCCTTGACCGCCCGGTCGGCGATATCCGTCGAGACGCGCGCCAGCCCGCGGTCCTGCGCCGCGCGGGCCGCCCGTCCCGCCGCCTGCCGGACGCGGTCGAGCGTCAGGTCTTCCGGCTTGCCGATCCCGACAAAGAGAACGTGTTTGACGGGGAGACCGGGGGCGGAGAGGTAGAGCATGTCGCCGGGTTTTCCGGCGATCTCCTTCCGGCGAATGGCGGCGGAGAGGAGGTTGCCCAGACGGCGATCGAGCTTCTTGAGCGGCGCGGGGAGGCGTTTTTCGGGAAGGGCGACGGCCAACAGATCTCCCCGGGCCGTTTCGTAAGAACCGCGGACGAGTCGAATCTTCATGCGATCTCCTTTGAGAGGGCGTGCCGGGCGCGTCGCCCACCCGATTATATCGGCCGGAAGGGACGACGATCAAGCGGCGAGAACGCGAAAACCGACGCACAAGCGCCGGTTGACTCGGGTTGGACGTTTATGCTAACACTTACGCGAAGATGGAAGGGGGCGTTCGGCATACGAACCGCTGAGGCCGTTGGGTCTCCGCGGTTTTTTTTCGCCCCCCATTCTTGGTCTGAGCTGCGAAAGGCCGGTGTTAGCCCCGGCCTTTGGGGGTTTCGGAGCAGGAG
>JACPZO010000102.1 GCA_016195465.1 Nitrospirota bacterium
CGCCGGAAGTTCCTGGCGACCTTGCTCGTGCTGGTGGCCCTTGCGTTCGGCGTGGGCGGCTACCATACCTACCGGGCCTTCGTGAAGCAACATGCGGACGCGGAGGGAAAGGTCCTCGATCGGGCCCGGGAGATGGCCCTCGAGACCGAAAGGTTTGTCGCGGCCACGGGTCACGTGCTCCAGGCCGTGGCGGAGAGTCCGGCGATCAAGCGGATGGATCGCAAGGAAAGCGAAGCGCTTCTTTCCCGCCTCCTGCCTCAGTATCCCCAGTTCGAAAACCTCTTTACGGTTGGAAAGGACGGTTGGGTCCGGGCGACCGTCGTCCGCACAGAAGGGGAGAGGCCGGTCAACGTGCTGGACCGTCCCTATTTCCGCGAGGTCATGGCCACCGGCCGGCTGGCGCTCGGCGAGGTCCAGATCGGCCGGCTGACCGGGAAGCCGGTTTTGGTCGTGGCCTATCCGGTTCGGGATTTCTCCGGCCGGCCGGCGGGGGTGATCGGCGCTCCGATCTCTCTTCTTCGATTTCAGCAATGGCTGGCGGAGCATGAAGCCGAATCCGAAGCCCCGGCAGGCCGGGGGGCGACCATCACGCTTGTCCACAAGGAAGGACGGGTGATCGCCGACTCCCTAGCGCCGGAGGCGTGGGCAGCCGGCGACGTCCGTGAGAGTTCCTGGTTTCGGCAGGTGACGGCCAGGAAGGAAGGGGCGATGGAACTCTCGATGGAGGACGGCGTGCCGCGGATGGCGGGTCTAGCCCCCGCTCTCGGGGGAGCGGTCTATGTCGTGGCCTCCAGCCCCAGGGAGGCCGTCTTCGCGCCTCTGCGGCAGGAAATCTACGAACGGGTCTTGTTCCTTCTGGCCGCTTTTCTGGCCATGGTTCTGGCCGCGGAGACGGCCGTTCGGCACTTCACGAAACCCCTGGCCCGGCTGGCCGAGGGGGCCCGGCGGATCGGGGCCGGAGCCCTGGACGAGCGGATCCCGGTGTCCGGCCGGGACGAGGTGGCCGTCGCGGCCGATGCGTTCAACCAGATGGCCGCCTCGCTCCAGAAGCGGGAGGATGACCTTGACCGCTCCGCGGCCGAGCTGAACGAGGCGTACGGCGTCCTGTTGGCTCGGACGCGCGAGCTGAGCCTCCTGCTGGACGTGAGCCAGGCCCTCTCTTCCAGCCTGGATCTCGACGACCGGCTGGCCGCGTTCGCCGAGAAAATGGCCAAGGGGGTCCCCGTCACGTTCTGCCGCGTCGCGCTGCTCGACAGGGGGGGCGATCAGCTTGTCATCCGGGCCGCCTATCCCCTGAGGGCGCTGGATTGGGACCCGGGCGTCGGGCACGCCTTTCCGCTGGCCGACTGCCCGCTCGATCAACAGGTTTTTGCCGAACAGAAACCCGTCGTCCTGGAGAATATCCATCCGGCCGACTTCCGGCCGGGGTGTATTGAGGCGACTTTTTTTGGGTTGGTTCGCAGCGCCCTGCTCCTGCCTCTTCGCGTCAAGGGACGGCCGATCGGCGTCGTTCTTCTCGGAGAGATGCGGTCCTGGGATCGGGAGTCGTTTCACGCGGAGAAGATCCGGCTGTGCGCGACTCTCGTCGATCAACTCGGCGTGGCGATCGAGAATGCCGGGCTTTATGAGAACCTGCGTGAGACACTCATCCAGACTGTGTCGTGCCTCGCTCGGGCAATCGACGCCAAGTCCCCGTGGACGCGGGGTCACTCCGAGCGCGTCACGGGGTACGTCCTGGCTCTGGGGGAGAGGCTGGGGCTCGGCCAGGAGGATCTCGAGTCTCTGCGCCTGGCCGCTCTGCTCCACGACATCGGAAAGATCGGGACGTACGATTCCCTGCTGGAGAAGGCGGAGAAGCTTACGCCGGAGGAGTTCGACGTCGTCCGGGAGCACCCGCTCAAGGGCGCGGAGATCCTGGAGCCGATCGCTCTTTTTCGGGCGATCGTCCCCGCCGTCCGGTCGCATCACGAACGCTGGGACGGCCGGGGTTATCCGGACGGCCTGGCCTTCGAGACGATCCCGCTGTTCGGGCGGATCCTGGCCGTGGCCGATACGTACGACGCCATCATGGCCGACCGCCCGTATCGGAAGAGCCCCGGGCGGGAGTGGGCGCTGGCGGAGATCCGGCGCTGCGCGGGGACCCAGTTCGACCCCGCGTTGGCGGAAGTTTTCCTTCGGATCCCCGAGGAGGTCCTGGAACGGATCGCGTCCGGGGCCGACCGGAGCGAAGAAATCGACCGGGCGAACGTCATCAAGCGATGATCCGCAGCCGTTCCCGCTACGACCGCCGGCTCAGCAGATCGCGGGTCCTCCAGACCTTGATTTCCTTGATCCCCGCGAAGTGTCGGTCGTTGGACGTTTGTGTCGATAACGAGCTTCATCAAGCATTCTGATATTTCTTCAGGAGATCGGCCTTGATCGCGCGATCGAGGGCTTCAACGTCCTTGTGGGTCAGCTTGCTTCTCGACGCCAGGCAATCCAGGAGTCTGAGCTTCTTGGCATAGGTCCATAGCGTGTCGGTGACAAACCTGTCCCAGTCTATTTCACCGTGTTTGGAAACGACAGCTTTGACCTCGGAAGGGACATGAAAAGTCACTCTTGGCATCTTGTTTCTCCCGCAAAAGATGGGGCAGGACGGCGGCCAGCTTGCAGCGCGAACATTCGTCTCGTCACCGCAAAAGAGTATATTCGGCAGGCGCCCCGCCTGTCAATCGGGGCAAGGCAGGTATCGGTGCAAGGCAGGTAGAGCGACGCGCTGGAAAAAAAGGGGGCCGTGGCTCTTGACCACGGCCCCCTTCTCGCGTTCCGGAGCGGCCGTAGGACTACTTCTTGAGCGCCGCGTCCAGCTTGGCGTCGGCCTTGGCCGCGATCGTGACTTCCTTCTCGGTCTCGCCCAGCGTCTCGTGCCAGACTTTGACCTTGTACTTGCCGGGCGGGACGTTGTCGATCTTGAAGCTCCCCTTGGCGTCCGTGACGGCGTAGTAGGGGGAGTCGTGGACGACGATCCAGGCCTTCATCCAGGTGTGGCCGGCATCGCACTTGACATCCATGAGGCCCGCCTTCTTCAGGTCCTTCGTGACTTTCTGGCCCTTGGTGGGCAGAGCGACGTTGAACGTCGTGATCTTTCCGCCGATGTAAGCGTGAGAGTTGTGGAGGATCGGGTCGGAGTTCAGGATGTCGATCTTGGACCCGACCATTGCGGCCTGGACGTGCGGATGGAAGACGCACTGTGCGTTGTCGAGGACGGCCGGCTTGGTGTCGGCCTTCTTTCCCTTGGCGATGCCCTGGATCGTGACGACGGCGCCCTCGATCTTGTTCTCCTTGACCTTGCCCGACTCGTCGGCGACGGTCTTGCCGCAGACGTCCTCGTTCTTGGTGACCTTGAGCGTGCCGGCCTTTCCGGGGCCGCCCGTGACCGTGCCGGACAGGCTTCCCCCGTCTTTGACCTCCGCCGCCTCGTAAGCGAGAGCCGGGCTTGCGGTCAGAAAGAGAGCCGCGATCGCTCCCATCGTGAACCTTGACGCGTTCTTCATCGGTCAACCTCCTTCTTCATGATTGGGGGGGGTCTCCGCCCCCCGGGTTTCTCTCGCCGCGTCGGCTGGTTCAGGAGCGGCGGACGCGCCGCACGATCCATCCCTGCGCAACGACGGCGCCAACCACCGCCAAGACCGTGTAGAGATAGACGGATACGGGCGTCGGCTTTTCGAGCGTGAACCAGGTCCAGGTCGTGACACCCTTTTTGGGTCCTTCCTCGCCGTTTCCGCCGTCCCAGACCTGGAGAGCCACGGGAATAAACGCGCCGGGAGCGAAGGATACGGTCCCCTTGGGACGGTCCTTGAGGGAATATTTGACCAGGAGTTTGTACTCCCCTTTGTTGTACGAGGCAACGGTTTTAGTGAACGTTCCGGCCTTGGGATTGGGGCCGGTGGCCTTGAGACCCTTCCCGAGAAGCTCGACGGCGCCGGCCGCGCCTTGCTTCCAGAGCCAGAGCATGACGGGATTCTCTTCGTCTCCGTCAAGGAAGTAGGGCTTGGTTCCGGCTTCTCCTTCGCGCGCGGGGAACTGAATGGCGAAGGCGTCGACGGCGGCCCCGTCCTTCGATTCGGTGGGATCGCTCCACCGGATCAGGAAGGCGATTTCATTGTCGTTGTAGAGCGACCGGACGAAGGCGGCCGTCACCATGGGCGTGAAGTGGCGTGGTTCCTCGACGATCTGGGGCATGAAGGGCAGGAACCCTTCGCGCGCGGTCTTCCACGCGGCCGACTCGGGATCGTCGGGGATGGGTCCCTTGATCGGGGCCGAACTGATCAGGGTTGCCGCGGAGGGGTCTTTCTCGGGGGCCATGCTCCGGACGTAGTTGGCCAGGTGCCAGCGATCCTCGTCGGAGTTCGTGTCGGCGTAGGACGGCATCGGCGTTCCGTTCAGGCCGGTCGTGAAGTTCCGGAAGATGTCCATGTGGCTGGAGCCGCCCCGAAACGTCCACGGCTGGGTCAGGTCGGTCGCGCGGATCGGGTTCCCCCAGTCGTCCTTGAGGTCCTTGGCCGAGGGGCCGTCGCCGCGTCCTTCGTCGCCGTGGCACTCCCAGCACTTGAGGTCCTTGTACAGCTTCGCGCCCTTTTCGATGCTCTCCTTGCTCGGGGAGATCCGCTTGGCGATCTCGATCTTCTTTGGTTTCGCGTCCTTGAACGCGTCGGAAAATGTCTTGATGTAATGGACGACGGCCCACATCTGTTTCTCGGTCAGCGCGTGCTTCCACGGCGGCATCGACGTACCGGGGAATCCTTCCGCCACGGACTTGAAGATGTCTTCGTCGAGAGGCGGGTCGCCGGAGGGCGTGAAGCGGAACTTGTAGGCGCCGGACGTGAAGTCGCGGGGGCGGGGAATCTGGTAAGTCGCCCCCGGACCGTCGCCGGCCCCCTTCTCGCCGTGGCACCAGGCGCAGTACTTGTCGTAGATTTTCTTTCCTTCATCGGTCGTCGCTTGATCCGCCGTCTTCTTGGCCGGTTCCTGCGTGTGCGCGGGCGTGGAGAAGAGGACGGATGCGAGGATGGCGAGCCCGAATACGCCCAGGCTCCCGCCGGCAAGAATCTTCATCGACATTGGATTCTCAACCCTCCGGATCATGGCTTATTCCCACCGGCGGGGCTTGTGCCCCGTGAACTCGTACATAAAGAGGATGACCTGCCAGACCTCCTGCTCGGAAAGGATCGGTTCCCAGGCCGGCATGGCCGAGTCCCAGGGCGTCCCCTCGGACGGGAGGCCGGGACCGCCCTTCATGATCCGCCAGAAGAGGAACGATTCCTGGAGCATGGCGATCGTCCCCACGTCCTGGAAATTGGCCGGAGGGGGGTTGATGAAGTCGGCGTAGGGTCCCTTGCCGTCGAGAAAGTCGCCGTGGCAGTAGTAGCAGTTCTTGATGTAGACGTCGGCGCCCGCCTTGACGTTCTTGGCGAAGTTCGCCGTGTCCTTGCGGAGGGGGTTTTCGAGAGTGCGAAGGTCGTATGCTTTTCCCCGGACGTTGATCGAGCCGGGCGGGGCGGGGTGGACCGACCGCACCGTGACGGGAGGCTCGATCTTGGGGACGGTTTTGTCGTAGACGACGTAGCCCGCGACGAGCGGGATGGCGATCATGAAGGCCCATCGGACGATCTTCCAGCGGTCGTCGCGAATGACGGCCAGGATCGGCCGGAGAAACTCTTCGAGCGATTCGTTGTCGAGGGAAACGTAGAGGAGGACGGCCGCCACCGTCACGACCATGAACATGAAGAGGATGCTGGCCGGGATCGGCGGCCGGATGCCGTACTGGTAGACCAGGTACGATCCCAGCGCGATCAGGACGGCCTGCAGAAAGAGCGGAATGCGTCGTTTCCTCTTTTCAGTCGCGTGTTGCATCAGGACCTCGGTCGGAGAATTGGAAATTGACAATTGATAATTGGAAATTGGAAATTGGAAATTGGAAATCTGGAGACAGGGGGGACCAGGCCCGCCTTCGCAAATCCCCGCTCCTTGCCATGCGTTCCGCTGTCTTCACTTTCCGCCCTTGAGTCCCGCCAGGTAGTCCACCATCTGGTCGATTTCCTTGGCGGGGATCTTTTGTCCGTAGTCTCCGGGCATCACGGGGGGGTAGCCCTCGGCGATGACCTTGGCCGGCTCGATGATCGACTCCTTGATGTAGGTCTTGTCCTTCTTCGCGCCGATGTCGGAGAGCGGCGGGCCCACGAGCCGGGCTGTCCCCTTCATGTCGTGGCACGTGTTGCACTGGTGCTTGACCATGAGCCCCTCGGGTCCATCGGCCGGTTTCTCGACCTTCGCCCGCGCCGTTTCGGCGACGGCGAACTTGGTCTTGCCGTCAACGGTCACCTTCCCCCCGAGCGACTGGAGGAACGCGACGACGGCCAGGATCTCGCCGTCGGACAGGGCGATCGGGTTCTTGTAGACGGCCGGCATGGTCGGCGTGTATCCGTCCACCACATAGGCGTTGGGATCGTAGAGCGATTCGGCAAGGTAGTCGACGGCGCTCGTTCCCGCCTTTCGTTTGGCGGCCGAGCCGCCCACGTTGGCGAGATCGGGGGCGCGGTCTCCCTTGGTCCCCATCGAGTGACAAAGCGTACACTGGCCTTTGGCGTAGAAGATCTTCTTGCCGAACTTCACGAGATCGTCGGACGTCGTCTCGGGCTTGATGAGATCGCCGATGTCCTCCGGCGGCTTCGAAATCACCTGGGGGATCGAGTTCGAATACCAGGTGTAGGCCCCCGTGACGACGAGGCTGAAGAGCATGACCTTGATGAAGACCTTGAACATTCAACCCTCCCGGGCGCTAATGGGTCTTGCCGGACTTTTCCGCGCGGATTCCCAGCGCCACGATCCAGGCGACGAGGCCGAGGAACAGGATCGTCGTCACGGAGACGATGTTGGCCGCATACCCGAGCGTGGGGGTGAAGGAGTCGGGCGCCTTGTCGCGCAGGATCCCGTAGACGTGCCAGTATTCCCGGATGCCGGACCGCGCGTACCCCATGAGTCCCATCGTCCACGTGAACGTGATGGCGAGGAGGAAGAGGGCGTACTGGGACCGGGGCGGCATCTTGCCCCACTCGATCGGGCCGGTCGTCCGGGCGCCCTTGAACATCGGGACGTCGATGGCGATGACGATCAACATCGCCGCGAGAACGGCGTAGACCATGTAATTCGAGAAGCCGAGCCGGACGATCGCCTCGACGAAGTAGCCGTAGATTCCGTAGAAGATATTGATTCCGACCGCGATGGCGAGGACAAGCCCCTGAACGAGGGTGCCCGTCTTGGCCCAGGGCACGGTCGCGATCTTGTTCGCCCTCTTGTAGAGAATGAAGGAGAGAAACGTGGCCAGGATCAAGATGTTGACGGCCGTGTTCTTCGCGCTCATGACGCCGAGGACGCCGAGGATGGGATGGTGCGTGCCCCCCATCTTCCGGGCCTCCTCCAGAGAGGCCACGATCGAGTGCGGCGTCATCCAGACGATGACGCAGATCGTCACGACGAGGAGGAGCCACTTGTTGTACTTGGCGTACCGCTCCGACCCCTTGATCCGCATCATTCCGAGCCAGAGGTAGTAGTTGGCCGCGAGGAACAGGACGCCGATCAGGACGGCCTGGATGATGAAGAGCCAGGAAAAAACGCCGCCCATCAGGGTGATCCCCATCTGCTGGCTGAAGGCGTACATCTCCATCGTCAGGAAGTATCCGGCGAACGGAAGAGGCAGAAGCGCCGCGATGGCGATGAACGAGCCGACGTATCCCATCCAGTCGTAACGGGCCCGCTCCTCGTCGCTCTCGGCGGCGAGGAACCGGAAGGCCGCGTAAGCGCCCGCGATCGAGCCCCCGTAGGAGATGTTGGCGATCGTGCGGTGAATGTTGATCGGCATCCACGTGTACGTGTTGATCGCCCCCCAGAGGGAGACGAGGTTTCCCGATTCGTCGACGCCGCCCGGCGTCTGCATGTAGGCGGCCCAGGCGTTGGCCGCGACCATGATCGAGATGCCGAAGAAATTCAGGAGCGCCCCGTAGACGATGTGGAGGGGCCGCCCGACCAGCTTGTGCCAGGAATAGTAATAGACGTAAAAAGCGATGACTTCGCCGAACAGGAGGAGAACGTAGACATAGTAGGTCGGCTTGAAGATCTTGGTCATGTGATCGAAGAACTTGGGGTAGAGGCCGATCAGGGCGATGAGGAGCAGGGCGCCGAAGATCGCCGTCGTCGTGAAGGCCATGTGGAGGAGCTTGACGAACTCGTAGGCCAATTGGTTGTACCGCTCGTCTTTCGTCTTGAGAGCGATGATCTCGCAGATGAGGGCGAAGAGGGGAACGGCCAGGACGAAGGCGCCGAAGAGCAGGTGGACCTGTGCGACGATCCAGATTGCGATCCGGCTTCCCGTGAGGGGAAAGGCCCGGTAGTCGGCCTGGGGAAGCCTTCCGATGAAGAGCTCGACGATCGCGTAGACGAGAAGAAGGATGACGCTGACCTTGATGACGCCCTTGAGGATCCCTTTCGAAACACTCGGGTGCTTGGCGACGTCGCCGGACGAATGCATTCTCCCTCCTTGCGCGAACGGATGAGTTTTAGATTGTCTTTGACGATGGCCGTACCGCCCCAGGCGTCGTCGAGGCCGGAGAGGCCGATCGACGCCTGGGTTGGTCGCGGCGGTGCGACTTCTTTTTTTCGGGGGGAAGGCAAAAGCGGCGGGAGTTTGTCAGAAGGAGGGGCTCCTGTCAAGGGGAATGTGCGGTCGTGTGCGGTCGAATGCGGAGTTCGGAGTGCGGAGTCAGGACCAAGCGGGGCGGCCTCACGGCGCGCCACGCGCTAGAGCAGGTCGAAGGTCATGACGGCGAAGAGGAGAGCGAGGTAGACGATCGAGAAGGAAAAGAGAGAAGA
>JACPZO010000103.1 GCA_016195465.1 Nitrospirota bacterium
AGCGTCGATTTCCGGATTCCGAGGGACGTGGAGACGCTCGCGAGCCGGCCGGCGGAGGGGCTACATTTTCCTGGCGGCTATAAGAAGTAGCTATAAGAAGTATGTTAAGAGCAAATAGAATTGTCCGGTTTTGTAGCGAATAGATTGTCCGCTCGGTTTTTTGCCTGCAACTCCCGGTTTTTCGTCCTACAGATTTCCAATTTCAAATTTTCAATTTCCAATTTTCAATTTTCAATCTTTCGGCCTCGCGTGGAATGGGCGCGTTTTTCCTGTAGCTATAAGAAGTATTGCCTCCATCTGTCCGCCATGATAGTCTAGCAAGAAAGGAGGAAACGATGGCCAAGGTCATGATTTCCCTGCCCGACACGTTCCTGGCCAGAGTCGACCGGAAGGCGCGCGCTGAAGACCGCTCGCGGAGCGAGGTCATCCGCGAAGCGTTGAGGGCCTTTCTGGGGGGCGCCCCCCCCGACCGGCCCTCCTGGAAAGAGGCGCTCCGCCCTCTCCGGGAGCTCGAAGACCGCTGGATCGGCGAGTGGGACTCGACGCAGGTTATTCGATACTTCCGCGAGACGAGGCATGGCCGGGCAGATCGTCGTTGACACGTCCGTCCTGATCAAATGGGTCAAGACGCGCGACGAAGAGCTGACAAGAGAGGCGCGGGCCTTGCTCGCCGACGTGGAGACCCGCCCTCTCGAAGTCCACGTCCCCGCATTGCTTCTCTACGAGGTCGGCAACATCCTGGTTCTGAAGACCCGCCTCGACGCCTCGGCCCTGGATGACGTCCTGTCCAGCATCGAGAGCCTTCCATTCCGCGTCGCCCCGCCGGCCACGCTCCTTCTCAAACGCGCGGCCCGTCTCGGGCGTCGATTCGGCATCACCTTCTACGACGCCTCTTTTCTCGCCCTCGCCGTGGAGCTCGATTGCCCTCTCGTTACCGCCGACGGCCGCCTCTTCGATCGAACGAAGGTCCTTCCCCGAGTCCGCCACCTGTCGCGTATCGGCGCGCTCGCCTGATCTGGCCGGTCCGCGCGCCCCGCAACCAGCCCTTGAAGGATTCGCTGGCGCATGCCGCCAGCTCCCTTCCCTCTCCCCAAGACGACAATCCCTGCGATTCCGCCCGCCCGCTTCCCGGTCACAATCAATATGCTACGTTTGCCCTCCAAACCGCCGCCGCATTACAAGCAGGCCGGCCATGCCCATGAGAAGAAGGATCAGGGTCTCCGGCTCAGGGTTCGAGATCACGGAGGCGAACCGGTTTGCGAGAAGCGCGTGCGTATGCGTAGTCGGATGGACCAGATCCCAGAAGAGGAAGGTGTCCGGATTCGTGCAGGCCGGAGTGTACAGGCAGGCGTCGTTCTCATTCGTGAAGCCGTAGGCGGACGGGTTCGCGAGCACGGCGTTCAACGCCGAAAACGTGTCGAAGGGAATGATGTCCGCCGCGAGCAGAGCGTCCAGCGAGTTGAGCTTTTTCGCCAGTGTTTTGTTGAAGCTCTTTGTCAGCGAATTCAGATAGGTCTGGACACCCAGCAGGTCCGCGAGAGGCGTCGCGCCCAAGTCCATCATGTTTGGCACAAGAATATGCTCGGCGCCAGCGCCGGCCAGGGCGGTGATCGACGCGGCCAGGTTATTGACAGCCGAGTTGACCGTCCAAGGGAACGGACTTAGGAGGAAATCGTTCGGGCCTCCCCAGACGACGAAGAGCGTATGGTCTGGATCGAACGCCGGATGCACAGTCGTGAATGCGCTCACCTGTTTCTTGATCCCCGTCCCCCAGAGCCCGATCGCGCTCCCCGTGCCCGTCGTCGCGCCTCCCACGGCGTAGTCGTTCCCCCCGAGCACCGAAGGCTACAGGCCGACGCCCATCCAGGCGGCAAGGTATTCGACCGCCACCGGCCCGTTGGAAAACCGCTGGGCGTACGGCGGACTCGGGGGATTCAGGCCGCCCGTCAGGACGTAGGCGTTCCCGTCGTCCGACAGGCTGTCCCCGAAGACGAATATCTGGTTGTACGAGACGGCGAAGGCGGGAGCGGAACCGAGCAGGAAAAAGAGGACAACACAGGCAACCGTCCAGGTTCTTTTCATGGCGACTCCTCCCTGAAAGAGTGACTCCGAAACCCTACCCTCCCATCGGGGAGAGGGACAATGAGCCAGATACTATTTCTTCCAATCAGATGACGCCGCTCGTTCGACGGGCACAGCCGTTGAGGGTGAATGAGAAATCGATCCATTAAGATTCGCAGATTCCATGCCAAGAAATGGCGCTTGTAACAAGCTGAAACGAAAGGGGTTTTCCAGACCCCGTTTAGCCGGTGTAAGGTCTTCCGACACCTTTTCGGGGGGGTCTCGGCGCTCTGAAACGTCGGAACATATTGAAAGACATGGGTTATGTTACTTCCGGCATTGGACTCCGAGGGGTTCGATGGGGCATGGGAAAGCGTAAAGAAATCCGACAGCGTCGATTTCCGGATTCCGAGGGACGTGGAGACGCTCGCGAACCGTAAAGTGCGCCACAATCCCCGCCCCTTGGGGCGGGATCAAGGCGCACGAATGCAAATAACGATAAGTACCTTAGAGGTCGGAGAATCCCCGCCTTGAAAGGCGGGGTTCTTCAACCGGACGGCGGAGGGACCGCATTTCCCCAGCATTTTCCCAGCATTTTGCCAGGCGTTTGACTTTTATCGCTTTGTTTGCTATGAATTAGCGGATTTGCGCCTGCGCTCCGTTGGCTTGCGGGCGCTTCGATTTCCAAGCCCGTGGCCCCTCCGATCCGCGGGGAATCCTCCTTGTCCGGAGGGTTTCTCCGGGCAAGCCCTTTCGGCCTGAAAGGAAGCTCGACCGCGTGCGGTATTCCCGGCTCCTCGCTCCCACCGTCAAAGAAACGCCCGCCGAAGCCGAGGTCTCCAGTCACAAGCTCATGCTTCGCGCCGGCATGATCCGGAAGGTCGCCGCCGGCATCTACACCTACCTCCCGCTCGGCCTCCGCGTGATCCAGAAAGTCTCGCAGATCGTCCGGGAGGAGATGAACGGAGCGGGGGCACAGGAGATCCTGATGCCCGCCGTCGTCCCGGCCGAGCTGTGGCGGGAGAGCGGCCGGTGGGACCTGTACGGCAAGGAGCTTCTCCGTCTCAAGGACAGGCACGACCGCGACTTCTGCTTCGGGCCGACGCACGAGGAAGTCGTCACGGACGTCGTCCGGAAGGAAGTCCGCTCGTACCGCCAGCTTCCCGTCAACCTCTACCAGATCCAGACCAAGTTCCGGGACGAGCGGCGGCCCCGCTTCGGCCTCATGCGGGGGCGGGAGTTCATCATGAAGGACGCCTACTCCTTTCACCGGGACGAGGCCGACGCCGAGCGGGAGTACGGCGTCATGGTCGAGACGTACAAGCGGATCTTCACGCGGTGCGGCCTCACGTTCCGCGCCGTGGAAGCCGACACGGGATCGATCGGGGGCTCGTTCTCCCACGAGTTCATGGTGCTGGCCGAGACGGGCGAGGACGAGATCGCCTCGTGCAATTCGTGCGACTACGCCGCGAACGTCGAGAAGGCGGAGAGCCGGCACCACGGCCTCCCGGTCGGCTGGGGCGCGGCCGCGAGCGCCTCCCCGGGGGAGCCGAGCCGCGAAACGGCGCGCTCCGTGGAGTCCGTGCCGACGCCGGGGAAGAAGAGCGTGGAGGAGGTCTCGGGGCTGCTGGGGGTCGATCCCCGGCGCCTGATCAAGACGCTCATCGTCGTGGCCGACGGCGCGCCGGCCGCCGTCCTCATCCGGGGCGACCACGACTTGAACGAGGTCAAGCTGAGCCGCGCCCTCGGTTGTCAGGCCGTCGTCCTGGCCGACGCGGCTGTCACGGAGAGAGTGACGGGGGCCCCGGTCGGCTTCGCCGGCCCCGTGAGGCTGTCCGGCGTCCGGATCGTCGCGGACCGCCTCGTCGAGGGGATGGTCAACGCCGTCACGGGCGGGAACGCGGCGGACACCCACCTCGTCAACGTGAATCCGGGACGCGATTTTGCGGTATCGTTGTACGCGGACCTCAACCGCGTCCGCGCGGGAGACCGTTGCCCCCGCTGCGAGAGCGGGGCGCTCCGGATCGATCGGGGGATCGAAGTCGGGCACGTCTTCAAGCTCGGCACGAAATACAGCGAGGCGATGGGGGCGGCCTTTCTGGACGAGGACGGGAAGGAGCGTCCCTTCGTCATGGGGTGCTACGGAATCGGGGTGGGGCGGACGGCGGCGGCGGCGATCGAGCAGAACAACGACGCCGACGGGATCGTCTGGCCCCTGCCGCTCGCGCCGTTTTCCGTCCTCGTTCTCCCGCTCAACGTCCGGCACGAGGCGAGCCGGACGGCGGCCGAGGAGATCTACCGGGATCTGTCGAAGAGGGGAATCGAGGCCGCGATCGACGACCGGGACGAGAGGGCGGGCGTCAAGTTCAAGGACGCCGACCTCATCGGGATTCCGCTGCGCGTCGTCGTCGGGGAGAAAGGGCTGGCGGAGGGGATGGTGGAGATCAAGGAGAGGAGAACAGGGAGGGTCCATCGGGTTCCGCGGGACGAGGCGATCCCGCGGGTCGTTTCGATGATCCAGTAGGCGTTTCCGCCCGCCTCGGGCGGAGGCAGGAAAGGAAAGACGTCATGCCGCACCGGCTCCTGCTGTTGCCCAACCACGCGAGTCTCGTCTTGGTGGATACCCAGGAGCGCCTGGCCGCCGCCATGCGCCGCAGGCAAGGGGTCGTCCAGAACGTCGTCCTCCTCATCCAGACCGCCAACCGCCTCGGCATCCCGATCGTCCACACGGAGCAGTATCCGAAGGGACTGGGGCGGACGGTCCCGGAGGTCGCGTCCCTTCTCAAGACCGCGCCCATCGAGAAAACGACGTTCAACTGCTGCGGCGTCGAAGCCTTCCTGTCGGCGCTCAAGCGGACGGGCACCAAGCGCGTCGTCCTGGCGGGGATGGAGGCCCACGTCTGCGTGGCCCAGACGGCCCTCGACCTGGTCTACCGGGGGCACGACGTCCATGTTCCCGTGGACGCCGTCTGCTCCCGCCACGAGATCGACTGGGAGTACGGGATCCGGAAGATCGAGCGGGCGGGAGGCGTCCTCACGACGACGGAGGCCGCGATCTTCGAGCTGCTCGGGAAGGCGGACACGGAGATCTTCCGGGCAGTCTCCCGCCTCATCAAGCAGGCCCGCCCCGTTCGCGGCATGGGCCCCTCGGCCGAAGAGGAACCCGACGACTCCGAACCCTCCACCGTCCAGCAGGAGCTGAAGATCTAGTGTCGTGTTTTAATAACCAGATTGAAAATTGGAAATTGTAAATTTCAAATTGTAAATTGCCGAAGACACTCATCCCGTTCCTCGCCGGCTTTCGTTGTCCGGTTTTTCGTTGCTTGTCTTCCAATTTCAAATTTCCAATTTTTTATTCCTTCTCCTTCTTTTTAGGCGGGTCCGGTGACCCGCCCTACGAAATTCGTCCAACCACCCGGTCGTAGGGCGGCACACCGTGCCCGCCCAAATTCCGCTACGGGCGCAGGCGGATGGCGTCGAGGTCGACGTTCGGGTCGCCGAGTTTGCGGATGTCGCGGGGGCGGAAGACGCCTTTCTCCGTGACGATCCCGATGATGAGGCGGGCGGGCGTCACGTCGAAGGCGGGGTTCTCCGTGGCGACGCCCTCCGGGGCGATCTGGGTCCTGCCGAAAACGTGCGTGATCTCCCGGCCGTTCCGCTGTTCGATCGGGATCAGGTCCCCCGAGGCGATCGTCAGGTCGATGGTCGAGGTCGGAGCGGCCACGTAGAACGGGATCCCGTGGTGGCGGGCGAGGACGGCGACGGAGTACGTCCCGATCTTGTTCGCCACGTCGCCGTTGGCCACCGTCCGGTCGGTGCCGACGATGACGGCGTCGATCTTCCCCTGCTTCATCATCCATCCCGCCATGTTGTCCGTGATGAGCGTGACGGGGATCTTGTCCTGCATAAGCTCCCACGCCGTGAGCCGCGCCCCTTGAAGGACCGGACGGGTCTCGTCGGCGTAGACGCGGACCCGTTTCCCCGCCTCAACGGCCGCCCGGATGACGCCCAGGGCCGTGCCGTATCCCCCGGTCGCGAGCGAGCCGGCGTTGCAGTGCGTGAGGACCGTGTCGCCGTCCCGAAGAAACGCGGCGCCCCAGGCGCCCATCGCCCTGTTGACGGCGATATCTTCATCGAGGATCGTCTGGGATTCGCGGACGAGCCCTTCCTTGATCTTCGCGATCCCCTCCTCCCGGTGGGCGCGGACGTACGCTTTCATCCGGTCCAGCGCCCAGAAGAGGTTCACGGCCGTCGGCCGGGTCGCCCCGAGCTTGAACGCGATCCGTTCGACCTCCTCGTAGAAGGCGTCGAAGGAATCGGCCCGGATCTCCCGCGCCCCCAGGGCCACCCCCATCGCGGCCGCGATCCCGATGGCCGGCGCGCCGCGGATCCAGAGGTCCCGGATTCCCTGGGCGACCGTTTCGACGTCGCGGCAGTCGACGTACACGATCTCCGTCGGGAGTTTCGTCTGATCGAGCATCCGGATGAGGCCGTCTTTCCATTCGATCGTCGGGATCATTTTCGCTCCGTTTCGCGGGTCAGCCGAGGACCGCGTTCAGCCCCTTGCAGATCGCCCACGCGAGGCCCACGCAGGCGGGCAGGGTGAGGATCCAAGCCATGACGATGTCTCCCCCGATCCCCCAACGGACGGCCGAGAGGCGCTTGGAGGCTCCCACGCCCATGACCGACGAGGAGATCGTGTGGGTCGTGGAGATGGGGAGCCCGATCCGCGTCGCAATCTCGATGACCGTTCCGGCCGTCGCCTCGGCGGCGAACCCGTGGATCGGCCGGAGGTGGACGAGCCCCACGCCGAGCGTCTTGATGATCCGCCAGCCGCCGACGGCCGTCCCGAGAGCGATTGCCAGGGCGCACGTCAGAATGACCCATACCGGGACTTCGAACGTCTTCAGGCCGTAGTACGACACCAAGGCCATCGCGACGATCCCCATCGTCTTCTGACCGTCGTTCGACCCGTGAGAGAAGGCCATGTAAGCCGCCGAGACGATCTGGAGCTTCGAGAATTTCGCCGTGACCGTGGCGGGCGCCCGGTGCCGAAATATCCGCACGAGGAAGACCATGAAGAAGAAGGCGACGAGGAACCCGATGAGGGGCGAAAGGACGAGACCGTAGAGGACCTTCTCGATGCCGGTCCAGATGAGGACGTCCCTTCCCGCCGTGGCGATCCCCGCGCCGACGATGGAGGCCATCAAGGCGTGGGACGAAGAGGTCGGGAGCCCGAAATACCAGGTCAGGAGGTCCCAGAGAATGGCCGAGAGGAGGGCGGAGATGACCGTGATCTGAGAGACGGCGGCGGGCATGACGAGGCCGGCCCCCACCGCCTTCGCGACGGCCGTTCCGGAGAGGGCGCCCGCGAGGTTGAGGATCGCGGCCATGATGATCGCCGTCCGGGGGGAGAGCACGCGCGTGGAGACCGACGTCGCGATGGCGTTGGCCGCGTCGTGGAAGCCGTTGACGAACTCGAAGGCGATTGCGAGGAGGACGACCAGGACAAGGAGGACGAACGAGTCAGGCATGTTTGAGGACGACCCCTTCAAGGATGTTGGCCACGTCCTCGCAACGGTCGGTGGCGTCTTCGATCGTTTCGTAGATTTCCTTCCACTTGAGAATCGTGACGGGGTCCTTCTCGACGTCGAAGAGGCGGGCGATCGCTTCCTTGTGAATCCGGTCGACCTCGTTCTCGAGGCGGTTGATCTCGATGCACGACTCGTTCGTGAACTTCTTTTCCTTGAGGAGCGTGACGCCGGTGACGATCTCCGACGTCGCCCGGTGGAGATAGTCGGCCATGGCCACGGCCTCGACGGTCGGCCGCTGGATCTTGAAGAGGATGAGCCGGTCGGCCGAGGCTTCGATCAGGTCGATGACGTCGTCCAGGGCGGCCGCGAGCGCGTAGATGTCCTCCCGGTCGATGGGCGTGATGAACGTCGTGTTCAGCTTCTTGATGATGTCGTGGGTGATGAGGTCTCCCTTGTGCTCGATCTCGAAGATCTCCCGGACCACCCGCTCGGACACCTCGCCCCGGTCCATCATGTCCTTGAACAGACGGGCCCCGGCGCGGATGTTCTCCGCGGCGTCGATGAACAGATCGAAGAACTTCTCTTCTCTCGGGAAAAACCGGAACACGGCTCTCTCCTTCCGGCCCACGCCGGGATGGGTCAGGGACGCGTAAAGACAGGGTGACACGAGGGCTGGAAACGGGCGGGAGAGTAGTCGAACGGTCCCTCGTTTGTCAAGGACGGACTGCCTTGCCCGGCCGTCCTCGTTTGACCGCGGGGCCGCCCCGTGATAGGCTTTTTCCAGAAAGGACGCTCCTCGGACGGCTCGTCGCAGCGGTGAGGCGGGCCCCAGGGGGCGAACGATCCACATGGCGCATGTGCTGTTGATCGACGACGACCAGGCTTTCTGCACGGCCCTCAAGGGCGTCATTACGCACGAACATCCCGATCTGAGCCTGTCCACGATCAGCGACCCCGTCGAAGGGCTCAAGCACATCCAACCGAACCTGGCCCTGCTGATCCTCGACTTCGAGATGCCCCGCCTCGACGGGAGAAAAGTCATGGAATACGCCCTGGCCAAGGGGCTCCCGGCCGGACGCATCCTCATCCTCTCCGGCCGCCCGGCGGATGAGCTCCATGAGCGGTTCGCGCTCGGCGAGTGCCTGGCGGTCCTCAACAAGACCGACCCAGCCCAGCGGCACGTCCTGTCGATGGTCCTTCGGGAGATCGAACGGAAGAACAGACCCGAACATCCGGCCCCTCTTTCCAAGCCGGCCAAGCCGGGCGCCGCTTCGTCCTAGCAGGCTGCTGAAAAACAGCAGCCTGCGCGCGGTGCAGGGATGCACCGCCAAATCGCGAAGATTTGGTGTCAAGCGATTTGAAAGACTTGCGCGAATTGACTTCGCGCAAGTCGTGGCTGAAAAAGCCATGGATGGACCGAACGGGAGCCTTGGGTCCTCGATCGCCTCGACGATGCCGTCCGGGGCGGCGGCGGAGACAACCAGCCCGCGGCCAACTTCTTTCACCGCCTGGTGGTGGCTCGACGCGACGGAAATCACGCCCCGCCCCAGGATTTCGCCGAGCCGCGAGCTCTTGCGCACGGAGACGTCGTGACGGGAAGATCTGTGTTTCAGCGCCACAGGGTATTGCGAGGGAATATCCTGATAGAGAGATCCCCCGCGGACCACGTTGAGGAGCTGCATTCCGTAGCAGACGGCCAGAACGGGAAGGCCGCGCCGGAGAGCGCCGGCGAGGAGGCCCGCTTCGAATCGGTCCCGATCGGGATGAGAAGGCGTGATCGGAAAAGCGCGCCGTTCTCCATAGGAAGAGGGCGCGAGGTCCTCTCCGCCCGAGCAGATCAATCCGTCCAGGCGGTCGAGGATGGACGAGACCCTTTCGACTTCCTTGAGGGGACAAAGGAGAACCGGGAGCCCCCCCGACTCCTCGACGCAGAGGGCGTACGAACGATCCGCGGCCGCTTTCCAGCGGGACCCGCTTCGTTCCAGATCGGCGGTGATTCCGATCCAAGGGCGCCGCGGGGAACTTCCCCGCGGATGGGCCGCGGCGACGGCGCTTCCTAGTCGGCGGCGACGCACGTCGTCGTTCGCTCGACACCCTTGAGCGCGCGGACGCGGCGGATGACCAGATCGAGGACCCCTTGGAGGTCCTTCCCCTCGACGACGGCGATCAGGTCGTCCTCTCCCGTGACCAGATCGGCCATCGCCACGCCGCGGATCTTCCGGAGCTGGTCTCTCACCGCGCGTTCCTTTCCGAGCGTTGTCTGAATCTTGAGGTAGACTCTCGCCATGATTGCCCCCTTTCCATTCCGTGGACCGGGCGATCTCACCACACATCCGGCGGAGAGTCAAGCCGCCGGCCGCCTCGCCTTGCTTCCAAGCCGCAACCCTTAAGGGTTGCCCTACTACCACAAGACCTCTGCAGGGCAAGGCTTCAGCCTTGCTGCTACCTACCACAAGACCTCTGTAGGGCAAGGCTTCAGCCTTGCTGCTACTACAATACCTCTGTAGGGCAAGGCTTCAGCCTTGCTGCCGCCTCGCCGCGCGCGCGGAGAAATGGCCGACGGGAACTTTTTTTCTTGCAATGCCGACGTGTTTATGATTATTTCACGCCGGAAGCAACCAACCCAAGGAGGTGCTTCAAATCCACAAACATCCAAGGAGAAGGGGGGTCGAGAATTGCATGCTCTGGGAACCCACTTGCTGATTGAACTCAAAGACTGTAATTCCCGGATCCTGCGAGACGTAGGAGCGGTGCAGGACGCGATGGTCACGGCGGCCAAGGCGGCGCAGGCCACCATCGTCAGCATCTCATTCCACGAGTTCAGTCCCTTCGGCGTCTCGGGCGTTGTGGTGATCGCTGAATCCCATCTCGCGATCCACACGTGGCCTGAATACCGATACGCCGCCGTCGACATCTTCACCTGCGGAGACATCCTTCAGCCGGAGATCGCGGCCGACCATCTGATCAAGGCGTTCCAGTGCAAGACGCCTTCCATGGTCGAGATGAAGCGCGGCATCCTCTCGAACGGCAAGACCAAGCTTCCCCACAAAGTCGTCGAAGACACGATGGAGTCCCATGTCCGAATCGATGAACTACAAATGGTACCTTGACCTCTTCTCCCCCCACGAGGGGTACATGCACGGGGTCAAGGCCATCCCGTTCGCCCGCCAGACCCAGTTTCAGAGAATGGAGATCATGGAGACGGGGAGCTACGGGCGGTGCCTCGTCCTCGACGGAAAGATGCAGTCGTCCGAGTTCGACGAGTTCATCTACCACGAGGCGCTGGTGCACCCGGCCATGCTCATGCATCCCGACCCGAAGCGCGTCTTCATCGTCGGGGGCGGCGAAGGGGCGACCCTGCGCGAGGTGTTGAAGCACCCGTCCGTGGAATTCTCCCTCATGGTCGACATCGATCAGGAGGTCGTCGAGGCGTGCAAGACCTACTTGCCCGAGATGCACGCGGGCGCGTTCGATGATCCTCGCGTCCGGTTGGAGTACCGCGACGCCCGGGCGTACCTCGAGCAGACGTCGGACGTTTACGACGTCATCATCATCGACATCTCCGAGCCCGTGGAAGAGGGCCCCGCCTATCTTCTCTACACGAGGGAGTTCTACGAAATCGTGAAGCGGCGCCTTTCGGACCACGGCGTCATCGCTCTTCAAGCGGGGACCACGGCGGTCGGGAAGCTCTTGAACTACGGCGCCGTGATCCAGACGCTCCGGCGCGTCTTCCCGGTCGTGGCGCCCTACCACGCGGAGATCCCGTCCTTCGGAATGCCGTGGGGTTTTACGCTGGCCACCAAGGGCAACACGGATCCCCGGAGAGTCTCTCCCTCGCAGGTCGACGCCGCGATCGCCGCGCGCGTTCCCACGCCGCTGTCGTACTACGACGGCGAAACGCACGCCGGCATGTTCTGTCTGCCCAAGCACATCCGGGCCTATATGAAGAAAGAGGACCGGATCATCGAGGACAACGCCCCGCTCTTCTCGTTTCACTAAGACCGCTCCATGGCGATCCCCGATCCCCGCCAGGGGCGCACTCCGCTTTTCGACGCCATGGTCGAGCTGGCCCAGAGCCGGAAGGTCTCCTTCCACACGCCGGGGCACAAGAGCGGCAAGGGGATATCGACGCGCTTTCGGAAGTTCGTCGGTCCCAAGATCTTTTCGATCGACCTCACGACGCTCGACGAGGTCGACTCCCTGCAGAAGCCGGTGGGCGTCATCAAAGAGGCCCAGGAGCTCGCCGCCCTGGCATACGGCGCCGACGCTTCCTTCTTCCTTCTCAACGGAACGACGGGCGGGAACCACGCCATGGTCGTCTCTTCGACCCGGCCCGGGGAAAAGGTTCTCGTCGCGCGGAACTGCCACAAGTCGATCGTCGTCGGGACGATCCTCGCCGGCGCCCGCCCGGTCTTCATTCCCGTCGAGTACGACGCCGAGCGCCGCCTGGCCCGGAACGTCCGCGCGGCCGACGTCGAGAAGGCCCTCCGCGCCGAGCCGGATGCCCGGACCCTGCTGGTTACCTCTCCGAACTATTATGGCTATGCCGTCGATCTCGGCGCCGTCGCCGCTCTTCGCGACAGCCGGGAGTTCACCCTGCTCGTGGATGAAGCCCACGGACCGCACTTCAAGTTCCACGCGGACCTGCCGCTCGACGCTCTCACGGCCGGCGCCGACATGTGCGTGCAGTCGACCCACAAGATCATCGGCGGGATGACCCAGGCCTCGATTCTCCACGCCCGCGGCGGCAGGGTGGATCTCAGCCGCGTGGCGGCTTCCCTCAAGTCGCTCCAGACGACGAGCCCCTCGTACATTCTCATGGCCTCGCTCGACCTCGCGCGGATGCAGATGGCCACTGAAGGAGAAAAGCTCCTGACGCGCGTGATCGAGCTCGCGGAAGAGGCCCGGGCGAAGATCAACAGGATTCCCGGCCTCGTGTGCCGGACGCGCGAGGAGGCGCGGTCGGAGGGGCTGGGCGACATCGACGTCACCAAGCTGACGATCTCGGTGATCGAGACCGGACGGACGGGATATCAGGTCTCCCAGGAGCTCAACCGCCGGTTCGGGATACAGGTGGAGATGGCGGACCCGGCCCACGTCCTCGTCATCGTCAGCATCGGGGACCGGAAGGACGACTTGAACAAGCTCGTGAGCGCCCTCGATGAGATAGCTCGGGACGCTCAGGCCGGAGGAAAGTCGCGCGCGCCGCTCGCCTCGGCGGCCCCGCCTCGGATCGACAATCCCCTCGCGATCCTGCCCCGGGACGCTTTCTTCGCCCCCTCCCGCTTCGTCCCGCTGGAAGAAGCGGTCGGAAAAGTCTCCGCCGATATCGTCACGGTCTATCCGCCCGGCATCCCCGTCCTGATTCCGGGCGAGACCATCGCCCACGAAGTGGCCGAATACATCCAGGCGATGGCTCGGCACGGGAGCATCATGGACGGCCTCGACGAGACCAATACCCGGATCAAGATCGTCGCCTAACCGCTCTTCTCCCCCCAGCCGGTCAATCCAACACCCCCCAAGATTCCCGGCGCGCCTCCAGGCCGGCTAATGTTCCCCCGCGAACTGTCCGATAAGGCAGGTCAAAGGATTCCCGGGAGCGCGGGGCCCCCACGGCGGCCCCCCTTGCGAGGGGAGGGAACGAATGTCTGCGACGGGAAAGGTTTTAAAACATCGCCCCATGACCTCAAAGCCCGCCAGATCGGGCGGCGGGCGCTTCCTGCACGTCCCCATCATCGGCCATGCGACCGTCCATCTCCACGACGACCTGAAGCAAACGCTCCGAAGCGCCGTGAGGCAGAGCAGCCGGCTGGTCCTCGATCTCGCCGACCTCGATGAGATCGACATGACCGGTCTCCAACTCTTCCTCACGGCCCGGAGGGAAGCCCGCGAAGCGGGCGGCGATCTCTATCTGGACAACGTGCCGGCCCGGCACGAAATGAAGATCCGCCTCCTGGGTCTGGCCGATCTTCTTCGCGCCGGCGAGACCCGGGCCGCCGCCTAGCGGCCCGGCCGGAGCGCCGAATCGTGACACGGCGGGTTGCGGCCTGCCTGCTGATCTCCGTCTTTCTTTCACACCCGGCGTTCGCACGGGAGAAATTCGCGGGCACGGTGACACGGGTCACCGACGGCGACACAGTGACGATCAGGACGGACAGCGGAAAGATCGCCTGCCGGCTCTACGGCATCGACGCGCCGGAAACCTCGAAGCGCGGAAAGCCCGGCCAGCCTTACGGTGAGGAAGCGAAAGCTTTTCTCGCCGGCCTTGTCGAGGGGCAAACCGTGGAGGTCGAGACGACCGGGGCGAAAACCTACAAGAGGGAAGTCTGTCGGATTCGCAAAGACGGGCTGGATGTGAACTTGGCAATTGTCCAGAAGGGGTACGCATGGGCCTACATGGAGTATCTCAGGCGCCCGCACAAGTCCATCTACCTCGACGCCGAGAGCGAGGCCCGCAAGCAGCGGCTGGGCATCTGGACGGAATATAACCCCCTCCCGCCTTGGGAGTTCCGAGCTCGACAACGGCAGCGCTCGTAAGCGGTCGTTGTTCCACCCTATTTATAGCCGTCCTGTCCGCTCACGCACAGACGGGGGTTCAGCCGTACAAGCGCCCGGCCTGGCTTCCCTCCCGCAACTTAACAGGATGCTGAAAAACCCGTTTTGCCCCCTCTCCCTCCGGGAGAGGGCTGGGGTGAGGGCCAATGGAATAAACGGTTTGCTTAACCCCCTCACCCTCGTCCTCTCCCCCTGGCAGGGGGAGAGGAGACTTTTTCCGCAGCCTGCTAATCCGCGCGCGTTGACCGCCGCTTTCCAGGGATGTAGAATTCGGTTTGGAGCCATAGGATTCCCGCCGGTGCCTGGAGAGGCTCATGCTTCGCGTGCGGTTTCACGGCCGTGGCGGCCACGGGATGAAGACGGCGAGCCGCATTCTCGGGACGGCCGCCTTCCGGTCCGGCCTCTTCGCCCAGGACTCGCCCGTCTACGGGGCGGAGCGGCGGGGCGCGCCAATCGCCGCCTTCACCCGGATCGACCGGACGCTCGTCCTCGAACGCGGCTCGATCGCCGCGCCGGACATCGTCGTCATCGCCGACGACTCCCTTCTCGACGATCCGCTCGTCGCGCCCCTCTCCGGCCTCGCGCCCGACGGCATCCTGATCCTCAACTCCGCGAACCCGGCCGAGGCCGTCCGCGAGCGCTATTCCATTCCGGAAGGCGTCAGGGTCTTCACGCTCGACGTGACGGAAACCGCCCAGCGGATCCTGGGCCACCGCGCCGCCGTGTCCGCGGCGATGGGGGCCCTCTCCTGCCGGGCGGCCGGTATCGCGGATGACGCCGCGCTCTCCGCCGCGCGCGAGGAGCTGTCGGAGATCGGCCTGCCGGAAGCCCTGATCCGGAAGAACGAAGAGCTGGCCCGCGCCTGTCTCGCCGCCGCGGACGTTCCGCCGCTGACCGTCGATCGGCCGGGCGCGCCCGAGCCGTCCGTCCCACTGAGCGTTCCCGCCTACGACGATCCGACCGTCGGGACGCCGTCCGTCTACGCCCCCGGGAACATGCCTCTCCGGAAGACGGGCGGTTGGCGGACCGTCCGTCCCGTGATCGACCTCGCGCTCTGCAACCAGTGCTGGATCTGCTTCGTCCGGTGTCCCGAAGGGGCCATTTCGCTCGACGAGAAGGACAACCCGCACATCGACTACGACCACTGCAAGGGGTGCCTCATCTGCGTCGAGGAGTGCCCGACGAAGGCCGTCGCGGAGGAGAAGGAGGTCCGGACGTGGTGAGCGCCGCGCGGATGATGACGGGGAACATGGCGGCGGCGTGGGGGGCGCGGCTGGCGGAGGCGGAGTACGTTCCCGCGTATCCCATCACGCCCCAGACGGAGATTATCGAGACGCTCTCCCGCTGGTTCACCGACGGGACGATGCGGGGGAAGTTCGTCACGATGGACTCCGAGCACTCCATGGTGACGGCGGCCGGCGCGGCCGCGGCGGCCGGCGCGCGGGTCTTCACGGCGACGTCGAGCCAGGGCCTTCTCTACGCGATGGAAGTCCTTTTCACCGTCTCCGGCTGGCGCGTCCCGTTCGTTCTCGTGAACGTCTCCCGGGGGCTGGCCTCGCCGATCACGCTCGAGTCCGACCACAACGACGTCCTGGCGGCGCGGGATTCCGGTTTTCTCCAGATCCACTGCGAGACGTGTCAGGAGATCGTGGACTCGATCCTCATCGCCTACCGGATCGGCGAGGACGCCCGCGTTCTCCTCCCCGCCATCGTCAACATGGACGGCTTTACGCTGTCGTTCACGCGGGAGCCGGTCGTCCTGCCGGACGCTTCGGCCGTGAAGGAGTACCTGCCGCCGTACAGGCCGAAGCACGCCTTCATCCGGGCATCTCATCCGATGGCGCAGGGGATCGCCGTCCTGGGCGGCTTCATCTATTCTTACTTCCGATACCAACAGCACTTGGCTGCCGGGAACGCCCTCGCCGCTCACGAGGAGGCCGCGGCCGAGTTCGAAAAGCTCTTCGGGCGGCGTTACGGTTTCGTGGAAGAGCACCGGATGGAAGACGCCGACCTGGTCCTCGTCATGTCGAACGCCATGGCGACGCGGGGGAAGGCGGCCGTGAACCGCTTGCGGGAGGAAGGGATGAAAATCGGCTTGCTGCGTCTTCGCGTGACGCGCCCCTGGCCGGGGGCGGCGGTCTCGGCCGCGCTCGGGGGGCGGAAGGCGGTCGCCGTTCTCGACCAGAACATCGCGCCGGGCGCCGGCGGA
>JACPZO010000038.1 GCA_016195465.1 Nitrospirota bacterium
ACGGAGAACGCCTGTCCGCCGACGACCCGCGGGGCCGACGGCTTGACGATCACCCGGTACTCCGGTTTCCTGTATTCGAGGACGCGGAAGGCCGACTCGTGGTGGTCTGCGCCGACGCGCGCGGTGATCCGGTAGTCGCCGAGGGGCGGCTCGTCGGCGAGGACGAGCTTCCCGTCGAACGCGCCGCGCTCGTTCGTGACGAGATCCTGGCTCGTGACCAGGCTGCCGGCGGCGTCACGGATCTCCATCTGGACTTTCTGACCGGGAACGACGGTGTACGAGTCTCCCTTGTCCTCGCGAACGATCCCCTTGAAGAAGACCTCCTGCCCAGGCCGGTAGACGGGTCGGTCGGTGTAGACGTACGCCTTGGTCGTCTTGGCCGTCCGGTATCCCGAGGGGATTCTCGCCGCGACGGCGAGGTCCTTGCCGGACCGGACGACCACGAAGCTCGCGCCCCACGTTTCCCCCGATGGCTTCCGAATACGCAAAAGACCCGACTCGTCGGTCCGCCCCGTCTGCGCGACGCGCTTTCCTTCCAGGACCGAGACTTCGGCGCCCGCCGCGGGTCGGGTCGTCCGGAAGGATGATGCGTAGAGGAGGGTTTCGTCCGGGGAATCCTTGACAAAGACGGCGAGATCCGTGGCGAGGATCAGGGCCTGGCGTTCGGGCATTCCCTCCGACCGCGCGGTGAGGAGGTACGCTCCCGCCGGGAGCTTTCCGATTTTCTCCCTTCGCCCGTAGATCTCCTGATACGTCCTCTTATAGAGGGGGCGGGACTCCCACGTGCGGACGATCTTGAAGCGGGCCGGATCGAGGGTCCGTGAAGGAGCGCCTTCCTGGAGAGCGGCAATGTAGTCCGCGATGGGTACGCCGCGGAGGGAGAACTCGATCCTCGGCACGCGGAAGACGCGGACGCGGATGGCGGCGTCCTCGTGGGTCGTGAAGACGTTCTCCGAGAGGTGCAGGTCCAGCGCGGGCGGGCGGAGGGAAAGGGCCAGGGGCTGGACCTCCGCCGCGCTTCCCGGTTCGACCTGGATATTCCCCGTCCCCGAATACTCGAAACCCTCTTTGTTGACGTTGACCCGGTAGGCTCCCGGCGCGAGATAGTCGATCCGGAACCGTCCCGCCGCGTCCGTCCGCGTCGAATCGTACGCCGGCCCGGAGACACTGATTTGAACCCGGGCGAGCGGTTTTCCGGATTCCCGGTGAACCACGCGGCCGGCGATCGATCCGCCCGGCCGGAGCGTGAGGGAGACCCCCCGCGTCTCGCCGCCGGCTTCGACGGCGACGGCGGGCTGTTGATGACGGGCGAAACCCCGGGCGCGAACGTTGAGGAAGGCGGTCCCCGGAGCGAGTCCGGTCAGTCTGAACGTTCCGTCGGCGTCCGTGACGACGAACGGCTTCATTCCCCACGAGGCCGAGATCCTGGCGCCGGCCACGGGGCCGCCCTTCTCGTCCGTGACGGTCCCGGAAACGGCTCCCGGGCGGTCCAGGCGGACAAGCAGGCCGGCGGGGCCTCCGTCAGGCCCTATCGTAATCCGCTCGGGATATCGGGAGATGTATCCCGTCGCGATGCCCTGGATCGAATAGATCCCGGCCTTGACCTCCCGGAAGCGGAAGAGGCCTTTTGCGTCCGTCTCGGCCCGCAAAGCTTTCTCGCCGGAGGCGGGCGTGAGGATCACCCTCGCTCCGGCGACAGGCTGGTCACCCGGCGCGGCGAGGACGAGTCCCTTGACCGTGGCGCCCGCGGCAAGGACATCGGCGGCGTTGGCCGAAATAAGAAATACGATGAATAAGAGGAAAACGAGGCATCTGCCGCGCGCCGATTCGGGTCGCATTCACTGGCCTCCAGCGAGGGAAGTTGTCGGGGCAAGGGGGGCTTCGTGCCATTCGAGGACAAGGCGGAACCACTCGACCGGGTCGCCCGCACGGATACGGGCCCGGCGAGCGGCTTCATCGGCCATGTAGCGCGCGGTTTTCGCTTCGCCGGGGAGGATGATTGCGTTCTTTTCGCCGCCCTCCCCGCCTCGCAGCCAGAGACCGTCTCGCGACGGATTCAGAGCGTCGGGCCGGGCGACGGGGTGGATCGCGCGAACGAGGGAAACGCGAAGCGTGAGGCCGGGGAGTTCCGATGACCGAACGGCCGGATACCGGGGGTCGCCGGCGGCAACGGTGCGGGCAAGCCGGACAGCCTCTTCGTCAAGCGTTACGGCCTCGGGGTGAAGACTTCCCTGGCAGGCCCGCGTCCGGCCCGCGCGGCTCAGCGTGACGATCGTGCCTGCGGCGGGCGAGGAGGAGAAGTGTCGGAACGCCGGGGGACCGGACGATGAATAGCCCGTCTCCGTGAGAATTGCGTCGCGGGCGGCCGCCCAGGCCGCCGATGCCTCCGTGGCCGCGTCGGATCGGGCGGGAAGAAGCAGGGGAAAGGCGGCGGCAAGAACCGCCTGAAGGACGCGGCCAAGGGGGGGCATGGGAGCTGGATGAAAGCTTCTCCTTGAGTGCCCAAGACAAGAAAAAGGGGGAGCGGCCTGAGCCGCTCCCCTGGATGGAATGTCGTTTACGCGCCGGCCTTGAGGCGGGCGATCCGTTCGTCCAGGTCGGGATGGGACGCGAAGAGCTTCATCCATCCCTTCGCGCCGCCCGAGATCTTGAGCGTGGCCAGGGCGGTCTGCTGCGTGTCCACGAGCTCGACGCTCTTCTTGAGCGATTCGAGCGCGTGGACCATCCGCTCTCGGCCGGCGAGTCTCGCGCCGCCCGCGTCCGCCCGGAACTCGCGGATCCGCGAGAAGTACATGACCACGATGCTGCCGAGGATCGAGAAGAGGATGTCGAAGACGATCACGGCGATCATGTTGACGAGGTAGGGGAACCCCCCCTCGTCCTCGTCCCGGCGGAAGAACATCGTGACCACGTATGCGGCCACGCGCGAGAGGAAGACGACGAACGTGTTGATGACGCCCTGGATCAATGTCATTGTCACCATGTCGCCGTTGGCCACGTGGGAGATCTCGTGGGCGAGAACGCCCTCGACCGCCTGCTGATCCATCCGGGCGAGGAGCCCGGAAGAGACGGCCACGAGTGATCGGTTCTTCGTGGGGCCGGTGGCAAACGCGTTCACCTCTTCGGACTCGTACACGCCAACCTGGGGCATGGCGGAGAGGCCCGCCTGCTTGGCCAGGCGGTGGACCTGGACAACCAGCTCCCGGGCGTCGTTCGAAAGATGGGCCTGGGGATCCAGCACCTGGACGCCCATCATCCATTTGGCCATGACGCGGGACAGGGCCAGGGAGATGAAGGCGCCCGAGAAACCGACGACGGCCGAGAAGGCCAGGAGCGCCTGGAAATCGATCCCGTACTGCGTGATGTACGGGCGGATGCCCAGGACGCTCGTGACGATGCCGATCGTGACGATCACGAGAACGTTGACGGCCAGGAAAAGCAGAATGCGTTTCATCAGTTGTTCCTCCCGGGTGCGCGCCTGGATTGCACATTCAGGCTGAGTCGTATATTAAACATCTCCAGTCCCCGGCGCAAGAGGGAGGCGCGGGCGGTGCGGCAAGAATGTTGTCATGGAATCCGTGCGATGGTATTATTCGACAGCCCGCGCGAAAACCCCCAACCCACGGAGAGATGCGATGTCCCGCGCGACCTCCGCCTTGCCGGCCGCCTTGTCCGCCGAAAGAATCGAGGAGTATCTCTCGCGGCTCCTCGATGCGCCGGCCCGGGTCGTCTCGGTCGCTCCCCTTCAGGGAGAGTCCGCCGAAGAGATCAAATCCTACGGCTACGGCGTTCCCCTTCTGGTCGATTACGAAGCGCGGGGACGGACGTTCCGAGTCGTCCTGGAGACCATGGCGCCCGGCCCCTTCGGGCACGAGCACAAGGCCGATCGCGCGGCGGCGATGATCTGGGGAAACGACGTCTTCCCGCGTCTTCCACGCCATGTCCGGTCCCTGGACGTCGGGGCGATTCTTCCGGACCGTCTCGTCTCCGTCGGACGGGCGGAGGAGTTCTTTGTCCTGACGGAGTTCGCGTCCGGCGGTCAGTACGCCAGGGACCTCGACCGGATCATGCACGCGGGGCGTCTTTCGGACCTTGACCGCGATCGTTGCGCAGCGCTCGCCGCCTACCTGGCCGAGATCCACGCCGTTCGGGGGCCCGATCCGGGACTGTACGTCCGCCGGATCCGCGAGCTGGTGGGCCACGGCGAATGCCTGATGGGTCTGGCCGATTCGTATCCCGCCGACTTTCCCCCGGCTCCCCCTTCGTTCCTGGAGGAGGTGGAGGTCGCGGCGGTTCGATGGCGATGGCGAATCAAGAATCGAACGGACCGGCTGAGGCAGGTCCATGGCGACTTCCATCCTTGGAACATCCTCTTCCGCGAGGGGACGGACTTCTCCGTTCTCGACCGGGCGCGGGGAGAGTGGGGAGAACCCGCGGACGACGTGACGTCGCTCTCGATCAACTACCTGTTCGAGGCGTTGCGATCCACGGGACGTTTTGAAGGGCCGTTCGCCGATCTCTTCAAGCTGTTTTGGTCTGAGTACCTGGAACGAACGGGAGACCGGGAAGTCCTGGAGACGGCGGCGCCGTTCTTCGCCTTTCGAGGGCTCGTGATCGCTTCCCCGTTGTGGTATCCCACGCTCGCCCGGAACGTTCGGGAGGCGGTTTTTCTTTTCATTCGGCGCGTGCTGGCGGCCGACCGCTTCGATCCCGAACTCGTGGAGCGGTACCTGAGCGGGGAGTGACACGCCCGATCCGCTATCGATGAAGCCCTCGTTCTGCATCTGGTTCACGGGCCTCCCGGCGTCGGGGAAGAGCACGCTGGCCGGGGCGGTGGCGGACGGAATGCGAAGGCGGGGGCTCGATCCGGTCGTCCTCGAATCGGACGCCATGAGGCGGTTGCTGACGCCGGAGCCGGACTACTCCGAGAAGGAGAGGGACTGGTTCTACGGGGCCATCGTGGAGCTGGCCCGGATGTTCGTGGAGAAAGGCGTGCCCGTACTGATCGACGCGACGGGCAACAGGCGCGCGTATCGAGCCAGGGGAAGGGAGGTCCTTCCGCTGTTCGCGGAGGTCTTTGTGGACACGCCCCTCGATATCTGCGTGGCCCGCGACCCCAAGGGGATTTACGGGAAGGGGCGATCCGGGGAGAGCGGCACGGTTCCCGGCCTGGGAGCGGCGTATGAGGCCCCCGAGGCGCCTGAAGTCACGTGCGGGGGCGGCGGGCCGGCGGAAGCCGGGGCGTCGAGGGTACTGGCATTCATGGAGGAGCGGGGGTGGATCGAGCGAGCGAGCGGTTGAAACGGATCGTGGTCGAACTGGACGAAGGCCCGCTGGTCTGCGACCGGGCCGTGGAGATCGTGGAAAGGAAGGGGACGGGGCACCCGGACTCGATCTGCGACGGGATCATGGAGGAGGTGTCGATCGGGCTCTCGAAGGAGTACCGGAAGAGGTTCGGGACCATCCTCCATCACAACTGCGACAAGGGACTCCTGGTGGCCGGGCGGGTCGAGCGTCGGTTCGGCGGCGGGCGCGTAATCGAGCCGATGCGCCTCGTGATGGGGGACCGCGCCCTCTGGCAGGCGGACGGGAAAGGGATCGACGTGGAAGCCGTCGCGGTCGCCGCCGCGAGACGCTGGGTCCGGAAGCACCTCCGGTTTGTCGATCCGGAGAAGGACATCGACTACCAGGTCGAAATGCGGCCCGGTTCGGAGGAGCTGACCGCCCTTTTTAAGAGCGAATCGGCCGTGCTTGGGGCCAACGATACGTCGGCGGCCGTGGGGTACGCCCCATTGACCGATACGGAGAGGGTCGTTCTGGAGGTCGAGCGGCACCTGAACGGCAAGTCGTTCAAGGAAGGGTTCCCCGAGACGGGGGAGGACGTGAAGGTGATGGGATGGCGCGCGGGAAAGGACCTCTCGCTGACGGTCGCCATGCCGCTGATCGACCGGTTCATCGATCGCGAATCGATCTACTTCAAACGAAAGGGCGAGATCCTGGATTCCGTCCACGATTTCGTGAAGGAGCGGCGAGGCGACTTCGAGCGGGTCCGCGTGGAGATGAACGCGCTGGACGCCCGGGGCCGCGGGATGGCGGGGATGTACCTCTCGGTCCTCGGGACGTCGGCCGAGGATGCGGACAGCGGGCAGGTGGGACGGGGAAACCGGGTTAACGGCATCATCGCGCTTCACCGGCCGGGGGGGGCCGAGGCGGCGGCCGGAAAGAATCCGGTCTCGCACGTCGGAAAGATCTACAACGTTCTGAGCGACCGGATCGCGAACGATATCTACCAGCAGATCAAGGGTGTTCGGGAAGCGACCGTCTGGCTTTGCTCGCAGATCGGAACGCCCGTGAACCGGCCGACCGTTTCCGCCGTCCGGGTCGCCGTCAAGAAAGGGTTCAGCTTCGATGCGATCGCCGGCCAGGTCCGGGTCCTCGTGGACGCGGCCCTGGACGACATTCCCCGGTTCTGCGACGGTCTTTCGAGGGGGAAGTATCCGGTTTTTTAGGCGGCTGGATTGACATTGAAAATTGAGAATTGAAAATTGAAAATCGGAAATTTGAGATTATTGAAGAGTGACCCATCGGGTTGTCGCGAGCGTTCCTATTCACCCATTCACCGATTCACCGATTCACCGATCAACTCATAGATGACAATCCGTCCGTTCTCGCGCATCCTCATGGCCGTCGACGGATCGTTCAACGCGGAGGCGGTGGCTCGGTACGCCGTCCGGTTCGCGCACGCCTCGGGCGCGAGTCTCCACGTCCTGACCGTTCTTCCTCCTCGTGCGACCGGGGAGGAAAAGGACGCGGCGATGGCCTCTGTGGAACGGATCGTCCGCGAGGGCCGCGCGTCCCAGATCGAGGCGACCGGCCTCATCCGGGAGGGGCGGACATGCCCCCAGATCGCCGCCGTCGTCCTGGAGGAGAAGATCGATCTCGCCATGGCCGCCGCCCGCCGGCGCCACGCGAGGGAGAACCGCTACTTCATCCGGACGGTCTCCCGGTGGATGATGGCGGAGCTTCCCTGCTCCGTTCTGGCCGTCCGGGTCGTGGACCCGGGCAGGCTGGCCCATCCTCGCAAGGTGTTGGTCTCTCTCGGCCCCGACGAGGCGCTCGCGGCCCATCTGGCGCCGGTCGTCTCCATGCTTGCCCGCGCCGCGCACGTCCGCGGGGAAATCCTCACCGTTTTCGAGAAATCGAGCGGATTCCTGCGGGAGGCCGCGCCGTCGGTCTTCAGGCGCCACGAGACGCGGGCGGGTGAGATCGCCGCCCCGATCCGGACGGCCCTCCGCGGAGAAGGGCGGGAGGCGGAAGAGCATTTCTCGATCGTTCCCTTCGCGTGCCGGGAGACGATGGCCCGGGCCGTCGAGCTTCACGCCGAGGCGATCCTGACGGCCGTGACGCGGCGGGACGCTTCGCGGCGGATGCTGAGGAGCCATCCTCTCGAGATCCTTTTCCGGGAAACCCCCTGCGATCTCCTGGTCTTTCGTCCCGGCTAGGAGAGACGCCGCGTGGGAATCCACGAGATCCCGGCCGCCGAGGTCTACTCGGTCCTGCGGTCGCATCCCGAGGGTCTCTCGGATGGAGAGGCCCTTCAGCGCCTGACCTTCCACGGTCAAAATGTGCTGCAAGCCCCCGCCCGGACGTCGTTATTTCTCCTGTTTCTGGCCAAGTTCACGCACTTTTTCGCTCTCCTCCTGTGGGTCGCGGCCGCGATCGCGTTCGCCGCCCACCGGCTCGGGCCGGGGGAGGGGATGCAGTTCCTGGGGGGGGCGATCGTCGCGGTGATCGTCATCAACGCGGTCTTCTCGTTCTGGCAGGAGTACAGGGCGGAGAGAGAGCTCGAGGCCCTGGCGCGCTTGCTTCCCCTGTCGGTGCTCGTCCGCCGGCAAAATCGGGAGGTCCAGGTCGACGCCGGCCGGCTCGTCCCGGGAGACCTTGTTTTTCTGGCCGAGGGAGGGCGCGTTCCGGCGGATGTACGGATCCTGGAGTGCCACGGCCTTCAGGTGAACAACGCGCCGTTGACCGGCGAGTCGCGTCCGCTGGACAGGAACAGCGAGCCGGCCCAAGGCGTCGAGCGGATCGAGGCATCGAACCTTGCGTTCGCCGGAACGACCGTCGTCCGCGGCCGCGGCCTGGGAATCGTGTTCGCCACCGGGATGCAGACCGAGTTTGGGAAGGTCGCCCATATGACCGGCCGTGTTCGAGCGGAGGCGACGCCCCTGGAGCGAGAAGTCGCCAGGCTCTCGCGGCGGCTGGCGGCCATCGCCGTCGTGGTCGGGATCGTGTTCTTCGCGTTCGGCATATACCTGGGCAGAGGGTTCTGGCAGAACTTCCTGTTCGCCCTGGGCGTCATCGTCGCCCTCGTTCCGGAAGGACTCCTGCCGACCGTGACGCTGTCCCTGGCCGCGGCCGCGAGGCGAATGGCCGCGCGGAAGGTCCTGGTGCGGACGCTCTCCGCCGTCGAAACGCTGGGTTGCGCGACGGTGATCTGCACCGACAAGACCGGGACGTTGACGCGGAACGTCATGGCGGCCCGGCGGCTCTGGATCGCGGGCGAATGGTTCGATGCCGGGAAGGTCAGCGCAGCCCATGCCTCGGCCCCAGCGCTCGTCCGGTTCTTCAGGGCGGCGGTTCTGGCCTCGGACGCGGAGGTGTCCCGATCGGGGCAATGGACGGGAGATCCGACCGAAACGGCGCTCGTCGCGGCGGCGGCGAACGTCATCGATCCCGGAGCGGCGAGAACCGAGAACGCAAGGGTCGACGAAATCCCGTTCGATTCCGTCCGGAAGAGGATGACGACCCTCATCCGACAGCCGGACGGAAGGCTGGCGGCCTTCCTCAAGGGCGCGCCCGAAGTCGTGGCCGAGCGGTGCGATCGGCGGGCGAATGAGGAAGGGGACGGCCCGATGACGGCCGAGACGCGGGAAACGATCCTGGCGTCGGCGCGGGAGATGGCCCAAGGGGCGATGCGCGTGCTGGCTGTCGCCGAGAAGAACGACTTGGGCGAGGGGGCTGGAATTCCGGAAGACGGGTTCACGTTCCTGGGGCTCGTCGGGATGGAAGACCCGCCGCGGCCCGAAGTCCCGGGGGCCGTCGCAGTCTGCCGGGAGGCGGGGGTCCGCGTGATCATGGTGACGGGGGACAGCGCCGAGACGGCCAGGGCCGTGGCGGACCGGGTCGGACTAGGGGACGGCGGAGCGATCCGGGTGTTCACGCCCGGCGATCTTCAAGGAGCCGGGAGCCTCCGCCAGGCGGTCGAAACCCCAGGGGCCGTCTTCGCGAGGATGACCCCGGCGCACAAGCTCGCGATCGTTTCCGCGCTGAAGCGGACGGGGGAGATCGTCGCCGTGACGGGCGACGGCGTCAACGACGCGCCGGCGCTCAAGAAGGCCGATATCGGCGTTGCCATGGGGATGGCCGGAACGGAGGTGGCCAAGGAGGCTTCGGACGTCGTCCTGCTCGACGACAACTTCGCCAGCATCGTCGCCGGAATCGAGGAAGGGAGGGCCGTCTACGCCAACATCAAGAAGTTCCTCTCGTACATTCTGACTTCGAACGTTCCGGAGGTCGTTCCGTATCTTGCCTTCGCGATCTTTTCCATTCCCCTTCCTTTGACGGTCATCCAGATCCTCGCCGTCGACCTCGGGACGGACATGCTGCCGGCCCTGGCCCTTGGACGAGAGAAGCCGGAACCGGACGTCATGCGCCGTCCGCCGCGGCCGCGGACGGAAAGGCTTCTTTCCTGGCCCC
This sequence comes from Nitrospirota bacterium, assembly GCA_016195465.1. Classification (GTDB taxonomy): domain Bacteria; phylum Nitrospirota; class RBG-16-64-22; order RBG-16-64-22; family RBG-16-64-22; genus RBG-16-64-22. The sequence continues at coordinate 9,757 of JACPZO010000038.1, forward strand.
TGCTCTCGCGGGCCTACCTGCTCCTGGGACCGGTCGAGGCGGCGGCGGGACTGGCCGGATACTTCTGGGTGCTCGCGGCCGGAGGATGGAAGTGGGGGACGCCTCTCGCGCCATCGGATCCTTTGTACATGCAGGCGACGACGATGTGCCTGACCGCCATCGTCGTGACCCAGGTGGCGAACGGGCTCACGTCGCGAAGCGAGACGACGCCGGTCCGGCGGATCGGGTTCTTGGGCAACCGGCTGCTCCTGTGGGGAATGGCGTGCGAGGTGGCGTTGCAGGCCGCAATCGTCTATCATCCGGCTCTGAACGCCGTCTTCGGGACCCACCCGGTTCCGCTCGCGGGGTGGCTGTTCCTGGTTCCGTTCGCCGTTTTTCTCCTTGTCTTGAACGAGGCGCGGAAGGAGATCGCCTTCCGAGGAAGAGCCGATTGAAAATTGGAAATTGCAAATTTGAAATTGCAAATCGGTAAACGAGGCTCGGATAACGGCCAGTGCGAGGGGCTTTTGCTTTACAATTTGCAATTTACAATTTCCAATTTACAATCTGCCGCTCTTCGCAGGGGAGGGGAGGACGCATGCCGAAGTGCCGCCAGTGTGGAAACGAGAAGATGTTCAAGGGCGTCTTCCATCCCGAGCCGCTTTTTCGTTTTGTGGCTACTTACTCCGGGGGCGGGCTGAACGACATCGCCTTGGTGAAGCCGGATGACCTGGAATCTCTGGGGAAGACGTTCATCTCGGCGGAATGCTGGAACTGCGGCTCGAGGGAGATCGGCGACGCGAACGCCGGAGCGGCGGAGGCCGAAGAGCGCGGGAGGCCGGTCGCGCCCAAGGTCGAGGCGCCGGTCGCGGATCGGCCGAAGGAGGCGGCGCCGTCGGCCGATCCCCGGCAAGTCACGTGCTCGATCTGCGGCCACGCGATGCGCCTCAAGGCAGTCGAGCCGGGGAAAGCCTACCGTGTCGGCTGTACGAAATGCGGGCACCAGTTCGTCTACCGGATCCCGTAGATAGGTCAATAGCCGAATGGGTGAATCGGAGAATCGGTGAAACGGAGAAAAGAACAAACCGAGCCGGTCGTCCGACCACCCGATCACATCGCCGTCCAACAGCCTCAGAGCGCAGGGGTAAAGGCGGCAAGGCCATGCAGAGCCGCCAGGGCAAGCTCGAAGAGGACGATCAGCCCGGCGGCGATTCGGAAGACCCACGGCCCGCGGGACGGGATTTCGCGCAGGCGCGCGCGGTGTTTCGCGGCGGCGAGCTTCTGGGCGCGGCGCGTCATCGCGTAGGCATGAGCGGACGTCGCGAGCTGGACGAGCGTAAGGAAGGAAGCGAGGACCCCGAGGCCGCTTCTCGTTGCCCAGATCGTGAGGACGAATCCGGCGGCGAAGAGAAGAACGCCCATCCGCACCTCTCCGGCGTATATGTAGCCGAACCCCCAAGTTCGAGGAAGAAGGTTCAAGAGGGCCGCGACCCGTGGGTTCCGCTCCGTGAGGGCGGCGACGCCCGTTCCGATCTCGACGGCATCTTCGTAGGCGTCGGCCAGGGAGAAGAGCCAGACGGGGATCGCGAGCACGAGTCCTGCCATGATGAGGCCGATCCCGCTCTCTCGGTTTCCGGGGAACTCGACGATGCCGTACCATGTGGAGAAGGTGCCGGCCGCTAAGCCGAAAAAGGTGAGGATGCCCCGCGCCTTCCGGCCGTTGTAGAATTGCCCCCCGCCGAATATCAGGAGCGACAGGAGGAAGGAAACCCACGGCCGGGGAGGCCGGTTCGGGACGAGGTGAACATCCGGATGGCAGAAGGGGCACGAGGAGACGAGCCTCTCCTCGAACATGTGACCTTCGGGGCAGACCCTCATGGCCGTCCCGCGGGAGGGAGAGGGCGGATCTCGATTCCGTTGATTTTCCGGGGAGATCGTGAGATTATTCGACGCTGAGTCAAGGGGCGAATGGTTCGGCCTGATGGGGAGGAAGAAAACATGAGGCGGAAATCTCGTTTCGGCGGATGGGTCGTGCTGGCGGGACTGCTGGTCGCCGCAATTCCGATCGGTGCCTCTCCTCTCCGGGCACAGCCGGTCGACGTGAAGATCGTGAAGCCGACGGCGGCGGGCGGCACGGCCGTCAAGCTGGTCTCGGGGGAGAACCTCGTCGGGAAGACGGACGCCACGCCCTTCGGGGACTTCTCGTTTGCCGTGACGCTCATGCCGGGCCGGTACGAGCTGAAAATGTCGAAGGGAAAGGCGCTGGATGAAACGATCGTGACGATCGAGGTCACGGATGACGGAGTCACGGAGCTTCGCGGACGGTTGTCGGTCGAGACGGCCAAGAAGGGGAAGCTCAAGCTTTCGGACGTGAAGATCGAGTCGACTCCTTCCGACCGCGTGAAGATCGCCCCGGCCGAGCCCGGGCCGGCGCCGGGGGCGCCGCCAGCCGCCACCCCTCCGGCAGATGTGAAACCGAAGTCCGAGACAAAGCCATAGATCGTCTTGATGGAACCTGCGCGGGGCGGCTCGTCGTCGTCCTGGTTCGTCCGGCGCGGGCGGGCAACATCGGGGCCGTTGCCCGTGTCTGCGACAACTTCGGCGTCCGGGACCTGCGGGTCGTCGCGCCGGAGGCGGATCCCCGGGGCGATGAGGCCCGTACGATCGCCTACCATTCCCAGGCCGTCCTCGATCGCGTCCGCGTATTCGAGAACGTGGACGAAGCCGTGGCCGACGCGGAAATCGTCGTCGGCGCGACGGTCCGGCGAAGCGCCGGTTCCGTCTTCGCCTCGGGCCGGCGCGTCATGGAGTTGGTCGGGGCGGGCCGCACGGTCGCCGTCCTTTTCGGACCGGAATCGACGGGCCTGACGGGGGCCGATCGGCGCGCTTGCGATCGGTTTCTCCGGGTCCCCACATCCGCCGCTTGTCCCTCGCTGAACCTCTCTCACGCCGTCGCGGTCACGTTGGGCGCGCTCACCGCGTCCCGGATGAAGTCCGGCGGACCCGATCGGGCCGACCTCGCGCCGGCTCGGGCTCGCAGGAAACTCCTCGATCGGATGAAGGGCGTTTTTCTGGAAATCGGGTACCTCAATCGGCAGAACCCGAACGCGGTGTTCGATGAGGTTCGCCTCCTGTTCGGTCGAGCGGAGTTGACAACGCGGGAGGTGTCGCTCCTCCTGGGGCTGATTCGCCAGATCGAGTGGGCCTCCGGCCGAGCGGGAGGAGCGGTAAACCCGCGGCCGGCCGAGATCCGCCGGCGCCGGGATGTTCGGCCCATGCACAAGATAGCATCCCGGTCCGCCGGATTGCAACGCGGGTCGGATGGATGACCAATGTTTGAGTTGACGGTTCGATGCGGCTTCCGGGCCTCCCACCAGATTCCGGAAAAAAACGGATGCCTCGAGGCGCCGCATGAGCACGACTGGAAGGTGGATGTGGTCGTGGCCTCGGCCGACCTGGATTCGAGGGGGATTGTCATCGATTTTGAAGAGGTTCAGCATGCCCTGAGGGAGGTCCTCGAACCAATGGAGGGACGCCTCTTGAATGAAGTCGCCCCGTTTGCCGCGGCCATTCCCTCGGCGGAGGGGATCGCCCGCTGGCTGGCGGACCGGATCGCCCCGCTTCTTCCGGCTCGCGCGTCCCTGCGCCGCGTGACGGTCTGGGAACGTCCCGACTGCGGGGCCGCGTTTCTCCCGTGACCGCAAGGAGGGGTGTCTCTTGAGAGTATCCGACGCTCAAATCCGAGAGGGTTCGGCGGCGGATGTGGTAGTATGACCGTTCGGACTGGGAATTGGCCGTTACGGGCAAGGGGAGACCGGGTGGCATGTCGTTGACTCCGGCGACCGTGATCGGTGTGGATCTCGGCGGGACGAACCTCAGGGCCGCCCGGATCGACCCGGACGGGAAGATTCTGGACGCCGAAAGGGTCCCGACTCCGCCATCCCGGGGGGCGGAGGTCGTCGGCGAGATCGCTTCGCTCGTCAGGCGCCTGGCCGGGAGCGGAAGGGTCATCGGCGTCGGGATCGGCTCTCCGGGACTTGTGGACCAAGCGACGGGCCGGATCGTCGTCTCGGCCAACTTTCCGGAATGGCGGGACGTTTCATTGCGCGCCGACGTGGGCCGGGCCGTCGGCCTGCCGGTTTTCCTGGAAAACGACGCCAACGCGGCGGCTTTGGGCGAGGCGTGGGTCGGCGCGGGTTCATCCTTCCGGCATTTCGTCCTATACACGCTTGGGACCGGCGTGGGAGGGGGAATCGTTCTGGATGGAACGATCTGGCGCGGGGCGGACGGGACGGCGGGTGAAGTTGGGCACGTGATGGTCGATCCCGAAGGCCCTGTCTGCGGGTGCGGGAGCCGCGGGTGCCTGGAGATGTTCGCCTCGGCCACGGGGATCGTGCGGATGGCGCGCGAAGCGCTCGAGGGAGGGGCCGATTCGGCGTATCTCCCCGCGGACGAGAGCGGATGGAACAGGCTGTCGGCCCGTGACGTCTGGCTGGCGGCGAAGGAGGGAGACGCCGTGGCCCGGTCGGTCTTCCACCGCGTCGGCCGGTCGCTCGGCATCGCGGCCGCCGGCGTGATCAGCCTCCTCAACCCTCAGGCGATCCTGATCGGCGGCGGGGCCGCGGAGGCCTGGGATTTCTTTATCGAGGACATGCTGAAGGAAATGAAACGGCGAACGTATTCATGGCTGGCGGAACGGACGAAGGTCCTGCCCGCGGGTCTGGGGGGGGACGCGGGCCTGCTGGGGGCCGCGCGGGTCGCCTGGCTGGGCGTGGGACGTGCCCCGTCGGCGGCGCGCCGGTGATTTATGTCGATTAATCGAATCCGAAACTTCTGCATCATCGCCCATATCGATCACGGCAAATCGACGCTGGCCGACCGCCTGCTCGAGGAGACGGGGACGATCTCCTCGCGCGAGAAGACCGATCAGATCCTCGACAACATGGATCTGGAGCGGGAGCGGGGGATCACGATCAAGGCGCACGCCGTCCGGCTCAATTACAGGGCGAAGGACGGGCAAAACTACATCTTGAACCTCATCGATACGCCGGGGCACGTCGATTTTACGTACGAGGTCTCTCGCAGCCTTGCGGCGTGCGAAGGGGCGATCCTCGTCGTGGACGCCGCGCAGGGGGTCGAGGCCCAGACTCTGGCCAACGCGTATCTCGCCATCGAACACAATCTGGAGCTGATTCCGGTGATCAACAAGATCGATCTGCCGGCGGCCGATCCGGAGCGGGTGCGGGCCCAGATCGAGGATGTCGTCGGGATCGACGCGTCACGGGCCGTCCTGGCCTCCGCCAAGGAAGGGCGCGGAACGAGCGACATTCTGGAAGCGATCGTCGGAGGGATTCCCGCGCCGAAGGGGGATCCGGACGCTCCGTTGCGGGCTCTTCTCTTCGATTCCTGGTTCGACAACTACCAGGGCGTCGTGATGCTGGTTCGCGTCGTGGACGGGCGGATCGTTCCGGGAATGAGAATCCGCCTCGCGGCGACCGGAGGCGAGTACCCGGTCCTATCGGTCGGGACGATGGCCCTCAAGATGATCCCCGCGGAAAGCCTCTCCGTCGGGGAAGTCGGATACGTCCTCGCGGGAATCCGGGACGTCCAGGACACGCGGATCGGCGATACGGTCATCGAGGCAGACCGCCGGCCGGCCGAGATCCTGCCGGGATACAAGGACGTGAAGCCGATGGTCTTCGCCGGCCTCTACCCGATCGACAGCAGCCAGTACGAGGACCTCCGCGACGCCCTGGAGAAGCTCCGGCTGAACGACGCCTCGTTCAGTTACGAGCCGGAAAGCTCGCTGGCCCTGGGGTTCGGTTTCCGGTGCGGGTTCCTGGGGCTTCTCCACATGGAGATCATCCAGGAGCGCCTCGAGCGGGAGTTCCGCCTCTCGCTCATCTCCACGGCGCCCACAGTCGTTTATCGCGTCCATCTGACGGACGGCGAGACGGTCTCCGTCGACAACCCGGCGACGTTTCCCGACAGAGGACGGATCGACTCCATCGAGGAGCCGTTCATCCGGGCGGTCGTCATCACCCCGGAGGAGTACGTCGGCGCCATTCTCGCCTTGTGCCAGGAGCGGAGGGGAACGCAGACCGATCTCAAGTACATCGGGCCCGACCGGGTGATGGTGACGTACGAGATTCCGCTGAATGAGGTTGTCCTGGACTTCTACGACCGGCTCAAGTCTGCCACGCGGGGGTACGCCTCTTTCGACTACGACCTGATCGGGTACAAGGCATCCGACCTGGTAAAGCTCGACCTCCTCTTGAACGGCGAGACGGTGGACGCTCTGTCCGTCATCGTTCACCGGGAGAAGGCCCCCCGTCGCGGGCGCCAGCTCGCGGAGAAGATGAAGGAGATCATTCCGCGCCAGCTCTACGAGGTGGCGATCCAGGCCGCGCTGGGGACGAAGGTGGTTGCCCGGGAGACTGTCCCGGCCCTCCGAAAGAACGTTACGGCCAAGTGCTACGGCGGGGACATCACCCGGAAGCGAAAGCTCCTGGAGAAGCAGAAGGAAGGGAAAAGGCGGATGAAGCAGGTCGGCCGGGTCTCGATCCCGCAGGAAGCGTTCCTGGCGGTGCTGAGGATCAAGGACTGAAGAAAAACCGATTGAAAATTGGAAATTGTAAATTGGAAATTGGGGAACGAGGCTCGGATAGCGGCCGGTAGGGGGCTCTTGCTTTACGATTTACAATTTGCAATTTCCAATTTGCAATTTACAATTAATTTTTCGCAGGGAGGATGCGTGTTGCAGGTTTCTGAATGGATACAAGAACGGGTCCGGAGCCGGCGGCTGGCCGTCCTGCTCGATTACGTCTGGACGTTCGGTCTCGCCATCCTTCTGGCCCTGACGATCCGGACGTTCGTCGTTCAGGCATTCAAGATTCCGTCCGGCTCGATGCTGCCGACTCTGGACATCGGAGACCATATCCTGGTGAACAAGTTCGTTTACGGCGTCGGCATTCCCTTCACGGAAAAGAAGGTCCTTTCGTGGGGAGAGCCGGAACGGGGAGATATCATCGTCTTCAAGTTTCCGCGGGACGACGAGCGCGATTTCATCAAGCGGGTAATCGGTCTTCCGGGGGACGTGGTCGAGGTCCGGGACAAGGCCGTCTACGTCAACGGCCGGCCGCTCCGGGAGGACTACGCGGTCCACGACGTTCCGATGGTCCTGCCGGCCGAGGTCGATCCGCGCGACAACTTCGGCCCTTTCACGGTTTCCCCGGACACGGTCTTCGTCATGGGAGACAACCGCGACCACTCGAACGACAGCCGCTACTGGGGTGTCGTTCCATTCGGGAAGATCCGCGGGAAGGCGTTCGTGGTCTACTGGTCGTGGGACGGCTCCGACCGATGGGTTCGGTGGGAGAGAATCGGACACAGCGTTCGGTAGGAGGACTGAGGATGGATCGATCCGCCGGCAAGGTCACGTTCTGCGGCATCATGCTCGTGCTCGTCCTGGGAATCGGGATCCATCTCGGGTACCTGTACGGAAGCATGTATTACGGGTACCTGAAGATGGAGGAAGCGATGAAGGAGGCGTCGCTCTCCGTAGTTACGGAAAAAGACGAGACCATCCGGAAGGCCATCGTGGAGAAAGCGAAAGACGCCGGCGTCCCCTTGAAGGAGGAGAACATCCGTATCGTGTCCGACGGCCGGACAAAACACGTCGAGGCCTCCTGGAGCGTGACGCTCAATCTCTTGGGAGTCTTTCCTCGGAAACACGATTTTCGCATTTCAAGCCGCCAGGGCAAGTAACGGACGCCGGTACGCTTGACAACGGCGAGGGAAATGAAGTAAAAGAAGACCGATCCTTTAATCCGGCCCCGTGAGGCCGGGAAGGAACCGAGATGATCATCAACCGGACACTCAAGACTCCATATTCGCGTCGAAACCTCCTCCCGGGGTCCGGAGGGAGGTTTTTTTGTGCCTTCCGAGGGGCGGTCGAATGA
>JACPZO010000116.1 GCA_016195465.1 Nitrospirota bacterium
CCAATAAAATCACGCGGTGACGCCCCGCCCCGCCGGACTTCACTTCTCTTTCCCTTGGTCAGATTCAACGATCTGCAACCTTTCTGCTCCGGTTTTGTAGAGAGCATCCACCCTGGACGCCTCTTCGATCAAGTCCGTCTCGGATGTCGTACCGCCGAAAGACGTCCGGCGTAAGAACCATTTAAACGGTGGAGGCGCTTTCTGAGCCCGAGCAGCCACTTCTCCTATTGTCGGGTGACGCTACGCTAACCCGACCTACGTTACTACGTAACTGCGTGACTTTGAAAAATGGAGGTGAGGAGGGATTTTGCAAATCAATGCCGTCTCGATTCCAAAACCGTTCCCGGCGGGGCGGGGCGGCAAAGCCCGCTTTACGCGGAGTCGCCCAACACCCGAGCCAGTTCCGCCTTGTCCGTGACGCCGAGCTTCCGGTAAACGGAGCGCAGTTGGTTCCGCACGGTCGAGGCCGAGACGCCCAGCGCCTGCGCGACCTGTTGGTGGGTTTTCCCGCCGGCGAACCGCTCCGCCGCCATTCTCTCCCTCCGGCCCAGCGCGTCAACCTCTGTCTTCTCCCGCGCCAGAAGAACGACGAGGTCTTTCAAGGGCGCGGCGCTGACAACGATGCGTTTTCCCAGGAAGCCCTCGCCCGTGCCGGACGCCGCGCATTGACGAAGCCCCCGCGGAAGCTCCGCGCCTCCCCAACGCGGCCATTCGATCCTGAGGAGTGATGCAAAGCGGCCCTCGATCTCGTGGAGAATTCCCAGGCGGTTGCAGACGGCCGCGGCATGGGCGGACTTGCCCCGGCCGAACGCAAGCTGGCGCATGCTGACAATACGGTTCGTCCGGTACGACTCGACGAGGTGAGGCATCAGGGACTGCTTCGCCCGGCGCTCGGCCTCGCGGAAAGGCCGCCGGGGGTCCGCACGCCAGAGCGAGAGAAACTGGTACAGGCCGGAAACCGGATCGACGAGGACAGTGCAAAGAATCTGCTCGATGCCGTACCGGTGGGAGAATCCACGGTAGATGTCCGTCCGGCGATATTCGTCACGGGTGACCAGATCGGCAAGATTGACCGTGACTCCCGGCGTCTCGGAAACCTTGACGCGCATGAAATCCTTGTCCTGGAATCCCGCGACATAGTCTTCATTCATCCGCTGAGGCTGGCGGTACAGGTGGACGTGATGGATGACGTGGGGATTGTTGGCCCCCGCCCCCCACACCGCCGAGTCGAAGGGAATCGCTTTCTGAACGGCGTCCAGGGCGCGGTCCTGAAACTCATCCGCGGGACATTCCCGACTGCCGCGGTACAGCTCCAGGATCAACTGGTTCAGCGCTGCGTCCAAGGATCTTCCTCGATTGCGGGAGTCCTCTCTGATCGCCATCCCTGCCCCCCTCCCTCGTTCCTTGCCGAGCGCGGCCTCGCGAATCATAGCGCATTCGAAACGCGCGTTCCAGACCCCCCGTCGTCTCGATGAGACCCGGTGTCGGCAAACTTTACATTTTCCCAGTTCTCGCCAGTTCTCGGATGAAGACGCGAATAGCGCATTTGCCCTATCAGAACGGGCTCCAGCGCCCATGTTTTCTCGGATGCACTTCTTCTCTCTTCCCTCCGCACGGGGAAAACCTAAAACGCTTCGAGATGTTACGATCGCATCCAACCCTTGCGCGCCGCATTCGGAAGTCAGTCGCGCCCCGTGTCGGAGTTCCTTACACTTGAAAAAGACCCGATTATGGACGTGCGATTTGTCCTGGAATATCAACCAGTTGCCGCTACCCAAAACTGGCACGCGGAATGCGAAGTTAAGCGCGAGAAACCAATTCCGCCGAAGTTGCACCGGCGGATCCCGATCACCTCATGGCAGAAGGAGAACAAGATGAAATTCCAGTTCAAGGCAGTAGCATTGCTTGCAGCAGGGCTTTTGAGTGCGAATACCGCTCAGGCAAATCTGATAAGCGATGGCAGTTTTGAAACACCTGTGGTGGGGTCCGGTAGTTACACCTTAGTTGCGACAGGTTCGTCTTTTGGTTCTGGCAACCCATGGACAGTTGTCGGAGCGCCGGGTAATGTCGCTCCGATTAGCGGTTTGTATACATGGGGTGGCTTTGGTTTCCCGGCGCAGGACGGCGCCCAATGGCTTGACCTGACCGGCGGCACCAACACCGCCACAGGTGTAGAGCAAACGGTGAGTGGGTTGTCTGCGGGCACTGTTTACAATCTGAGTTTCTGGGTCGGAAATATGGTGGACCCCAATGGACTATTCGGCACGACAAGTTCTGTCGAAGTTTTTGTCGATGGGGTGTCGCAGGGAACATTCACCAATAGCGGCGGCGCAGGAACCAGCACGCTGGACTGGCAACAGTTTAATCTCGGCTTCACCGCTTCGGGTTCGACGGCGACGATCGACTTTATCAATCGTGATAACCAAAGTGACTACAGCAATGGTCTGGATAACGTTGTATTAACTGCGGCAGGAACACCGCCGCCCAACGCCGTCCCCGAACCTTCCACGCTCCTTCTCCTCGGCGCGGGTCTGGCGGGTCTAGGACTTTGGGGACGGAAGAGGATGGTCCGTTCGTAGTTCGCAGTTAGTGGTTCGCAGTTCCGGAGGGTGCGCCCGTACTCTCTGAATGCCTGCCCGGCTGTCCGATGGCCCTGGAGAGCCTTCTCGGTTCTCCAGGGCCATCTTGCCAAGATGGGGCTTGAGAAACCTGCCGAGAGGTCCCGCTCCTGGCGGGACCTGGCTACAAGGCAAGTTCCCGCAGGATATCCCGGCAACCGACAACGCGGATCGTCAGACCGCCCATGCGGCGGTCGTAGGGATCCGTAACGCCGGGAGAAAGAACGTAGTTGCGTCCCCGTGGATAGAGTTCGCGGAAAACTCGGAGAGAAGCGGCATCGAGCCGGTCCGGGTTGAGTTTGCATTCCACGGCGTGGGCATCTCGGCCTCGGCGCACGACGAAATCAACCTCCCTCCCCGATTTGTCGCGCCAGTAGAACAGCCCTTCTCCGTCCGTCGCGGCCCGGAGGACGTCCAGCGCGAGGTGTTCCCAGAGCAGGCCTCGGTCGTCGTCGCGGATATCCGTCCAGCCTCGCACAAAGGTCACAAACCCCGTGTCGAACCCGTAGGCCTTCGGGCGGCGCACCAGCTCGCGCCGGCCGCCGCCGTGAAAGGGGGGCACGGCGTGAAGCGCGCATGCCGCGGAAAGCGCCTCCAGGTACGCCTTGACGGTGGGTCTGCTGATGTCGCATTCGCGGGAAAGAGATGAGTAGTCGACCATCCCGCCGCTCTGCCGCAGCATGAGGCGCAACAGGTTCAGGAACCCCGTGCGCTCGCGGATGCCGAAGAGTTCCTGGATGTCGCGGGCGTAGAAACTGTCCATCCACTCGGCGAAGAACGCGCTGTCTTTGGATTGGCTCAGCAGGGCCTCGGGCAGGCCGCCGTGCAGAAAGCGTCGGTCCAGATCGCGGATGCCGAACGCGTCCTCACACTCGGTCCAAAGAACGGGCGGCAGAAGAATAACGACCTTACGGCCGGTCAGCGTGTCGCGGAATTTGCGGGTAACCGCAAGGGTGGACGAGCCGGTGGCCAGTATGCGAAGGCTGGGAAATGCGTCGGCCGCGATCTTGAGCGTTCGGCTGGGGTCCGGCAATCGGTGGACTTCGTCCAGGACGACGATGGCGCCCTTTGGTTGCGCGCGAAAGAACAGTTCCGGGTCTTCCAACCGCCGCACGACGGAAGGGAGGTCGCAATTGAGGTAGACTGCATCCGGCCACATCCGGGCCAGGGTGGTCTTCCCCACCCGGCGGACGCCCGCCAGCCAGACAATGGGCCGCTTTCTCCATGCGGCGTTAATGCGGTCAATCCAGTAACGCCTTGCAACCATGAAACCCTAGTTAGCATATAGACGTCTAAATGTCAATCGTGTCTTCTCGTGCGGCGCTCGCTATTCGAGCGGAGCGATCTTCTGCAGTTCCTGCTGGGCCTGCGCCTTCTCCCAGTCAGCGAGGAGTTCCTCCCGATGAAGTGTCGCCCACTCGATCACAAGGCCCATTGCCCGAGGCGGCAAGCGGCCGGAGAAGACAGAAAGCGTGCGAATATCGATCAAGACAGCATCGCCGCCGTACTCCGCATGGAAATGGGGCGGATTGTGATCATCAAAGAACATCTTGATGACGATGCCGAAAAAACGACTGATCTCAGGCAAGGGTGGACTCGCGCCGCAGGGCGGGGAAGACGTCTTCCGGGTTTTTGCCTGTTACGCGCAGGTAAAGCGCGTCGGGACAAAGGTCGATCCGGTCGCCCCAAGCAAGCTCGCCAAGCGAACCGATCCGAACCTGCTCAAAAAAACGGCGGTCGCGCCACAAGGCGAAGACCCCTTTGCCCACTAAGCCGGAAAGGTCCACCGACCCGGACACGCCGTCGTCGAAGGTCAATTGCAGACGATAGTCGGGCAATACGTTTACTTTAGAGATTTTCCGCATGACTCGTTTCCTTTGTGTTTTGATGATACCACGAGCGGAAGCCTCCTGGAAGAGCATCGACCCGATCGGCACGCAACGGTTCGGCAGGCAGCTGGGAAACCCGCATGGACCTGGGCCGGGCAGGATTTCGCTCCGCAACCGGTACGGCTCCGTTTGGGCTCAGGCCGCGATCAGCGTCGGGTCCAGCGGACGTCCGGCTCGCGGACGGCGCGGGTGTCGTCCAGGCGGCGGACGGGCGTGGTGTGAGGGGCGTTCCGGACGACGTCGGGGTTCTTCTCGGCCTCGTCGGCAATGGCGGTCATCGCCTCCACGAACCGGTCGATCTCCTCCTTGCTCTCCGTCTCAACGGGCTCGATCATCAAAGCCTCTTCGACGACGAGGGGGAAGTAGACGGTCGGGGCGTAGAAGCCGTAGTCGAGGAGGCGCTTGGCGATGTCGCGCGCCTTGACTCCGTGGGCCGCCTGGTTCTTCGCGGAGAAGACGGCCTCGTGCTGGCAGATCCGGTTGTGGGGAAGATGGTACCGGTCCCGGAGCTTCACGCGCAGGTAATTGGCGTTGAGCGTCGCGATCTCCGCCACGCGCCGGAGGCCCTCCGCCCCGAGCGTCCGGATGTAAGCGTACGCCCTGACGAGGATGCCGACGTTGCCGTAGAACGCGTGGACCTTCCCGATCGACTTCGGCCTGTCCCCGTCGAGCCGGTACCGGTCGCCGTCTTTCTCGACCATAGGAACGGGAAGGTACGGAACGAGCGATTCCCCGACGCCCACGGGTCCAGCGCCCGGCCCGCCTCCGCCGTGCGGGGTGGAGAATGTCTTGTGCAGGTTGAAGTGGACGACGTCGAACCCCATCTCGGCGGGGCGGGCGACGCCCAGGAACGCGTTCAGGTTCGCGCCGTCGAGGTACATGAACCCGCCCGCCTCGTGGATGATCCTCGATATCTCGAGGACGTTCTCCTCGAAGAGGCCGAGCGTGTTCGGATTGGTGAGCATGAAGGCGGCCGTCTCGGATGAAACCTTCTTCCGGAGGTCGTCCAGATCGACCAGGCCGCGGGCGTCCGACTTCACCTCGACCATCTCGAACCCGGCGATGGCCGCCGACGCGGGGTTCGTCCCGTGGGCCGAGTCTGGGATCAGGACGATTCGCCGCGGCTTCTCTCCGGGTGATTGGTCCCGTTCCGCAAGCGCCTTCCGGATCATGAGCATGGCCGTGAACTCGCCGTGCGCCCCGGCGGCCGGCTGGAGCGTCACGCGGGTCATGCCGGAGATCTCGCACAACGACCGTTCGAGATTGTGGAGAAGTTCCAAGAGTCCCTGGACGTCGTCCTCGCTCTGAAGCGGATGGACGCCGGCGAGACCGGCCAGCCGCGCCGCCTCCTCGTTCACCTTGGGGTTGTACTTCATCGTGCAGGAGCCGAGCGGATAGAAGCCGGTATCCACGCCGTAGGAGCGGGTGGAGAGTCTCGTGTAGTGCCGGACGACGTCAACCTCCGAGACTTCGGGAAGGGCCGGGGCGTCATCGGCCAGGTGCGCGGCAAAAATATCTCCCAGCGGCCTCTCCGGAACGTCGAGGGCGGGCAGGCGGAACGCGCGCCGCCCGGAGCGGGAGAGCTCGAAGATCGTCGGAACGGGCGCCGTTCTCGGGTCGATGTCAGACATGGGCCGCCTCTCCTGTTCTCGCTCCTCGCTTCGCCGCCGCGGTTGAGACGACATCGACCATCCTGTCGATCTCCTCTTTCGTCCGCTTCTCCGTCACGGCGAGGAGCCAGAGCCCCTTCATCTTCTTGTCCAGGGTCCCGGCGTCGAGGCCGCCGATGATCCCGGCCTTGGCCAGCGCCCTGTTCAGGGCGGCGGGACGGACTGGCATCCGGACGGCGAACTCCTTGAAGAACGGGACGCCGGGGAACGCGAGGGAAAAACCCGGAATCGCCGAGAGGCGGTCGGCGGCGTAATGGGCCTTCTGCGCGCACTGGACGGCCGCCTCCCGCAGACCGCCCTTCCCCAGGGCCGCCATGTGGATCGTCGCCGTGAGCGCGACGAGCGCCTGGTTCGTGCAGATGTTCGACGTGGCGCGCGCCCGGCGGATGTGCTGTTCCCGCGTCTGGAACGTGAGGACGTACCCCCGCCGGCCTTCCGTATCGACCGTCGCGCCGACGATCCGCCCGGTTGCCCGGCCTCTTGAGGAGACCCATGGCGACCGGATCGACCGAAACGACCACGCGCGCGCCTCTCTCGCGGGCGATGGAGATGATTTCCGGAAGCGGCTCCAGGTTCCCCAGCCAGTTGGGGTACTGGACGACCACGCAGGCCGTCTTTGGCGAAACTCTTTTCCCGAGGTCCGCAAGGTCAGCGGTCCCGTTTTCCATCCGGGGGTGGACGATCTCCACGGGGAGTCCTTCCACGTAGGTTGCGAGGACGCGCCTGTACAGCGGGTTAACGCCTGGGAGGACGACAATCCTGTGCCGGTCGTCCACCGCCATGCGGAGAGCCATCATCGCGCCTTCGGCCGCGGCGGACCCGCCGTCGTAGAGAGAAGCGTTGGCGGCCTCCATTCCCGTCAGCTCGCAGACCATCGTCTGGAACTCGTAGATCGTCTGGAGGACGCCCTGGCTGATCTCGGCCTGGTAGGGAGTGTACGAGGTGACGAACTCGGACCGCCCCGCGAGAGCGGGCACGACGGAAGGGATGGCGTGGTCGTAAACCCCTCCGCCGAGGAAGGAGGACGTCGATCCCGCCGCGCGGTTCCTGTCCGCCAGCCCCGAGAGGTCCCGCAGGACCTCGATCTCGGACTCGGCTGGAGGGAGATCGAGCGGCCGCGCAAGCCGGAGCCCTTCGGGGATCGCCGCGAAAAGGTCCTCGACGCGGGAGACGCCGACAGCCGACAGCATCTCGATGATATCTTGTTCGGTGTGGGGAATGTAAGTCATCGGAGCAACCTCGGTGAATGGGTGAATCGGTGAGTCGGTGAATCGCTTTCTGGAACAGCCGCGCGGGCCTGTCCTGGTTCACCTATTCACCCATTCACCTATTCACCTATTCACCTATTCACCTTCTTATAAAACGGCATCGTCACGATGTTCGCGAGGCCGGCCTTTCCGCGGATGTCGATCCAGACCTCCATCCCCGGCTTGGAGTATTTCGCCGCCACGTACCCCATGCCGATCGGCTTCCGGAGAGTGGGGGACAGGTTCCCCGACGTCACCGTTCCGATCGTCGATCCGTTCGAGTGGATCGAGTACCCCTCGCGCGGGATCCCCTGCTCCACGGAGAGCATCTCGAAGCCGACCAGCGCGCGACTCGGTGCCGCCGCCGTCTGCGCCTCCAAGGCCGACCGGCCGACGAACTCCCCCTTCTTGAAGCTCACGCCCCGCAGGAGGCCGGCCTCGACCGGCGTCGTGCGATCGTTCAACTCGTGGCCGTAGAGCGGGAACCCCATCTCCAGGCGGAGCAGGTCGCGCGCCGAGAGGCCCGCGGGAACGAGGCCGTTGAACTCCCCCGCCTCCATGAGGCTGTCCCACAGCTCCGCGGCCTTTGGGCCGGGCATCCAGAT
>JACPZO010000117.1 GCA_016195465.1 Nitrospirota bacterium
AATGCAACAAGAAAAAACAAAAATGTCATCGGCCTCCGCATGCCCATCGATACAACTCGCCACGCACTTACCCCAGGACCACGCCCCCCGATCCGCGCCACTACGCGCGGATCGGGGGGGAGATTTCTCCCTTGACGCGGCCGGAGCGGGTCTGCTACCTATACTGATCCCGAAAGCCAGAGGAATCCGCCCTCGACCCGCACTTTTGAAGACGGGATCTTGTTCCGGGCCGCCGTTTCCGTGACGGCGGCAGCCTCGAGAGGGATGATGCCCGCGACCTTGGAAACCGACCTCCCCGCCGATTCCCGGCGAACCGCGCCTGCCGAGCTTCCTTCGTCCGAGATCCGCCGGCTCCACGTTTACATCATCAAGCCTTCCAAGTACGACGACGACGGGTACGTGATCCGCTACTTCCGCGGCGTCCTGCCGAGCAACACGCTTTCCGCTCTCTATTCCCTGACTCAGGAAGTCAAGAAGTCGAAGGTCCTGGGGGAGGACCTCCAGATCGAGACGACTCTCATGGATGAGACGGTCCAGAAGGTCGACGTCCGCGCGATCGTCAAGCAGGCGCGGCGCCGGCCGGACACCCGGACGGTCATCGCGCTTGCCGGCGTCCAGTCGAACCAGTTCCCGCGCGCGGCGGACCTCGCCCGCCAGTTCCGTTCGGCGGACCTCCCCGTCATGATCGGCGGGTTCCACGTGAGCGGCCTCCTGGCCCTCGCCGACCGGATCCCGGACGACATCCAGGCTCTCATGGACCAGGGCGTGACGGTCGTCAAGGGGGAGGTCGAGGAAACCTGGGCATCGCTCCTGTCCGACGCCCTCCACGGCCGGCTGAGTCCGTTTTACGACTTTCTGAACGACAAGCCGGACCTCTTCGAAAAGCCGATCCCGCGGGTCCACCGGCACTACATGAAGCGGTTCGCCTTCTCCGGATTCGGGACGATCGACGCGGGGCGCGGGTGCCCGTTCGACTGTTCCTTCTGCACGATCATCAACGTTCAGGGGAAGAAGATGCGCCACCGGAGCGCGGACCTCATCGAGGAGCGGATCCGGGAGGACTACGCGAAGAACGGGATCCGCTTCTACTTCTTTACGGACGACAACTTCGCCCGGAACAAGAACTGGGAGACGATCATGGACGTCCTCGTCCGCCTGCGCCGCGAGGGGATGGACATCGAGTTCATGATGCAGGTGGACGTGCAGTCGTACAAGATCCCGGGTTTCATCGCCAAGGCGAGGGAGGCGGGCTGCTCGAACGTCTTCATCGGCATGGAGAGCATCAATCCGAAGAACCTGGAGACGGCGGGCAAGACGCAGAACGACGCGGACGACTTCAAGAACCTGATCGCGGCCTGGCACAACGCCGGGATCATCACGCACGTCGGGTACATCCTGGGGTTCCCGCACGACTCGCCGGAGTCGATCCGTGAGGACATCCGGCGGCTGAAGGAGGAGATCAAGGTCGACATGGTCTCTTTCTTCGTGCTGACGCCTCTTCCCGGTTCGATGGACCACCTCTCGGCGATCCGGCGAGGGGATGAAATCGATCCCGACTACAACAGGTACGACTCCTTCCACGAGACGACCCGGCATCCGAACTTCATGCCCGGCGAACTCCACCGGGCGTACCGGGAGGCGTGGGAGGCTTTCTACGGCCGCGAGAACATGAAGGCGGTCCTGTCGCGGAGCAACCGGGCAACGTACTGGGACCTCTTCAAGAACTACGTCTGGTACAAGAGCGCTCTCATCGAAGGAGAGCACCCGATGATCTCCGGCTTCTTCCGCCTCAAGGACCGGACCGACCGGCGTCCCGGGTACGCCGTCGAAGGGCGGCTCGCGCACGCCCGGCGCCGGGCCGGAGAGACCGCCCGCCTCTTCCGCGCGTGGTGGGGGCTCCTTCTCGAGATGGAGGAGGTCTGGCTCCAGACGCACGAGCGGAGCCGGGAGAGGATCGAGTACGTGAAGGACCTCCAGCACCGGGTGGCCGATCTCCTGATTCAGATGAAGGGGCTCGACCGCCGCGAGATGAAACAGCGCTTGATCGACGTCCTCCACCAGTTCAAGGGAATGGACGCCCTCGAGTTCCGCCATCACCTGGACGGGATCATCCGCTACATCCGCGAGTTCGACGCCAAGCAGGCGCTCTCCCACGTCGTGGACCAGATCCGGTCGATCCAACAGCAGATCGAGGAGTCCGAGAAGGTGCGAGACTGCGCGACGTCCGCCGCCGCGATGAGGGACCGTGTGGCGCGGCGGGCCAGGTCCGCGTGGGACCGCGTCAACCTGCTGTCCGTCCGGCGCGTGAAGACCCGCGAGCCTCTCCACGGCTTCTGGCTCCGCACGAAGGAGCAGGTCCGGGAAGGCCGGCTCTGCCGAATCAATCCGATCCTCGTCGCGGTGAACTTCGTCCGCGACGCCCGTCTTCTGATCGCCTTCTTCTACGGGCTGGCCGTGGCCCGGACCCGGTACACCAACCTATCTTCGTGAGAAGATTCGCGGTGGTCGTCTTCCTGCTCGTGTTTGCCGCGGCGGGACCGGTCGTCGTTCGGCCGTCCCCCGCTCATGCCCATCCCGTCGGCGTCAGCAGCGGCACGATTTCCCTCGACTCGGCGCCTCCCCAGCTTCTCATCCGAATCAACGCCGACGAGTGGATGGTCATCACGGGGCAGGCGCTTCCGATCCCGTTCCCAGCCCGGGACGGCGAGCCGTATCCGATTCCGGAGGCTGACCGGACCAGGATCGGCGAGGCTCTCTCGGCGAGTCTTTCCGTTTCCATCGACGGGAAGCCGTGTTCGCCTAGCTTGGAGCGGGCCGACGTGATCAAAACCCTGGACCAGTTTGAGGGGATTTTCCGCTTCGGGCTTCAATGCCCGGTTTCCGATGGCTCGATTGACTACCGGTTCACCCTCTTTCCGAAAAATCTTCCCGGCGCGACGCACATCCTCCAGGTCCGAAAGGGAGAAGAAGCGGCCGAGCGGACGCTCACATCTGCGAGCCCCTCGGTCCGCGTCTCGCCATCGGCCTTCGGCGGATGGGGGGTCGTGTTTCGGGACTTCATCAAGATGGGAATGCACCACATCTTTTCGGGATACGATCACATCTTGTTCCTCCTGGGGATTGCCCTGGGTGCGACCCGCATCCTGGACCTCATCAAGTGGATCACCGCTTTTACCGTCGCCCACACCGCGACGTTCTTCCTCGTGGCGCTGAATCTTGTCTCGGTTTCTCCCCGAATCGTCGAACCCTTGATCGCCCTGTCCATCTGCTACATCGCCATCGAGGACACGCTCATCCGGCGCGTCTGGACGAAGCGCATTCTCGTTTTCGGCTTCGGTCTCGTTCACGGAATGGGGTTCGCGTCGATCCTGGGGGAGGTGGACCTTCCCAGGGCCAACCTGTTTGCCTCGGTCATTTCCTTCAACCTGGGGGTGGAGGCCGGCCAGATGGCGATTCTTCTTCTCGTCGTCCCGCTGTTGGCTGTCTCCAAGAGGGTCTTCAAGGCCGAGCGCGTCGTCGTGGCGGCGTCCGTTCTTCTCTTCCTGGCCGGCGGGGCGTGGTTCGTGGAACGGGTGTTTCTTTCGGTCTGATCCAGCCCGTTGTTGACAGCCTGAAAAGGCGGCTGTTACTATCCATCAACTTCGTTCAATGGGGAACGGGGAGAAACCACAGGGAGGTCACCATGGCACTCAACGTTGGAGACACGGCGCCGGACTTCGCGCTTCGGGGCGCCACGGGCGACGAGAAGATGACGTTCTCGCTCGCCGATCAGCGGGGCAGGAAGAACGTCGTCATCGCGTTCTTCCCCGCGGCTTTCACGCCGGTCTGACAGGCCGAGCTGACCGCGTTCCAGGCGGATCTCGCCCGGTTCGCGGATCTCAATGCCCAGGTCGTGGGCATCAGTTGCGACAACGTTCCGACGAACATCGCGTTCAGAAAGCACCTGGGCGGGCTTTCGTACCCGCTCCTGTCCGACTTCTACCCGCACGGGGCGGTCGCGCAGAAGTTCGGTGTCTTCCGGACGGGCGATCCGCTTCCGGGAATCTCCGAGCGGGCCGTCTTCGTCGTGGACAAGCAGGGGAAGATCGTCTGGGCCAAGGTGTTCGAGCTTCCAACTCAGCCGGACAACGCGCCGATCCTGGACGCCCTGAAGAAGGTGAAGTGAAGATTGTCCCCGCCTTCTTCCCCCCGTTTCCGGGGGGAAGAAGGCGGGGATTCGCCGTCCCTTGAGATTCTCTCGGGGGATATCTCGGCACTCACAACTCCGATCGGGACGTCCATGACGGATCGCCCGCCCGAAAAGCCTTCCAAGCGATTCTATCCTTCGGAAACGGCTCCGCTCCTCGTCGAATGGGAAGATCGGATCCCGTCTGGCCCTGTGTTGGACGTCGCCGCTGGCGCGGGCCGCCACGCCCTGCACCTGGCGAGAAAAGGACGCCCTGTCGTCGCCGTGGAGCGCGACCCGGAGGCCTTGGGCGCCTTGCGGCGCGAGGCGGCGGGAGGCCTTCCGCTCGACGTCGTCGAACACGACCTGGAGGCCGCTCCGCGCCTGCCGGATCCTCCCGCCGGCGAGCCGGGATATTCGGCCGTCCTCGTTTTCTACTACCTTCAGCGCGACCTTTTTCCGGAGATCCTGCGCGTTCTCGCCCCCGGGGGCCTCCTCCTGTACGAGACGTTCACGATCGATCAGCACGTCCGCTTCGGCAAGCCGCGCCGGACGCACTTCTGTCTCCAGCCGAACGAACTCCTTCGCGCGTTCCTTCCCCTCCACGTTCTTCACTTCCGCGAGGGCTGGCTCTACCCGGAGCGGGCCGTCGCCCAACTGGTTGGGGAGAGGGGGGCGTAGTCGTGGAGAGAGAGACGCTCAAGGGATGGGACCGCCTCGATGCCGTCCGCAAGTCGCCGGAACGCCTTATCGTGGGGCTCATGTCGGGGACCTCTCACGACGGCGTGGACGCGGCGCTCGTCCGGATCAGGGGAGAGGGGCCGTTTTCGCGGATTTCGCTCCTCCGCCACACACACCTCGTCTACGAAGCTCCCTTCCGGGAGCGGATCGGCCGCGCCTTCTCCGGCCCCACGGAAGAGGTCTGCCGGCTCGACGCGGAGATGGGAGAGGTCTTCGCCCGGGCCGTCCTCAAGTGCCTGTCCGAAGCCGGCGTTCCGGCCAGGGACGTGGCCGCCGTCGCGTCCCATGGCCAGACGCTCTTTCATGTTCCGCCCGCGGGAGGGCATTCGGGCGCCACGCTCCAGGTCGGCGAGGCGGCGGTCATCTCCGAGAGGACGGGCATCCTGACTCTCTCCGATTTTCGGCCTCGCGACGTGGCCGCGGGAGGGCAAGGCGCCCCCCTCGTCCCGTACGCCGACTGGATCCTTTTCCACGAGCCGGACAAGACGTCGGCCGTCCAGAACCTGGGAGGGATCGCCAATGTGACCGTCGTGACGCCGGAAGTGGAGGACGTTACGGCCTTCGACACGGGGCCGGGCAACGCCCTGATCGACGAGGTCGCCCGGATCGCCACGGACGGCCGGGAGCCGTGCGACTGGGACGGCGAGACGGCCCGGAAGGGAAAGGCGAACGCCCGGATCGCGGAGGAGATCCTCGAACACCCGTACTTCCGAGTTCCCCCGCCCAAGTCGACGGGACGGGAGACGTTCGGAGCGGCGTTCGCCGGGCGCCTCTTCGAGATGAACGCCGGCCGCGCCGTTGAAGACCTTCTCGCGGCCGTCACGGTCGCAACGGCCGACTCGATCGTCCACGCCTACAGGGATTTCGTTCAGACGACGCGCAGGGTTGACCGGGTGATTCTTTGCGGGGGCGGGGTGCGAAACAAGTTCCTCGTCCACTTGTTGCGGGAAGGATTCAGCGGCCTGCCGGTTGTCCTCACGGACGAGATGGGGATTCCCGCCGAGGCGAAGGAAGCCGTCTCCTTCGCCATCCTGGGGAACGAGCTTCTGGCGGGGAACCCCGCGAACCTCCAGCGCGTGACGGGCGCCCGGCATCCGGTCCTTTTGGGGAAGATCAGCTTGCCATGAAGCGCGGTGAATGGGTGAATGGGTGAATGGGTGAATCGGCAAACCGAAAACCGGTAAACCGGCGAGCCGGAAAGAGCCCCCCGCCCTTTCCGAAAGACCGATTCACCGAATAACCGATTTACCGGACCTTCAGGCCGGTTGATGGATGTGGACGTACGAGAGGGCGTATTCGACGTTCGACAGAATGTCCTTGAAAACGTCGTCGGCGTTTCGCTCCGCGTCGATCTCGACGAAAAAGAGCTCATCGATCGAGGCGAAAATCGACCGGATATCCCGAAGCATCTCCGCCCGCTCGAAAAGGTTCGGCTCTTCCCCCCGTGCCTGGCGAATCCGGTCCAGGCCCGTCTCGGGCGAGACGTTGAGATAGAGGACCAGATCGGGCCGCGGCGCGAACGCCTCGTTGGCCTGCTGGATGGCCGAGGGGTCGAGGCCCCTCGCGCCCTGGTAGGCGATCGTCGAAAAGTAGTACCGGTCCGTGACGACGATCTGCTTGGCTTCGAGGGCCGGCGCGATGACGTTGGCGACGTGCAGCTTACGGTCATCCACGAACAGCTTGAGCTCCTGGTCGGCCGTGAGCGCGGCGCGGCCGCTATGCGCCAGGGACCGGATCTTGCGGCCGTAGGGGGAGTCCGTGGGCTCGTGCGTGAGCACGACCTCGTACCCCTGGTTCGTCAAGTGTTCGGCCAGTCTCTGGGTCTGCGCCGTTTTTCCCGAACCATCGATTCCTTCGATCGCGATAAGGAGGCCGCGCGTCAGGTGTTGTGTCATAATCTCCCCGGTTTTGTTCCCAATTTTTCGGAGAACGCTCGTCCATGCTTGTCAGGTTCTATGTCTAACAAATGCACCTGGGCAAGTCAACGGGAATCGGGCCCCTGCCCGCCGATTCTTCCCTCGTTCGCGGGCGGCCCCTACGCGCCGCTCCCCGGCCGCCGGGAGGCGGCGTGGTGATCCCGGTCCGGATGGCGGGAGGGGTGTGCCCCGCGCGGGTCGTCTTTCCCCGGTTGAACGGGGACGAGCTGGGCGATCCGGGGGCCTGGCGGGAGATGCTTGCCATGGTCCAGGCCGGCGCCGGCGGGTTCATTCTCTTCGGCGGGAGCCTCGACAACGTTACGCAGGGACTCTCTCGGCTTCAGGCCGAGGCGGATTTCCCTTTGCTCGTCGCGGCCGACCTGGAGAGGGGGCTCGGCCAGCAGGTCAAAGGAGGGACGGTCATTCCCGGGCCGATGGCCCTCGCGTCGGCCTGTCCGTTGGAGGACAGCACGGGCCTTGCCCTGTTTCGCCGCGTCGCGGGGATCGTCCGCGACGAAGCGGCCGCGGCCGGGGTCCGTCTGGTCCTCGCGCCGGTGGCCGACGTGAACACGAACCCCGCCAACCCGATCGTCGCCACGCGCTCGTTCGGCGAGGACCCGGTTCTGGTGGCGGGATACGTGGAGGAGTTCATCCGCGAGGTCCAGCGGCCGTCTTCCGATGACCCGGAAAAGCGGCCGCTCGTCCTGGCCTGCGCGAAGCACTTCCCCGGTCACGGCGGCACCGCCGTCGACTCCCACGCGGCCCTGCCTGTCCTGTCGGCCGACAAGTCACGTCTCGAGGGCGTGGAGCTTCTTCCCTTTTTCCGCGCGAAGGAGGCGGGCGTCGGGGCCGTGATGGCGGGACATATCGCGGTTTCCTCGCTCGATCCTTCGGGCGCGCCGGCGTCACTCTCGGCGCCGATGCTGACGGGACTTCTTCGGGGGGAGTGGGGGTACGACGGACTCATTGTCTCCGACGCCCTTTCGATGAAAAGCGTCTCGGCCGAGGGAGAAGCGCCGGCCGCGGTCATGGCCAGGGCGCTCGCCGCCGGCTGCGATATCCTCTTGCACCCGGACGACCCGCTTGCCGCCGTTCCAGCCTGGACGGAGGCGGCGGCCCGCGGGCGCGTTTCCCCCGACGAAATCCGGAAGGCCGTTGCGAGGATCGACCGCGCGATCGCGTCTCTCGCTCCGCCTCCCGCGGTCGAGGCGATCGACTGGGCCGGGCACGATGCGATCGTCCGCGAGGCCGCGCGGCGCGTTCCGTGCCACGTTCGCCGGCGGGAGGAATTCCTCCCCATTCCGGAAGAAGGACTCTTTGCCGTCGTCCTGGACGACGACAGCGAGGAGGAGCGCTCGTACCCGTTCCTCCGGGCCCTGTCCCTGTCCCGGCGGCGGATGCGAACGCACGTTCTGACGCGGCGGACGGCGGCGGAGGGTTCCGGGGAGATCCTGAAGAGGGTCGCGGACGCCCGGTGCCTGATCGTCGCCGTTTACGCCTCCGTCGCCGCGTGGAAGGGGCGGGCCGGCCTGTCCCCCGGCCCCAAGGGGCTCCTGGCCCGGCTGGCCGTCGCGGCGCCGGGCGTCGTGCTCGCGGCGTTCGGTTCGCCGTACGTTCTCCGCGGGCTGGGGAGACGGGCCGACCGCGTGCTCGCCTACGACGATTCGCTCCACGTCCAGGAAGCGGCCGCGGCGGCGCTCGCGGGGGAGATCCCGTTCAAAGGCCGCCTCGTGGCGACGGTGGATTGAGGAGCAAGGGACAGAGGAGAGGGACAGGGGGACAGAGGCACAGAGGGACAGAGGGACAGAGGGACAGAGGCACAGAGGGACAGAGGGACAGAGGCACAGAGGCACAGAGGGACAGAGGGACAGAGGGACAGAGGGACAGAGGGACAGAGGGACAGAGGGACAGAGGGACAGAGGGACAGAGGGACAGAGGGATAGAGCGATAGGTGAATCGGTGAATCGGAAAGAATGCCACAGAGGGACAG
>JACPZO010000122.1 GCA_016195465.1 Nitrospirota bacterium
GGAGACCTTCCCGCAGGAAAGGCGTTCGCCCGCGGAGCGCTTCGACGCGTACAGGCGGAGTTCCCCGACGGGAAAAGAACGCTCCTCCATGATCTCCAACGTCTCCTTCCCCACCGCCCCCGTCGCGCCGATAACCGCGACAGAGTAGGCCGCCTTTTTCTTCAATCCTAAAGCTGTCATTGGAGCAGAATGAACTTTCATTGATTGGTCCCCTGCTTAATCGCGAATCGGCTCATTTCACTCCCCCACTCACCGATTCACCCATTCACCCGGTTGCTAGAAACGCCTCCACGATCCGGTCGCCCATCTCGGCGGTCCCGACGATCTTCTCGCCCGGATCGCCCTCCCCGATGTCGCGCGTCCGCCACCCTGCGTCGAGGAGGGCCGCCAATGCCCGGTCGAGGCGTTCCGCCGCGCTTCCCATCCCGAACGAGTACTTGAGCATCATCCCGGCGGAGAGGATCTGGGCGATCGGGTTCGCGATCCCCTTCCCGGCGATGTCCGGCGCCGAGCCGCCCGACGGCTCGTACAAACCGAACGTCCCTTCGGCCAGTGACGCCGACGGGAGCATCCCGAGCGAACCCGTGAGCTGGGCCGCCTCGTCCGAGAGGATGTCTCCAAACATGTTGTCGGCCAGGACGACGTCGAACTGCCGGGGGTTCCGGACGAGTTGCATCGCCGCGTTGTCCACGTACATGTGGGAAAGCTCGACGTCAGGATAATCCCGGCCCACGCGCGTCACGACCTCCCGCCACAAAACCATCGTCGTCAGGACGTTCGCCTTGTCGATCGAGCAGACTTTCTTGCGGCGCTTCCTCGCCGTCTCGAACGCGACGCGCGCGATCCGCTCGATCTCCGGCGTCGTGTAGACCAGCGTATCGAACGCCCGCTCGTGTCCGTCCACCCGCTCCCGCCCCTTCGGCTGGCCGAAGTAGATCCCGCCCGTCAGCTCCCGAACGATCACGAGATCGAACCCCTCGCCGACGATATCCGTCCGGAGGACGGAGGAACGCGCCAGCGCCGGGTACACGATCGCCGGCCGGAGATTGGCGAAAAGGCCGAACGTCTTCCGCAGAGGCAGAAGGGCGCCCCGCTCCGGCTGTTGATCGGGCGGAAGGTGCTCCCACCGAGGCCCTCCGACCGAGCCGAAGAGGATCGCGTCCGCCTCCCGGCACGCCTTGAGCGTCGTCTCCGGAAGGGCCTTCCCCTCTTTGTCGATCCCCGCCCCGCCCACGTTGCAGCGGGTCTTCTCGAAGCGGACGCCTTCCGACTTCTCGACGGCGGCCAGGAACTTCTCCGCCTCGGCCATCACCTCCGGCCCGATCCCGTCGCCGGGAAGAACGGCGATCTTGAAGCTTCCCTCACTCATCAATCCGGCTCCACGAGACGCATCCGGAGAAGCTTCTTGGCCAAAGCATAGATGTCGACCTGGCTCCCCTCTTTTCGGATGCCAACCGCCGCAACCAGGATCACGACCTTGTCCTTCTCGATTCGATAGATGATGCGGTACCTCTGCCCGACCGCCCGGAGGCTCCGATACCCGGTCAGTTCCCCCATCAGCGGTTTGCCTTGCTTGTCGGGATCCTTGGCAAGGCCGTCGATCCGTTCAGCGATCTTCTCCCGAACTCTGCGATCCCGGATGGCGCCAAGCATCCGAGCCGCAGTGCTGGTCAGCTCGACTTGCCATGTCACGAGAGAAGTCGGCTCTTGGCCGCCTTCCAGGCGACGGTCTTTCCTTCGTCCGCTTCCTGGATGCTCTTGCGCAGAGCCGCCATGAGGTTCTCGTCTCCCATGACCTCCAAGGTTTCGACGAGAGATTCGTACAAGTGCCAAGGAAGGAGGGCCATCACGGGCCTTCCGCGACGCGTCACCGCCACGGCCTCCATGTCTTCCGCGAGACGCTCGGGGAGCGACGTAAGTTCATGGCGCGCTTCCGTGATTGGAATGTCCTTTATCATCGTCTCATCTCCATGCCCACTTCAATGTACGTCGAATGGGACAGATCGTCAAGTCCCCTTTTGCCCGGAGACTACACGTGTTCAAGCCCCTTTTGGGCTTCTCCCGCGGGCTTCCGGTGCTTCTTGAAGTAATCGAGCTTGTTCAGCGCGTTCAGGTACGCCTTCGCGGAGGCCACGATGATATCCGTGTCGGCCCCCTGGCCGATCACCGTCCGCCCCCCCTCGTGGACGCGCACGGTCACCTCCCCCTGCGCGTCCGTGCCGCCCGTGATCGCGCTCACCACGTACGACTCCAGGTTGCTCTTCGTCCCCGTGAGGGCCGCGATCGTCCGGTACGCGGCGTCCACCGGCCCGTCGCCGCTCTCTTCCCGGTCCTCGCGTTTTCCGTGGATCTCGAGCGAAATCGCCGCCGTCGGCTTCTGCTCCGTCCCGCTCTTGACGAACAGGGACTTGAGGACGAAAGCCTCCGGGATCCGCATCACCTCCTCGGCCACGATCGCTTCCAGGTCCTCTTCGTAGACCTCCTTCTTCTGGTCGGCCAGGTGCTTGAAGCGCTCGAACGCCTTGTTGACCTCCTCGTCAGAGAGGTGGTATCCCATCTTCTCCAGCCGGTCCCGGAAGGCATGGCGGCCGGAGTGTTTCCCCAGGACCAACCGGCTCTTGACGACGCCCACCGACTCGGGCGTCATGATCTCGTACGTGCTCTTCTCCTTGAGAAGACCGTCCTGGTGGATCCCCGACTCGTGGGCGAAGGCGTTCGCCCCGACGATGGCCTTGTTCGGCTGGACGACCATCCCCGTGATCGTGCTCACGAGGCGGCTCGCCGGATAGATCTCCTCGGTCACGATTCGCGTATCGGCCCCCAGAACGTCCTTCCGCGTCCGCAGGGCCATGACGATCTCTTCCATCGAGGCGTTTCCCGCCCGCTCGCCGATCCCGTTGATCGTGCACTCCACCTGCCCCGCGCCGTTCACGATCGCGGCGAGGGAGTTGGCCACCGCAAGCCCCAGGTCGTTGTGGCAGTGGACGGAAATGACCGCCTTGTGCGCGTTCGGGACCTTCTCCACGATCCCGCGGATGAGCGCCCCGAACTCGTCGGGCACGGCGTACCCGACGGTGTCGGGGATGTTGACCGTCCCCGCGCCCGCGTCGATCGCGGCCTCGATGACTCGGTAGAGGTACTCGGGATCCGACCGGCTCGCGTCCATCGGCGAGAACTCGACGTCCTCGACGTACGTCCGGGCGCGCTTGACCATCTCCACGGCCCGCTCCATCGCCTGCTCCCGCGTCATCCGGAACTGGTGCTTGAGGTGGATGTCCGACGTGGAGATGAAGGTGTGGATGCGGGGACGCTCGGCCTCCCTGAGCGCCTCCCAGGCCCGGTCAATGTCCTTGGCGACGGCGCGCGCCAGACTGCAAACGATCGGCCCGCCCCGGATCTCGCGCGAGATCCGCTGGACCGCCTCGAAGTCGCCGGGAGAGCTGATGGCGAACCCCGCCTCGATCACGTCCACGTTCAAGCGCGCGAGCTGGCGCGCCACGGCCAGTTTCTGCTCTACGTTCATGCTCGCGCCGGGACACTGCTCCCCGTCCCGAAGCGTCGTATCGAATATCCGGATCATCCGTGTCATGGGAAACCCCCTTGGTCAATCGTCAATGGTCAATGGTCAATGGCATCGCATGTCCGTTGTGATCCGGAGTATCCCGATTAACCGATAACGAATGACCATTGACCAAATGAAAAAGCCTCCGCCCCTTGGCTTCTTGCCGCCCAGGGACGAAGGCTTCGACACGGCCTCCGCGGTACCACCCTGATTCGGAACCCCGCCACAGCGGGACTCCGCGCTTCATTCGGTCGCTGACGCGGACCTTTGCGGTCCCGGCTACAGGGGCCTAGAGCCCTTTCGCGGGGACGGCTCCGAGGCGAGTTCCGCGGCCCCGCCCGCCGGTTCGCACCAGCCACCGGCTCTCTCAAGGACGGCCTTCCGCGTACTACTCCTCTTCAACGCCAATAAAAACAATTGTAAATTGAAAATTGTAAATTGAAAATTTGAAAACAAATGAACACTACCGCAATCTTAAGATTGACATTTTCCAATTTCCAATTTCCAATTTACAATGTTCAATTTTCAATTCTTACTTCCTCACAATCACTTCCTGGTCCGCGATATCGTCCTCATCGTCGGCATGGTGCGGAGTACCCTCCGCGGGAATAGGCCGCCTGAGAAGGCGTCTGATCAACCCGCCGAAGAAGTGCTCCACCGGCCCGGAAACGGCGTAGAAAAGA
>JACPZO010000101.1 GCA_016195465.1 Nitrospirota bacterium
GACGGCGGAAAAGGAAACGGCGTCGCCGTCAAGCAGGAGGTGATCGACGCCCTCGTCAAGAAGGGGGCGGTCCAGTACGAAAAAGACTAACGTTCTCAACCTGTTATTCCGATATATTGGGGCGGCCGCCCGCGGCCGCCCATTTTTTTTCGTCCTCAGCGATTTTGTAATGTAATATGCGTCAAAAAGGGCGGAAATGCCCTCTGACAAGGCTGGGCGACAGCTTTTGCAGACCAAGCGGCTGGTAAAACGCAAGTGGCTCCCTCTCCCTCTGGGAGAGGGTTGGGGTGAGGGCTGGTGTTCGAGGTTCCGCTCGACCCCCTCACCCTCGCCCTCTCCCCCCGCAAGGGGGAGAGGGGATTTTTTCAAGAGTCTGCTCAACCGGGGAATGACAGGCGATGCTTGACCGGATCGTCGGCAGGCTGAACGAGATCGGCGGCAGTGCATTGTTCTGGGGCTCCGTGGCGTTCTCGGAGGCTCTCACGCTCGCCGTCGTCTCCGTGATGAGCCTGGCCTTCCACGGGCGGATCGCGGCCGACTACCTGGTCACGGGCTCCGTGGCGGCTTTCGTCGTCTCCTCGATCGTCGTATGGGTCATCACGCGTCTCCTGGCGCAGCTCCGGGAGACGGCCGCGTCGCTCGGCCGGGAAGCCGTCGAGAGGGAGCGGACGGTTCGGGACCTCCGGGAGAGCGAGGACCGGTACCGGGCTTTGGTGGAATACGCGCCCTTTGCCGTCGTCGCGCACCGAGGGGGAGAGATTTTCTACGCCAACCCGGCGGCCGTCGATCTCATGGGAGGGTCGGGAGCGGCGGACCTTGTCGGGCGAAGCGCCTTGGATCTCGTCCACCCCGACTACAGGGACATCGTCGCCAGGAGGATTCGGGAGACCCAGCGGGAGGAGCAGACCCACCTGGACACGATGGAGCAGAAGTACGTCCGGCTCGACGGACGGCCGATCGACGTCGAGGTGGCGGCGATCTCGATCACCCACGGCGGCCGGCCGGCCACGCTGGTCGTCGGCCGCGACATCACCGGGCGTAAACAGGCCGAGAGCGATTCCGCCCGCCTGGGCGCGGCCGTCGAACAGGGCGACCTGGCCGTCGTCATCACGGAGCTGGACGGGACGATCGTCTACGTCAACCCCGCCTTCGAGCGGACAACGGGGTACGGCCGGGCTGAGGTCGTCGGGAAGAACCCGCGGATACTCAAGAGCGGGAAGCACCCTCCCGAGTTCTACCGGGAGATGTGGGAGACGATCGGGCGGGGCGAGGTCTGGACGGGGATTTTCTCGAACAGGCGGAAGGACGGCAGTCTCTACGACGAACGAGCGGTCATCTCCTCCGTGCGCGACGCGCGCGGGCGGATCGTCAACTACGTCGCCGTCAAGCGCGACGTGACGCGGGACCTCCAGATCGAGCGGCACCTCGTTCTGTCGCAGAGGGTCGAGGCGATCGGCCAGCTTGCCGGGGGCGTCGCCCACGACTTCAACAACCTCCTCACGGTGATCATCGGCTATAGCGAGATCCTCCTCGGCCGCATCGGAGAGGCGGACCCTCTCCGGCGCTACGTCCGGGAGATCAACCGGCTGGCCGACCGGGCCGCCGTTCTCACCCAGCAACTCCTGGCGTTCAGCCGCAGGCAGATCCTCTCGCCCCGCGTCCTGAGCCTGAACGGGGTGGTCGCCGAGATGGACCAGATGCTGAGGCGGCTCATCGGCGAGGACGTCGACTTCGTGACCGCGCTCGCGCCGGCCCTCTGGACCGTGAAAGCCGACCCGGCGCAGATCGAGCAGGTGGTCATGAACCTGGCCGTCAACGCCCGGGACGCCATGCCCGGCGGCGGCCGGCTCGCGATCGAGACCCGGAACGCGGAGCTGGACAAGGCGTTCGCGCGCGAGCATCCGCCCATGCAGGCCGGGTCGTATGCGCTCCTCAGGGTCTCGGACACGGGAATCGGAATGGACGAGGCGACCCGCGCGAGGATCTTCGAGCCGTTCTTCACGACGAAGGAGCTGGGGAAGGGGACCGGTCTCGGGCTCGCCACGGTGTACGGGATCGTCAAGCAGAGCGGGGGGTTCATCTGGGTCGACAGCCGGCCGGGGGAGGGAAGCTCCTTCAGCGTCTACCTGCCGCGCATCGAAGCGGAAGCGGGCGGTTTCGAGGATCCGAGAGACAAGCCGGCCGGCTCGCTCAGGGGAAGCGAGACGGTCCTGCTCGTGGAGGACGAAGAAGAGGTGCGGGAGGCGGTGAACGAGATCCTCTCCATGTTCGGATACACGGTCCTCAAGGCGGCCCACGCGCGAGAGGCCTCGGATCTGTCCGAGCAGTACGACGGGTCGATCGATCTCCTGCTCACCGACGTGGTGATGCCCGGGATGAACGGGCGGGAGCTCGCCGACCGGATCACGGCGTCCCGCCCCGGTGCGGCCGTTCTCTACATGTCGGGGTACGCGGAGACGGCGATCGCCCGGCACGGCGTTCTGGAGGCCGGCATGGCGTTCATCCAGAAGCCGTTCACTTCCGACGCGCTGGCCAGGAAGCTGAGGGAAGTGCTGGAAGCAAGACCGTGAGACTCAAGCCCAAACTCATTGCGTCGTTCCTCCTGGCGAGCCTCGCGCCGATGGGGCTCCTCGGGTACCTGAACTATTGGTCCGCCCGGGAGTCCTTGAAGCGGCAGATTCTGAACGACCTCACGCTCGTCGCCGAGGCGAAGGAAGGCCACCTCTACGGCTTCCTCGAAGCTGTCAAGGGAAGGGCCGTCGATTTCGCCAGCGACGGCTTTATCCGTCAGCACCTCGAGGCGATGCGTGGGCTGGACCCCAAGTCCCCCCGGTTCATCGGTCTGCAGAGGGCGCTGGACCGGCACCTCAAGAACAAACAGCCTCTCGACAGGAGCATCCGGTCCATCAGCGTCATCGACGCCACCCGCGATCTGGACAAGGTCCTCTCGGGGGCGTTTCAGGTCGAGAAGGGCGCGCAGACAGGCGCGCGCGGGAGGATGGAGACGATCGACATCTACCTCGTCAACAAGGACGGTCTTCTCATCACCTCTTCCCGGCTGGGCGGCGAGGTCATGAAACAGCGGGTCGAAACCCTCCCCATCCTCGGCATGCGGAACGGCGCTCCCCTGGGCGCGATCGTGAATTTCTACGACACCCGCGACCTGGACAAGGTTCTCTCGGGGGAGTTCCAGGTCGAGAAGGGCGCGCAGACAGGCGCGCGCGGGAGGATGGAGACGATCGACATCTACCTCGTCAACAAGGACGGTCTTCTCATCACCTCTTCCCGGCTGGGCGGCGAGGTCATGAAACAGCGGGTCGAAACCCTCCCCCCCTCCCCGTTACGGCGTGCGGGTTCGGATGGGAGACGACGAGCACCTACAGGAACCACCTGGGGCGGGACGTTCTGGGGGCGGCGATGTGCATCGGGGGCAAGGGCTGGACGCTCATCGCCGAGATCGACGCCGAGGAGGCGTTCAAGCCGATCCTGGAGCTCAGGAACCGGATGGTCGTCCTGGGGGCCGGCGTCGCGCTGATCGTTCTTGCCGCGTCGTACTTGATCGGCCTGAGGATCTCCCGGCCGGTGGCCGCGCTTTCGCGGGTGACGCGGGCGATCGCAGGCGGCGACCTTGCCTCCCGCGCCTCCGCCGAGTCCCGCGACGAGATCGGCGAGCTGGCCCTCTCCTTTAACAAGATGACCGAGTCCCTGGCCGAGTCCCGGCAGGCCATCCTGGAGGAGAAATCTCGTCTCGAGGCGCTCATCCGCGACGTCAAGGAAGGCGTCTGCTTCATCGACGCCGCCGGAAACGCTGCCTTGATCAACAGGTCGATCGAGGAATCGCTCGGGATCAGGAGCGAGGACGTCGTGGGGAAGCCGGCGTCGGGGTTGTTCTGCGCGATCGAAAACATTGGGGAGATCCTGGCGGCCCTGAAGGACGGGAGGAAGGAGTACTACGCCGGGGAAGCCGTCTGCGGGGGGCGGCAGATGGAGATCACAGCCTCGCCGATACGGAGCAATGGCAGTTACATCGGGACGGTGATCGTCTTCCGCGACGCCGCCGACGGGAAGGAGGCGGTCCTGATCCTGTCCCGGTACACCGGGAAAATCCACCTCCTCCTCACGGACGTCGTCATGCCCGGAATGAGCGGGGGGGATCTGGCCGCCCGCGCGGCCTCAATCCGTCCTGAGACGAAGGTGCTCTTCATGTCCGGGTACACCGACGACACCGTCGTCCGCCACGGCGTCCTTGAGTCCGAGATCGCGTTCCTGCAGAAGCCGTTCGCGCCCGAGGCGCTGGCGCGGAAGGTGAGGGAGGTCCTCTCGTCGTGAGGCTCGGGCCGAAGCTCATCCTGGCGTTTCTCCTGACCGCGCTCGTGCCGCTCGTCCTGCTCGGCTCGATGACCTACCTTTCCGCCAAGCGGGCGCTGGAGAAGCAGATCCTGGGCGATTTCGCCCTCGTGGCCGAGGCCACGGAGGGCCACGTCAACAGCTTTCTCGATCGCATGCGCGAGCGGACGAGCGATTTCGCGACGGACGGCTTCATCCGCGACACCGCGGAGGGGATCGGGCGCCTCGCCCCGCAAGACCCGAAGCGCGCGGTCCTTGGCCGGGCCCTCAACGCCCACCTCGAAGGGAACAAGCTGCCGCTCGACCCCATCCTCAGGGGGATCCTCGCGATCGGGCCGGACGGCAAGGTGATCGCCGCCACGGACGCGCGCGACCTGGGGCGGGACGAATCGGGAGACGATTACTTCCTCCACGGCCTGAATGGGCTCACCGTGAGCGACGTCCATCGGACGGATCACGGTCCCGCCGCCGGCCGGCCGGCCGTTCTCGTCGCCGCGCCCCTCAAGAGCCGGAAGACGGGGGGCGTCGCCGGCGTGATCGTCAACGTCTACGACGGCGGCGAGTTGAGAAAGGTCCTGATCGGCCATTTGCAGCCCGAAGGAGGCGCCGGAGGCGGGTCCCCGGCACGGCGCGAATCCCTCGACGTCTACCTCGTCAACAGGGAACGGAAACTCATCACGCCCTCCCGGTGGAACGGCGGCGTCCTGGAGCACCGGGTGGACACGCTCCCCGTCCGGGAATGCGCGGCGGGGCGGGAGACGACGGGGATCTACAGGAACCTGGCCGGCCGCGAGGTCCTGGGCGCCTCCACGTGCTTCGCCCAGACGGGCTGGACGCTCGTCGCGGAGATGGAGCCGGCCGAGGCGTTCGCGCCCATCGCCGTCATCCGCCGGCAGGTTGTCCTGCTGGTTCTGGCGACGGCCCTGGCGACGGCGGCGTTCGCCGCTCTCGTGGCCCGGAGGATCAGGAATCCGGTCGCCGGTCTGTCGAGAATCACGGCGCGGTTCGCCGGCGGGGAGACCGGCGCGCGGGCCCCCGTCGCGTCACGCGACGAGATCGGCGATCTCGCTTCCGCGTTCAACGCGATGGCCGAGCGGCTGACCGGCTCGCAGAACGTCATCGTCGAGGAGAAGTCAAGGCTCGAGGCGCTGATCCACGGGGTGAGGGACGG
Organism: Nitrospirota bacterium; assembly: GCA_016195465.1. GTDB lineage: Bacteria > Nitrospirota > RBG-16-64-22 > RBG-16-64-22 > RBG-16-64-22 > RBG-16-64-22. Next base: position 5,519 of record JACPZO010000101.1, read on the forward strand.
GGTCGTCTTCGTCGACGCGGATGACCGTGTCGTTCTGCTCAACGACGCCGCCGAGGAGATGCTGGGCGTCGAGGACGTCGGCGCCGTCGGGATGCCTGTCCTGGGCGTGCTTCCGGGTCTGGGAGAGCTTGTGCCCGTGCTGGAGGCCTTCAGAAACGGCGAGCAAGGGCACTGCGTTTCGGAGATCGCCTTCAGGGGACGCGACCTGGAGACCGCGTCCTCGCCCATCCGCGCGGACGGGGCATACATCGGGACGGCGCTCGTTTTCCGCGACGTCACGGAGCGAAAGCGGGCGGAGGCGGCGCTCCGGGAGAGCGAAGCGCGGCTGGCGCAGGCCCAGCGAATCGCCCGCGTGGGGAGCTGGGAACACGACTTCAAGGGCGGCGTTCTGCATTGGTCCGACGAGGTCTGCCGGATTCTCGGGTTGGAGCCGCGGAAGACGGAGGCCGCTTTCGACGATTTCCTGGACCGCGTTCATCCGGACGATCTCGGAGAGGTCCGAAAAGGGATCGAGCGGGCCCTGGCCGGGGGAGGCTCGCTCGACGTCGATCACCGGATCGTCCTGCCGGACGGGTCGGTCCGCGTCGTCCACGCCCAGGCCGAGGTGACGTTCGACGAGGCCGGCCGGCCGATTCGAATGCTGGGAGCGGTCCAGGACATCACGGAGCAGAGGCAGCTCGAGGAGCAGTTCCGCCAGGCCCAGAAGATGGAGACGATCGGGCGGCTCGCGGGCGGCGTGGCCCACGACTTCAACAACATGCTGACCGTGGTTTCCGGATACGCCCAGGTCGTTCTCAAGGGCATGAGACCCGACGACCCCCTCCGGCAGGACGTGGAGATCATTCGGCAGGTGGCCGAGCGGACGGCTTCGCTCGCGCGCCAGCTCCTGACCTTCAGCCGCCAGCATTCCTCCGCCCCCAGGATCGTAAGCCTGGGGGCCCTCCTCGCCGGGCTGGAGAAGATGGTCGGGCGTCTTGTCGGCGAAGACGTCGAACTGTCCTTCCTCTCGGCGCCGGATATCGGGAACGTCAGGATCGATCCCGGCCAGATCGAGCAGGCCCTGATGAACCTGGCGATCAACGCGCGGGACGCGATGCCGAACGGAGGCAAACTCACGATCGAGGCGGCGGACGCGGACCTCGACGAGGCGTACGCCCGGAGACACGTCGGCGTTTCTCCGGGCCGGTACGTGACGCTCGCCGTCTCCGACACGGGCGTCGGGATGGACGAGGAGACCCGCGCCCGCATCTTCGAGCCGTTCTTCACGACGAAGGAAGTGGGAAAGGGGACGGGCCTCGGGCTCTCGATGGTCTACGGGATCGTCCGGCAGAGCGGAGGGCACATCGAGGTCTACAGCGAGCCGGGAGTGGGGACGACGTTCAAGATCTATTTTCCGCGGGTGGAGGAGACGGCCCCGGCGGGGGCCGGGACCGCCGCCGGGGAAATCCCCGCGCTCTATCCGGACGGCAAAGGGACAATCCTGGTCATTGAGGACGAGGAGGAAATCCGCAAACTGGTCCGGAGGGTCTTGTCATCTCAGGGGTACGAACTCCTGGTCGCTTCGAGGGGAGACGAGGCGGTCGGGGTAACGGAGAAGCACGAGGGGCCGATCGACCTTCTGCTGACCGACGTCGTCATGCCCGGGATGAGCGGGCGTGAAGCGGCGTCGCGGCTTACCTCTCTCCGCCCCCGCATGAAGGTCATTTACATGTCGGGGTACGCCGCTGGGGCGATCGCCCGCCACGGCGTCCTGGAGCCGGGCACGGCGTTCCTGCAGAAGCCTTTTACGCCGGATGCCCTGCTTCGGAAGGTGCGGGAAGTGCTGGGAGCGTAAGTGCTGGAAGCGTAAGTTGACAAACCCGACACCGACGGACTACTATTGTCAATAGTCGGACGAAGCAAGATCGTAGGAGGAATCAATGCCCGCCGTCAAGGTGTTGCCCAAGGGGCAAATCACGCTGCCGAAGGAAGTCCGGGAGAGCATGGGCATCGGGGTCGGGGACACGCTGGTTCTGGAGAAGGCGGAGGGCAAGATCCTCTTGAAGAAAGGAAAGACCCTTTTCGACTACGTGGGCGCTTTGCCCAGCCTTGGTTTGTCCATCGAAGAAATGAGAGAAAAGGCCGTGGAGAAAGCGGCCAAGGACCGTGGCTAGGGCCTTCATCGACACAAGCGTGATACTCCGCCTCCTCGTCAAAGATGACGAAGGGAAGGCCAATGCCTGCTTGAAACTTCTGCGGGAGGCGAAACGGCAAGGCATCGCTCTGCATCTTCTTCCCGTCGCGGTCCTTGAAACCGTGTGGGTCCTCGAGAAGGTCTACAAGTACGACCGCAAGTCCATCCGGGAAATCACGGAGGCCATCCTTAACACGCCCGAGTTGAAGACGGAGATGGAAGAAGTTTTCCGCAATGCGATCTCGCTCTACGAGTCGAGGAACGTGAAGTTCGCCGATGCCGTCATGGGATACTGGGGGATCGAGAGGGGCCTGACAACCGCATACACGTACGACGAGAAGGACTTCAAGCGGATGGAAGGCCTCGAGGTCAGAAAGCCGTGATGGCGCGTTTCAAGCCCGCGACAGCGTAATCAGAGTAAGTTCCGGGCGGGCGTGGAGGCGGACGGGGGGGCCGGTCGTCCCGATGCCCCGGTTCACGTAGAGGAGCCCCCTCCCTTCCACGAAAAGGCCTTCGGGATAGGGCGTCACGAGATGGGCGGCCGAGAGCGTCACGCCCGGAAGCGAAAGGGCAAGCTGGCCGCCGTGGTAGTGTCCCGAGAGCGTGAGGGAGACGCCTCGTTTCGCGGCAATCGGGAAGATCACCGTCACGCCGATCTCCGCGATCCCGTCCTTGATCCTGTCGATCCGGCCGTACATGTATTCGTGGTTTCCGAGCGCCGCGATGACCCCCATCGGCGCGCGGAGAGACGCGAAGGCCGACAGGAAGGGGTCGAGGTCCTTCATCGACGCAGAGATGTAGTCGCCCGTCAGAAGGACCAGGTCGGGGCGAAGCGCGTTCATTTGCTGGACGAGCTTTCGCAGGGTCGCGGGGTCCATGGACAGGCCGGAATGAATGTCGCTCGCCTGGAGGATCGTCAGGCCGTCGAACGAAGGCGGAAGGCTCGTGAAGGGAAGGGTCTTCCTCACGATCTCGAGCCGGCCGGTGTCGAACGTGGCCCCGTAGGCCGTCGCGACCATCGGAGTCGCGGCGACTGCCCCGAATGCGCGCCCGAGGAACGCTCTTCGCTCCAGATTGACGGGGCGCGGATTCCGCCGCCGGGCCCTCACGCGGCCGCGGAAGTGGGAAACGAGGTCGCGCGCGCCGAGGAGAAGGGCCGTGCCGATCGCGCCGAAGCTCCAGACGGCGAACGGGTACTTGAGGACGGCGTAGGCGGAGCGGACGCCCGGCTCGGGGCCGATGAACAACGCGATGTACGGGACCTGCATGAAGCCGACAAAAAGCGCCAGGGAAGCGACGAGCAGGGACTTGAAACGGGGAGTCAGTCCGGAACGCCGGATTCGGCGGCGGGCCTTGACGAATAGGTAGACCTGGACCGAGGCCAGGATCAGCAAAAGGACGACGAGATGGATTGTGTAGGGGCTGCGCGGGGGCATGGTTTCTTTTCGGCTTCCAATAGAGCCTAGATTAGCACATTGACGCATTGCATGGCTAGAACCTATTGCAAAATGGACTTCCGCTAAGAAAGCCGTCATGCCCGCGAAAGCGGGCATCCAGAAAGACCTGAAAAACACCTGGATTCCCGCCTGCGCGGGAATGACGACAGAGGCCCGAGAGAAGAGACCGGAATCGTCGAGATAGGTTCCGGCCTGGAGCGTTCTCCTTTCGAGGAACTCCGTTCGGTTGCCGTCGAGCGCTGCGGTGTGATACATAGGGCCGTGGATCGAGGGGGATCGGAGGCGGATGATGCTTGGGGGTCGCGTGGCTCTGGTGACGGGCGGGGGGACGGGGATCGGAAAAGCGATCGCCCTTGCTCTTGCACGGGCGGGGAGCCGGGTGGCCGTCTGCGGCCGGAGGGAATCCGTCCTGAATGAGGCCGTGGCTGAGATCGAGGCCGCGGGCGGGACCGGCCTGGCGCTCCGGGCGGACGTGACGGATCGGGCGGAGATCGAGGCCGCCGTCGAGGCCGCGGCGAGCGCCTGGGGGCGGCTCGACATCCTGGTGAACAACGCTGGCGCTTCGGGGCGGACGCCCATCGACTCGAACGACGACGCAAGGTGGCACGCGATCCTGGCCGCGAACCTGACCGGAACGTTCTACGCCGCCCGTGCCGCCCTCCGGAAGATGGAAAAGGGCGGACGGATCATCAATGTTTCCTCCGTCCTGGGGAAATTCGGCGTTCCGGGGTACGCGGCCTATTGCGCGGCAAAACACGGCGTGATCGGGTTCACGCGTTCCGTTGCGATGGAGGTCGCCTCCCGCGGGATCACGGTGAACGCGATCTGCCCGGGATGGGTCGAGACCGAGATGTCCCGCCTGGGGATGGAACAGCAGTCGGCCGATCTCGGTATCGCCGTCGAGGAGTTCCGCCGGAAGGCGCTTCACGCCGTGCCCATCGGCCGGTACGTTCTGGCCGAGGAGGTCGCCGCTCTGGCCGTCTATCTCGCGTCCGACGAGGCGGCGGGGATGACGGGCCAGGCGATCAACATCTGCGGGGGAGCGACGACGAATTGATCGTGGTCTTGCTCTCCCTTTTTTTGTAGGCAACCCTTTAGGGTTGCGAATCGTTTTCGCAAGGCTAAAGCCTTGCCCTACAAGGTGCAATCTGTTTTATGCTCCGAGTTTTCGCAAGGCTAAAGCCTTGCCCTACAAGGTGCAATCTGTTTTATGCTCCGAGTAGGGCAGGCCTTCAGGCCTGCTTTCGTAAGGCTAAAGCCTTGTCCTACATTTCCTCTTTTTCAAAGGGGGGTAAGACGAACATGGTGAATGGCGTTCCTGAAAACGCCGGGAAGTGGCCGGTGGAAAAGCGGAACAGCCCGGACGAGGAAACGATGATCGCCTGCCCAGAATGCGGGGCGGTCTACGACCGGCGTTACCTCTCCGAAACCTGCCCGGCCGACAAGGAAAACCACCGTCTCTGCGTCATTTGCAAGACGAGATTGGAGTAGGAACGGTGAATCGATAAAACGGTGAATCGGTGAATGGGTGAATCGGTGAATTGGAAAGCACTCAGCCGTCAGCGGTCAGCGATCAGCAAACAGGGAAGCACTCAGCGGTCAGCAGTCAGCAATGACTGAAGGTATTGAGTTTCTTGCTGATAGCTGAAAGCTGACGGCTGATCGCTGATCACTGAAAGTTGATCGCTGACCGCGGGGGCTTTATGACCTGGGAAGACACGGATGACATCGTGGACGCGCTGGTGGAGGCGTATCCTGACACCGAGCCGCTTCACCTCTCGTTCCCCATCTTCCAGGAGATGATCAAGGGACTGCCTGGCTTCGACGACGCGGACGAGAACTGCAACGAGGGGGTCCTGGAGGCGATCCAGATGGCCTGGTACGAGATGCGGAAGTAACGCCGCGGAGAATGGAGGCGAGCCATGAGCTTCAAGACACCGGCGGGAATCGCTGAAACGATCGTCGCCATCGGCGAGACGAAGGCGCGTCTTCCCTTCCTCTCGATGCTGACGCTCGCGCTCCTCGCGGGCGTCTACATCGCGTTCGGCGCGACGCTCTCGATCGTCGTGGGGCAGGACGGAGCGTCGCGTCTCGGCGTGGGCGTGACGCGGTTCCTCTCCGGGAGCGTCTTCTCCATGGGGCTCATCCTCGTCATCATCGCGGGGGCGGAGCTCTTCACCGGGAACCACCTGATGGCCGCGAGCCGCTGGACGGGCCGGATCACGACCGGCGAGATGCTCCGGAACTGGTCGCTCGTGTACATCGGGAACTTTGCCGGGAGCCTCCTGATCGTCTTTCTCTACGTTCTGTCCGGCCTCTGGCGGGCGAACGGCGAGGCGGTCGGAACGGCCGCCGTGACGCTCGCGGCGATGAAGGCGAACCTTCCGTTCATGGAGGCGCTCATCCGGGGCATCGGGTGCAACTGGCTCGTCTGCGCGGCGGTCTGGCTCGCGCTCGCGGCCGAGGACACGATGGGGAAGATCCTGGGGATTTACTTTCCGATCATGGCGTTCGTGACGCTCGGGTTCGAGCACTCGGTCGCGAACATGTTCTTCATTCCTCTCGGGATATTGCTGAAGAGCCAGCTCGCCGCTCCGATCGCCGGTCTTCCGGATCTGTCCTGGGAAGGGTTTCTCGTGGGCAACCTTCTCCCCGTGACGGTCGGGAACGCCATCGGCGGCGTGGTTTTCGTCGCGCTCCCGTACTGGTTCGTCTACATTCGGGGGAAGAAGGCGGAGAGTCGGTGAATGGGTGAATGGGTGAATCACCCCCCTCACCCTCCCCTCTCCCCCTCAAGGGGGAGAGGATAAAGGTGAGAGGGCTGTCGGTGAATGAGTTGGGGGGGGATTTGGCGGGCGACAAGTCGGTGAGCTGGAGGGAAGGCGATGCCCAAGTACACGCACCACCTCTTCATGTGCATGAACGAAAGACCGGCCTCGGACCCCCGGGGCTCGTGCACGGCGCGCGGGGCGGGCCCGCTGATGGAGCACCTCAAGGTTCGGGCGAAGGAGATGGACCTTCCGGGGGTCCGCGCCAACAAGGCCGGGTGCCTCGACGCCTGCGACCGGGGACCGTCATTGGTTGTCTATCCCGAAGGTGTCTGGTACACGGTCCGGACGACGGCCGACATCGACCGGATACTCGAAGAGCACGTAAAGGGCGGCCGGGTCGTTGAAAGTCTGCGGATGCGGGAGATGTAATAGAGCGTGAATCGGTGAATGGAGAAAATTCCCCCTGCCCCCCCTTTGATAAAGGGGGGAACGGGGGGATTGTGTGAATGGGTGAATGGGTGAATGGGTGAATCGAAAACCCCCGGCGATTCTGGAGTGATCTCCACGCTCTCAGCATCCCCTGCCATCGAGGTCCGGGACCTCGCCAAGAGCTACCGCAACATCGAGGCGGTCCGGGGTGTGTCGTTCGACGTCCGCCGGGGCGAGATTGTCGGCCTCCTCGGACCGAACGGCGCGGGCAAGACGACGATCCTCCAGACGCTCCTCGGGACGCTCACGCCCACGAGCGGCCAGGTCCGGTTCTTCGGGCTCGATTTCGCGGGAAACCGCGAATCCATCCTTGCCCGCGTGAACTTCTCCTCGACGTACGTCTCCCTCCCGTACTCTCTGACCGTTCGGGAGAACCTGGGGATCTTCGCCCGGCTGTACGGCGCCGCCGAACCGGGAAAGCGCGTCCAGGACGTTCTGGACCGGCTCGATCTCGCCGATCTCGCGGAAAGGTACACCTCGCATCTCTCCTCGGGTCAGATGACGCGGGTTTGTCTGGCCAAAGCCCTCATCAACGATCCCGAGGTCCTCCTCCTGGACGAACCGACCGCCTCGCTCGATCCCGACATGGCCGACCGGGTCCGGAAAACGCTTGTGGGACTGCGGCGCGACAGGAATACGGCGATTCTCGTCACTTCACACAACATGCGCGAGATCGAGGCGCTCTGCGACCGGGTCCTCTTCCTCCAGGCCGGGCGGATCGTCATGGAGGGGCCGCCGAGGGAGATTGCAGCCCGGTTCGGCGACGCGGACCTCGAAACCTTGTTCCTGCGCGTCGCACGGGAGGGGCGCGGATGAAGCTCCATCGCGTTCTGGCCCTTGTTCTTCGGCACCTCTATCTCTACAAGCGTTCGCTTGCGCGTTTCATGGAGGTCTTCTACTTTCCCCTTCTCGACATCCTTCTCTGGGGATTTCTGACGATCTACCTTCAGCGCTTTCCGGGCGCCGTTCCAGGCGCGGTGTCGTTCCTCCTGGGCGCGCTGATCCTCTGGGACATCCTCTACCGGTCCCAGCAGGGGATCTCCCTCTCGTTCCTCGAGGAGGTCTGGTCGAGGAACCTCCTGAACCTGTTCGTCTCGCCCCTTACGGCGGGCGAGTTCCTCGCCGCGACGATGGTCCTCTCGCTCATCAAGCTCGGCCTGACGGCCGTCGTGACGATCGCCCTGGCTTGGGCGCTCTACGGGTACAACTTCTTTCTGATCGGTCTCGCTCTTGTGCCGTTCGTCGCGAACCTCATCGTCCTGGGATGGTCGATCGGGATCGTAACGACGGCAATCATCCTGCGCTTCGGGCAGAAGGCGGAGGTCATGGCGTGGGGGCTCGCCTTTCTTTTCCAGCCGTTCTCGGCCGTCTTCTATCCCGTCTCCGTCTTTCCCCCCGGCGTCCGTGAAGCCGCCTGGTTCGTTCCCGCGTCGCACGTCTTCGAAGGGATGCGCTCGGTCATCGCGGGAGGCGGATTCCCTCTGGCCCATCTTGCCTGGGCCGGCGGCCTCAACGCCGTCTACCTGATGCTCGCGCTTGCCTGGTTCTATTCGACGTTCCGCGTCGTCCGCGAGCGCGGCCTTCTGCTTAGGGTGGGGGAATGAAAGTTCACTCCGCGCTGGAGCGGCGACCGTGTTTCTGGATGGATGTCAAGGCTGGGACAGGCGGGAACGCTATGTCGAGGAGCTTGTCCTCAACAGATCGATGACCGCGCCGGCGACCCGTACGAGAGAGTCGTGCTTGAGACGGCCTGCTTCCGCCACGATCAGGGCCGCATTGGCGGTGAACAATTTACCCGGGCGGGCGTAGCTTGCAACTTGGAGAGACCCCGCAAGAAAATCCTCGGGATTGATGGGAACGGCGCGTGCATCCGAATACGGGTTGCTCGTGATCTGGCACAATATGGAATCGCCCCGGCCGGCGTCTGCGAGGACCACGGCTGGCCGGAGCTTGGAGTGGGACAAGTCTGAGAAAGGGAATGGAACCAGGACTACCGCGCCGGTTGCAGGTGTGCCCACGCCGCATCTTCCTCGGGACGATTCCAGTCGGCCGCGAGGGCCGCTTCGCTCAGCAAAGCTGTTTCCGGGGGCTCTGCGGCCGGTTCGCTCTCAAGAACAATTACGAGCGCCCGGTGAGCTTCTGGCAGCCTCACGGCCTCCAACAAGCGCACTTCGCCTTTTCTGTCGATAACGGCCTCGATCGCCCGGATCATGACTTACACTCCGTTTCGGGAATCCGGCTTCCATGGCCGGGGGTAACGCCTGCCTTGTGTATAACCTATGACCGAGCCTGCGTCAACGGGGGATTGCCAAATTCTCTGATTTGATTGATATCTGCCCCGGTTCTACCGTCAGGTCAGGCGCTTCTTCTTGAGAAAGTATGCGGCCAGAAGAAAGAAGAACGTGGAGGAGACAAAAACGTAAACGAATGCGAGGCCGAGATACCTAACGCTCCCGTCTTCCAGCCGGAGGCTCGAATAGATCGTCTCCGTCTCGCGCGAGAAGGGCGTCAAGGCCGGCGTCGCCAGATAGACGACGTCGACGATTCCTCGAATGGTCTTGAGGCCGAAGGAGACGGAACCCTCGCCCACCGCCTGGATGCCGCCATTCAAGAGGAGCTTCAACATGTAGAACGAGCTCTCATGGAAGAGGATCGCAAAGAAGGCCGCGAGGACGGGGTGGAAGACCACAGCGAGAAGGGTCATGTAGGACACAAGGATAAGCGTTTGCATGAAGTCGTTTGCCGTCACGAACAGGAGCCCCCACTGGTACGGGATTCCCCAAATGCCAAAGAGGATGGAGCAGGCGAGGAGAATGCCCGCGTAGGAGACGGCGGCGACTATCAATCCCGACAGCAGAACGGAGAGGAGCCAGGCTTCTGGGGGGAAAGGCTTGGTCAGGACCATCTTGATCGAGCGGTTTCGAATCTGGTCCGAGACTCCAAGCATTACGGCGACAGCCGTTACGAGGTAGGCGAACGTGCTCAGTTGTTGAAAGACCGTCTTGATGGTGGCGAGGCGATCGGAACTGCTTATGAAGAAAAGAGAGGGAATGAGCGAAAGGGAGAGGATCAGGAAAATCGAGATCACAGCCCCCAGAAGGATCTTGTCTCTCCGATAGAACTTGAGGTGGACCATAACGGTTGTTCTGAGGGCCGGAAACATTTATTCGGTGTCCTCAATGGCCTTGAGGAAAGCCTCTTCGAGAGAGACCTTTTTGAGCGAGCATTCGTAGACCCTCAGCCCGTGTTTCTCGGCGAATCGGATGAAGTTCACGAGTTCGGCCGCCGGGATTTC
>JACPZO010000126.1 GCA_016195465.1 Nitrospirota bacterium
GATCTGATCACGCCGATCGCGATGGAGAAGGAGCTGAGGTTCGCGATTCGGGAGGGCGGCCGCACGGTGGGCGCGGGCGTCATCAGCGAGGTGATCGAGTAGGAAGTCGAAGATCCAAAGGCACAAAGGGACAAAGGGACAGAGTTTAAGGTCGAAGAGTCGAAAGTCGAAGAGGGAAGGCTAACCTAGGGATAATGACGTGGACACGACGCTGACGCATCAAAAGATCCGGATCCGCCTCAAGGGATTCGACCACCGCCTTCTGGACCAGTCCGTTCAGGAGATCGTGGATACGGCCAGGCGGACCGGGGCGAAGATATCGGGCCCCATCCCCCTTCCGACCCGAATCAACAGGTACACGGTTCTCCGCTCGCCCCACGTGGACAAGAAATCGCGGGAGCAGTTCGAGATTCGCACCTACAAGCGGCTGATCGATATCCTGGAACCGACGCCCCAGACGATCGACGCCCTGATGAAGATCGACCTGTCGGCCGGCGTGGACGTGGAGATCAAGCTATGAGTCCGAAGTGCGGCGTCCAACGTTCGACCTTCGACGTTCGACCGGGGTCTTCCTCATGCTGAACGGACTGGTGGGTCGTAAGCTCGGCATGAGCCAGGTCTTTACGCCGGAAGGAAGGGTCGTTCCCGTGACGGTCGTCGAGGCTGGACCGTGCCGCGTGCTCAGGTCGAAAACCGCCGTCGTGGACGGGTACGAGGCCGTGCAGGTCGGTTTCGGTCTTGAGCGGAAGGCGAAGCGCGTGACGTCCGCCATGAAGGGGCACTTCAAGGCGTGCGGCGCGGAGCCGTATCGCGTATTGCGGGAGTTCAAGGCGGTTGGTGAGGCGCCGAGCGTCGGCTCGGACGTGACGGTGGACATCTTCGAGGCCGGCGAGCGGATCGACGTGACCGGCGTGACGAAGGGGAAGGGGTTCCAGGGCGTCATGAAGCGCCTCCACTACCGCGGCGGGCCGGGTTCGCACGGCTCGATGTTCAACCGCGCCCCCGGGTCCATCGGCGCGAGCTCGTACCCCTCGAGGGTATGGAAGAACACGGGCCTTCCGGGGCAGATGGGGAACGCTTTCAGGACGGTGAAGAACCTCCAAGTGGTCGAAGTCCGGAAAGAGCAGAACATCCTGTTCGTGAAGGGAGCGGTTCCGGGGCCCGACGGGGGGCTTGTGATCGTCCGGAAGGCGAAGTCCGGGGCGAAGAAGAAGTAGGGCCAAGCGCCAAGGGTCAAGGGTTGAACGTTGAAGGTCGAATGTTAAAGGTTAAAAGGTCGAAGGCCAAAACCTGAAGCCTGAATCCTGAATCAAGAGACTCGAGCCCGCTTCCGGCGGGCGTGAAAATGGGGAAGGGAAGTTCCGTGGCCGTTGCCAAGATCGTCGATCAGAAGGGAAAAGAGAAGGGGAGTCTCGATCTGCCGGAGGACCTTTTCGGCGTGGCCCCGAAGTCCGCCGTGATGCACGGCGCGGTGGTCGCGGCGTTGTCCAACCGCCGCCAGGGGACGCACGCGACGAAGACAAAGGGGCTTGTCTCGGGCGGCGGGAAGAAACCCTGGAAGCAGAAGGGAACCGGGCGGGCCCGGGCCGGATCGATCCGCTCGCCCCTCTGGGTCGGCGGCGGGACGGTCTTCGGACCCCAGCCGCGGAGCTACAGGAGCGCGACGCCGAAGAAGGTCGGGCGGTTGGCCCTCAAGATGGCCCTCTCGGCGAGGGCGAACGAAGGCCGTTTGCGGATCGTGGACTCGTTGAGCGTTCAGAACGCCAAGACGAGAGAGGTTGTCGCAATTCTGAAAACGCTCGGGCTCGCGGGGCAGTCCGTCCTTTTGGTCACGGCCGCCAACGATCCCCTTCTCGTTCGGGCCGCGCGGAACATCCCGGGCGTCCAGATTCGGGAAGCGTCTTCGATCAACGCCCACGACGTCCTGGGTTCCGAGGTGCTCCTGATGACGCCGGAGTCGGTCGAGCGGCTCACTCAGGTGTTCGGATCATGAGTCACCCTTACGATATTCTCGTCCGGCCGTCGATTACGGAGAAGAGCGTCCGTCTGCGGGAAGACGCCCACACGGTCGTCTTCGAGGTCGACAAGAAGGCGAACAAGCAGGAGATCAAGCGGGCCGTGGAGGAGGCGCTCTCGGTCAAGGTGGCCCGCGTGTCGACGCTTCTGGTGAAGGGGAAGAAAAAGCGGCACGGTCGGTCGGTCGGCTTCCGGCCGGACCGCAAGAAGGCGTTCGTGACGCTCGAGCCGGGGCAGAAGATCGACCTCTTCGAGGGGAAATAGGAGAAGAGAGTGGGAATCAAGGTCTACAATCCGACATCCCCGGGGCGCAGGTTCCAGACGGTCGCGGACTTCGCCGAAATCACTCGTTCGGAGCCCGAGAAGCGGCTGGTCAAAGGGAAGAGCCAGAGCGGCGGGCGGAATTGCCACGGGCGGATGACGGTACGGCGCCGCGGAGGCGGGCACAAGCGGGCCTATCGTCTGGTCGACTTCAAGAGGAACAAGGAAGAGATTCCGGCTCGGGTCGCCTCGATCGAGTACGATCCGAACCGGTCGGCGCGAATCGCCCTTCTTCACTATCGCGACGGGGAGAAGCGGTACATCATCGCTCCGGTGGGTCTCAAGGTGGGCGGCGAGGTGATTTCCTCGTCTTCGGCCGACATTCTGCCCGGGAATTCGCTCCCCATCTCGGCTATTCCCGTGGGCACAATCATCCATAACATCGAGCTCAAGCCGGGCAAGGGCGGACAGATCGCCCGGAGCGCGGGGGCCGGTGTGCAGCTCATGGCCAAGGAAGGGGCCTACGCCCACCTCCGGCTGAACTCCGGCGAGATGCGGCTCGTGCGAACGGATTGCAGGGCGACGATCGGGCAGGTGGGGAACCTGGATCACGAGAACGTCTCGATCGGCAAGGCGGGCCGGTCCCGGTGGCTGGGAAAGCGGCCGAAGGTGCGCGGCGTGGCGATGAACCCGGTCGATCACCCGCTGGGGGGCGGCGAAGGGAAGTCATCGGGCGGGCGGCCTGCCGTCTCCCCGTGGGGGGTCCCCGAGGGGCGGAAGACCCGTCGGAACAAAGCCACGCAGAAGTACATCGTCAAGAGACGGAAGTAGGAGGGGAGTCGTGCCGCGTTCGGTCCGAAAGGGTCCATACATTCATCCGAGCCTGTTGGCCAAGGTCGAGACGATGAACGCTTCCGGCGAGAAGAAGCTCATCAAGACCTGGTCCCGGAGCTCGATGATCACTCCGGATTTCCTCGGGCACACGTTCGCCGTCCACAACGGCAAGAAGTTCGTTCCGGTCTACGTCACCGAGAACATGGTGGGTCACAAGCTGGGCGAGTTTTCCCCGACCCGGACGTTCAAGGGGCACGGCGGAGCCGGCGGCAAGACGACGGCGGTCAAGGGTAAGGGTAGGTGAGCGTCATGCCCGAACAGGCGGAACGGATTCAAGAGGCGCGGGCGATCCTTCGCGGCTACCGGGCGACGCCCCGGAAAGCGCGGCAGGTCGTCGACCTGATCCGGGGGAAGGGCGTGGAGGAGGCCAGGGCGATCCTCAAGTTCACCCCGCGGCACGCCGCCCGGACGGTCGAGAAGCTCCTTCGTTCCGCCGTGGCGAACGCGGCCCAAAAGGCGATGCGGGACCCCGAACGGTTGCGGATCGTTCGCGCGACGGTCGATCCGGGCCGAACGTTCAAGGTGATGTACCCTCGCGCGATGGGACGCGGGAACTTCATCCGGAAGCGATCGAGTCACATCACGCTGGTGGTGGCCGAGGACCCGAAGCTGGGCCGGTCTTCGCGGCGGGCGAGGAGGTAGCGGTTTGGGTCAAAAGGTTCACCCGATCGGATTTCGTCTGGGGATTATCAAGAGCTGGAATTCCCGCTGGTACACGAAAAAGGGATACGCCGATCTCCTCTACGAGGACATCAAGATCCGCAAGCTGGTGAAACAGAAGCTCTACCATGCGGGCGTCTCCCGGATCGACGTCGAGCGCGTGGGGCAGAAGATCAAAGTGAACATCGCGGCGGCCCGCCCGGGCATCATCATCGGCAAGAAGGGCGCGGAGGTCGACAAGCTGAAGAGCGAGCTGGAAGCCCTCACGAAGCGGTCGGTCGCGATCAACATCCAGGAAATCCGGAAGCCCGAGTTGGACGCCCAGCTCGTGGCCGAGAACATCGCCCTCCAGCTTGAGAGGCGGATTGCCTTTCGCCGGGCGATGAAGAAGGCCGTGACGTCGGCCAGCCGGTTCGGCGCCCAGGGGGTCAAGGTGATGTGCGCGGGACGGCTGGCGGGAGGCGAGATCGCCCGGACCGAGTGGTATCGCGAGGGGCGGGTCCCGTTGCACACCCTTCGGGCCGATATCGACTACGGCCTCGCCGAAGCCCGGACGACCTATGGGCAGATCGGTGTGAAGGTTTGGCTCTACCGTGGGGAAATCCTGGGGCACCCGGAAGCGGCCGGCCCCGGGACGCAGGCCCGGCCGGTTTCAGGTTTCTGAGAGGGTAGGAACGATCAGCCATGCTGATGCCGAAGAAGGTCAAGTTTCGAAAGCAGATGAAGGGGCGACGGACCGGCCTGGCCGTCCGGGGAGCGGCTGTTTCCTTCGGCGAGTTCGGGCTCAAGGCCGTCGAGCCGGGGTGGCTCACGAGCCGCCAGATCGAGGCGGCCCGGATCGCGATGACGCGGCACATCAAGCGCGGCGGGAAGATCTGGATCCGGATTTTTCCCGACAAGCCGATCACGAAGAAACCGGCCGAGACCCGTATGGGCAAGGGAAAGGGCGCGCCGGAATACTGGGTCGCCGTCATCAAGCCGGGACGGGTCATCTACGAGATGGACGGCGTGACGGAGGAAGTGGCCCGCGAGGCCTTCAGGCTCGCCGCGTACAAGCTTCCCCTCGCCACCCGGTTCGTCCAGCGGAAGGAGGCTGCGGCATGACGCTCGAGGAGATGCGGAACCTGTCTCCGGATGCGATCGCCGCGCAGGAGGGTCTCTTGCGGAAAGAGCGGTTCAACCTGCGCTTCCGGAAGGCGATGGGAGAGGTCGAGAATCCGATGAGGCTGCGCGCCATCCGCCGCGAACTGGCGCAGATCAAGACGATCCAGAACGAGAAAGTCCGGGCCGTTGCGAAAGAGGGCGGGGGTCAGGGATTGGAGCGGGGGTTAAGGGTTAAGGGTTGAGGACTAAGGGCTAAGGGAAGGAGCAGGGGAAGGTCGAGATGACGGAGATTACGGAAACGAGAACAAGACGGCGGCGGACGCTCATCGGCGACGTGGTGAGCGACAAGATGGACAAGACGGTGGTCGTAAGCGTTGAGCGCCGGTTTCCCCATCCGCGTTACGGGCGGATCGTGAGGCGCCGGACGAAGGTCAAGGCCCACGACGAAAAGAACACGTGCCGGATTGGGGATCGGGTCCAAGTCGTCGAGTCCCGCCCGCTCTCCCGGGACAAGCGTTGGCGCGTGCTGTCGATTCTCCGAAAGGGAAGCGCGGCGGTTGCGGCCGGCCCCGGGCTGGAGGCGTAGAGGTTCATGATTCAAACCCAGACGATGCTCGACGTGGCCGACAACTCCGGCGCCAAACGGGTGATGTGCATTCGGGTCCTCGGAGGATCGCGCCGGCGGTACGCCGGCCTGGGGGATACGATCGTGGTCTCGATCAAGGAGGCGGCTCCCGCGGGGACGGCCAAGAAGGGGACCGTGGCCAAGGCGGTGGTCGTTCGGGTGGCCAAGGCGACGCGCCGCAACGACGGGTCGTACATCCGCTTCGACGGAAACGCGGCCGTCCTGATCAATCCCCAGGGAGAGCCGATCGGGACGCGCATCTTCGGTCCCGTCGCACGGGAGCTCCGCTGGAAGAACTTCATGAAGATCGTCTCGCTTGCACCGGAGGTCCTGTAGGATGTCGGGGTTTTCATCAGGCGTGGTCCGGGCGCACGTGCGGAAGGACGACACCGTCCTCGTCCGGCGGGGCCGCGACCGTGGAAAGAAGGGGAAGGTCCTCGCGGTCCTTCCGAAGACGGGCCAGGTGTTCGTGGAAAAGCTCAACCTGGTGAAACGGCACACCAAGCCGAGCCCCCAGAACAAGCAGGGGGGGATCATCGAGAAAGAGGGGCCGATCGCCCTCTCGAACGTGATGCTCGTCTGCCCCAAGTGCAACGAGGCGGCGCGCTCCGGGAAGAAGGTCCTCGCGTCCGGCGGGCGCGTACGGGTGTGCAAGAACTGCGGCGAGACGATCGATCGGGGTTGATGAGCGGGAAGGAACGAGAGAGATCATGGTCCGTCTGAGAGAACACTACGGAAAAGAAGTCGTCTCGGCCCTCATGAAGCGGTTCGGCTACTCGAACCGGATGCAGGTGCCGCGGCTGGAGAAGATCATCCTCAACGTGGGACTGGGGGAAGCGACCCAGGACGCGAAGCTCCTCGACGCGGTGGTGAAGGAGATCGCGACGATCACGGGGCAGAGGCCCGTGGTGACGCGGGCGAAGAAGTCCATCGCCGGATTCAAGCTCCGGGAGGGGATGCCCGTGGGATGCATGGTCACGCTTCGGCGGGAGCGGATGTACGAGTTCTTCGACCGGCTGGTGAACGCGGCGCTCCCGCAGATCCGGGACTTCAGGGGCGTCTCGCCCAAGGCGTTCGACGGCCGGGGGAACTACTCCCTGGGGATCCGGGAACAGTTCATCTTTCCGGAGATCGAGTACGACAAGGTGGAAAAGGTCCACGGGATGGACGTTGTCATCGTGACGACGGCGCGCACCAACGAGGAGGGCAAGACCCTGCTGTCCGAGATGGGGATGCCGTTCCGGAGTTGACGGTCCGCGAGGTCTTGACCGGGATGCCCAGCGTCCGGGATCGCAAGGCCGTGGACATCGAACTTCTTGACTGGGGAGGAGCCACGCGTGGCGAAGAAATCACTGATTGCGAAGGCCCAGCGGACGCCGAAGTTTCCGGTTCGAGCGTACCACCGTTGCCGGCTGTGCGGCCGCCCGCGGGCGTACCTTCGGAAGTTCGGGATGTGCCGGATCTGCTTCCGGTCCCTGGCTCTGAAGGGAGACATCCCCGGCGTGATCAAGGCGAGTTGGTAGAACGCCCATGAGCATGACCGATCCGATTGCCGATATGTTGACCCGGATCCGCAACGCCGGGATGGCCAAGAAGGAAGATGTGGACATTCCCGCTTCGCGGCTCAAGGTGGAGATCGCCCGGATTCTCCAGGAGGAAGGGTACATCCGGTCATACCGGATTCTCGACACTCCCCCGCAAGCGACGCTCAGCCTGACCCTCAAGTACAACCTGGAGGACCGGTTCGCGATCGTGGGCCTCCGCCGGGTGAGCAAGCCCGGACGCCGGGTTTACGTCAGCCGCCGGGAAATCCCCCGCGTTTTGGGGGGGCTCGGCATCTCGATTCTATCGACCCCGAGGGGAATGCGGACCGACGCGGCCGCCCGGAAGGAGAACCTCGGGGGCGAGCTTTTGTGCTACGTGTGGTAGGGGACAAAAGATGTCACGAATCGGAAAAAAGCCCGTTGCCATTCCCTCGGGAGTCTCGGCCGCGATCGCCCGGAGCCGGCTGACGGTCAAGGGCCCGAAGGGCGAGCTCTTCAGGGAGATTCCTCTCCGGATCAGCGTGACGGTCGGGCCGGGAGAGATCACGGTTGGCCGCTCGGGCGACAGCAGGTTGGACCGGTCGCTCCATGGACTCACCCGAACGCTGATTGCCAACATGGTGAAGGGCGTGACGGAAGGGTACCGCCGGGTCCTGGAGATCAACGGAGTCGGATTTCGCGCGGCCGTCTCGGGCCAGGCGATCAACCTGACCCTGGGGTTTTCGCATCCGGTGAGCTTTCCGCTTCCATCGGGAGTCAAGGCGGAGGTCGAGAAGAACACGGTGATCACCCTGTCCGGCATCGACAAGCAGGTCCTTGGGCAGGCGGCGGCCAACCTCCGGGCCCTCAAGCCCCCCGAGCCGTACAAGGGGAAGGGGATCAAGTTCGCCGAGGAAGTTGTCCGGCGCAAAGAAGGCAAGACGGGGAAGAAATAACTCGGCAGGAGCGGGACTGAACCGATGACAACGGATCGCGTAAGCGGGCGCCTTCGGCGCCACGAGAGAATTCGGAAGATCGTTCGCGGAACGACCGATCGTCCGCGGTTGAACGTGTTCCGTAGCAACCGCTACGTCTACGCCCAGATCATCGACGACCAGTCGGGGAGGACGATCGCGGCGGCCTCTTCCCGGGAAGAGGGCGTCAAGGGAGGTCTCAACCGGCAGACGGCCGCGCGCGTGGGCGAACTCATCGCGAAGAGGGCGCTCGACCGGAAGGTGCGGGCCGTCGTTTTCGACCGCGGGGGTTACATCTACCACGGGCGGGTCAAGGCGCTGGCGGACGCGGCCCGTGCCGGCGGACTGGAGTTTTAAATGCGTGAGGGAGCGAGACCGAATCGAATGACAACCGAGAAGACCGGGGAACTGAAGGACAAGGTCGTGGCCATCAACCGCGTGGCGAAGGTCGTGAAGGGCGGGCGGCGGTTCAGTTTCTCGGCTCTCGTCGTCGTGGGCGACGGGAAAGGCGCGGTGGGCGTCGGCAAGGGGAAGGCGGCCGAAGTTCCCGAGGCGATCCGGAAGGCCGTCGAGCGCGCCAAGAAGGAGATCATCCGCATCCCCATCATCGGCTCGACCATCCCGCACGAGGTGATGGGACGGTTCGGGGCGGGGCAGGTTCTCCTCAAGCCGGCCCGGCCGGGAACGGGTCTCATCGCCGGCGGCGCCGTTCGGGCGGTGCTGGAAGTCGCCGGGATCCAGGACGTTCTCACCAAGTCGATCGGAAGCAGCAATCCGCACAACGCCGTGAAAGCGACGATCGAGGGGCTCAAGGGCCTTCGAAGCCCCGAGGACGTGTCGGTGCTCAGAGGAAAGGTGATCAAGATTCCAGTTACGAAGTGGGCGGGGGCGGGATCATGAGCGGACCGCAGATCACGATCACGCTCGTCAGGAGCCTGATCGGCGTTCCCGACTCCCAGCGAAAGACCGTGAAGGGATTGGGGCTCAGGCGGCCGTCGTCCCGCGTGGTGAGGCCCGACACACCCGAAATCCGGGGGATGATCCGCAAGGTGACGCACCTCGTCTCGGTTGAAGGTCCGGGGAGGGAAGGATGAATCTGGGGGATCTGCGTCCGGCCCGGGGCGCCCGGCACCGGGAGAAAAGGATCGGCTGCGGGCCGGGCTCCGGCCATGGGAAGACGTCGACGAAGGGGCACAAGGGGCAGAGCGCGCGCTCCGGCGGGACCAAGGGGGCCGGGTTCGAGGGAGGGCAGATGCCCCTCATCCGGCGCATTCCGAAATTCGGCTTCACGCCTCCGGCCCGGGTCGTCTTCGAGGTCGTCAACCTCAAGGATCTTTCCGTCTTCGCGGCGAAGGAGACGGTGACGCCCGATCTCCTTCGGGAGCGGAGGATCTCTCGCACGAGCCTTCCCGTGAAGATTCTCGGAGAAGGGGCGCTGGACAAGGCTCTCACCGTCCGCGCGCACCGGTTCAGCCAGTCCGCGGTGCGGAAAATCAAGGAGGCGGGGGGATCCGTCGAGGTAATCGAGGGTGCTTGAGAGCCTCCAGAATATCGTCAAGATTCCCGAGCTTCGGATTCGCGTTCTTTTCACCGTGATGATGCTCGCCGTCTACCGGATCGGGGGCCATATCCCGACGCCGGGGATCAACGGCGAGGAGCTTTCGAAATTCCTGACCCAGCAGGGCGGTGCCTTGATGGGGTTCTTCGACATCTTTTCGGGGGGGGCGCTCTCCCGCGTGACGATCTTCGCGCTGGGGATCATGCCGTACATCAGCGCGTCGATCATCCTCCAGCTCCTGACGGTCGTCATCCCCGCCCTCCAGAAGCTGGCGAAGGAAGGGGAGGCGGGACGGAAGAAGATCATCACG
Source organism: Nitrospirota bacterium (assembly GCA_016195465.1). Lineage (GTDB taxonomy): Bacteria > Nitrospirota > RBG-16-64-22 > RBG-16-64-22 > RBG-16-64-22 > RBG-16-64-22. The sequence continues at coordinate 9,926 of JACPZO010000126.1, forward strand.
TATACCCGGTTCGGGACGGTCGGCATCAGTCTGGTGCAGTCGTTCGGGATCTCCGTCGGGCTCGAGGGGCTCAACCAAGGGGCCTTCATCCAGCAGCCGGGTTGGAGCTTCCGCCTGATGACGATGATCACGCTGACGGCCGGGACCGCCTTCATCATGTGGCTGGGCGAGCAGATCACGGAGCGGGGGATCGGGAACGGGATCTCGCTCGTCATCTTTGCCGGGATCGTGGCCCAGTTCCCGAATGCCGTGATTCACACGATCCAGCTCGTCCAGAGCGGCGAGCTGCCGTTCCTGGTCGTTCTCGGGCTGATCATCGTGATGGTGGCGGTCGTCGCGGCCATCATCTTCATCGAGCGAGGACAGCGGCGTCTTCCCGTGCAGTACGCCAAGAGGGTCGTGGGGCGGAAGGTCTACGGGGGCCAGAGCACGCACATCCCCCTCAAGATCAACACGTCCGGCGTGATTCCGCCGATCTTCGCCTCCTCGATCATCATCCTGCCGGCGACGCTGACCGGGTTCATCGACGTCAAGTGGGTCCAGGACATCGCGGCGCTCCTGTCCCCCGGGTCGTGGCTCTACACGATGCTCTACGTGGCCATGATCATCTTCTTCTGCTTCTTCTACACGGCCGTCGTCTTCAACCCGATCGACGTCGCGGAGAACATGAAGAAGTACGGAGGGTTCATTCCGGGCATCCGGCCGGGCAAGCGGACGTCGGACTACATCTACTACGTCCTGACGAGGATTACCTTCGGGGGGGCGATCTACCTCTCGGTCGTGTGCGTGATTCCGGAGCTTTTCATCAAGTGGTTCAACGTTCCGTTCTACTTCGGCGGGACGTCCCTGCTGATCGTGATCGGCGTGGGGCTCGACACGGTGAGCCAGATCGAGTCCCACATGCTTACCCGTCACTACGAGGGGTTCATGAAGAAGGGCCGCATCCGCGGCCGGGCGTAGAAACGGGAGGCGGAGGTTTCCATGCGGATCATCCTGTTGGGCCCGCCGGGCGCGGGAAAAGGGACGCAGGCCAAGCGGCTGATGGACGCCGAAGGGATCCCCCAGATTTCGACGGGGGACATTCTCCGGAAGGCGGTGGCGGATCAGACGCCGCTGGGGCGGGAAGCGAAGAGCTATATGGACAGCGGAGGGCTGGTCCCCGACCAGGTCGTGATCGGTCTCATCCGCGAACGGTTGGGGCAGTCGGACGCGGCGAACGGATTCATCCTGGACGGTTTCCCGCGGACGGTCCCGCAGGCCGAGGCGTTGGACGGCCTCCTGGTGAGCTTGAAACGGCCGCTCTCGGCCGTGGCGGCCATCGACGTCGAACCGTCCGAACTCGTGCGGCGGCTTTCGGGACGGCGGGTCTGCCAGGCGTGCCAGGCCGCGTACCACGTTGAGTTCAACCCGCCCAAGCGGGAAGGGGTCTGCGACCGGTGCGGCGGCGCGCTCATCCAGCGGGACGACGACAAAGAGGCGACGATCCGGCGGCGTCTCGAGGTCTACCGGGAGCAGACCGAGCCGCTCATCGCCTACTACAAGGGGAAGGGGCTGGCTCGGCTGGTGAACGGGATCGGGGACGTCGACGAGATCTCGGGCCGGCTCAGGGAGGCATTGGCCGGGGCCTAGCCGCCCATGATCATGCTCAAGACCCCCCTCGAGATCGAAAAGGTGGCGGCATCCGCCCGGATCGTGGCGGATGTCCTCGAGTCCCTCCGGGAGCACGTTCGTCCGGGCGTCGCCACATCGGACCTCGATCGCCTGGCGGAAGAAGCGATCCGGCGCGAGGGGGGCAAGCCGGCGTTCAAGGGGTATCACGGATATCCGGCGACGCTCTGCACGTCGGTCAACGAGCAAGTGGTGCACTGCATCCCGCGCCGCGAAACGGTGCTCAAGGAAGGGGACATCGTGGGCCTCGATCTCGGCGTCTACCGGGACGGGTACTACGGGGACGCGGCGGTTACGCTTCCCGTGGGGCGGATCTCGGCCGAGGCTCAGCGCCTCCTGGACGTGACGGAAAGGGCCCTGTACGAGGGGATCCATGCGGTCGTCCCGGGCAATCGCGTGTCCGACATCTCCGCGGCCGTCCAGTCGTTCGCGGAGGCCCGAGGTTTCTCGGTCGTGACCGATTTTGTGGGCCACGGGATCGGCCGGGAGCTCCACGAGGATCCGCAGGTCCCGAACTTCGGGCCGCCGGGTCAGGGGCCGCGGCTCAAGCCGGGAATGGTCCTGGCGATCGAGCCGATGATCAACGCCGGGAAGGGCGAGACCAAGGTGCTCGGCGACCGCTGGACGGTGGTGACGGCGGATGGGTCTCTGTCGGCTCACTTCGAGCACACGGTGGCCGTAACGGACCAGGGTCCACGGATCCTGTCGGAGGGCCGCGGAAAGCGCCGGGCGTGATGGAAAAAGAAGAGGCGATCGAAGCACAGGGAACGGTGATTGAGCCGCTGCCCAACGCCATGTTCCGAGTGGAACTGGAGAACGGGCACCGGATCCTCGCCCACATTTCCGGCAAGATGCGGATGCACTATATCCGGATCCTCCCCGGGGACAAGGTCATCGTCGAGTTGTCGCCTTACGATCTGACGAGGGGGAGGATTACATACAGATTCAAGTAAATTGAAAATTGGAAATTGGGAATTTCAAATTGTAAATCGGAGAACGCGAACGATCAGCGACACTTTAGAGTTTGCAATTTGCAATTTACAATTTGAAATTCTCTCAGGGGAGATGAGATGAAGGTTCGTTCGTCGGTTCGGAAGGTTTGCGACAAGTGCAAGATCGTGAAGAGGCGCGGGGTTTTGCGGGTGATCTGCGAGAATCCGCGCCACAAGCAGAGACAGGGGTAGGAGGAGGCCGTGGCGCGCATTGCCGGAGTGGATCTCCCGCGGGACAAGCGGGTTGAGGTGGGTCTGACGTACATCTACGGGATCGGGAGGTCGTCGTCGGTCAATATCCTCGCGAAGTGCGGCGTGAACCCCGATACGCGCGTTAAGAACCTCACCGAAGAGGAGGTCGTCAAGATCCGGGCGGCCCTGGAGAGCGAGCACAAGGTTGAAGGCGATCTCCGCCGCGAGCGGAGTCTCGCGGTGAAGCGCCTGATGGATATCGGGTGCTACCGGGGGCTCCGGCACCGCCGGGGGCTGCCGGTTCGCGGGCAGCGGACGAAGACCAATGCCCGGACCCGCAAGGGCCCGCGGCGGGCCGTCGCGGGCAAGAAGAAGACGCCGAGCAAGACCTGAGGCCGGTGATAACGGGCGAGCGAGGATCGAATGGTGACGCAGAAGAAAAAGGCCGGAAAGAAAGAAAAGAAGAACGTGGCGTCGGGCGTGGCGCACATTTACGCGTCGTTCAACAACACGATCGTGACGATCACGGACCCGCATGGGAACACCCTCTCGTGGGCGACCGCCGGGAACCAGGGCTTCAAGGGGTCGCGGAAGAGCACGCCGTACGCCGCCCAGATGGCGGCGGAAGTGTCCGCCCGGAAAGCGATGGAGCACGGTTTGAAGAGCGTAGAGGTTCACGTGAAAGGACCGGGTGCCGGACGCGAGTCGGCGGTTCGCGCCCTGCAGGCGGCCGGGCTCGAGATCAGCATGATCAAGGACGTGACCCCCGTCCCTCACAATGGCTGCCGCCCGCCTAAGCGGCGACGGGTCTAGGGGAGGTCTCAGCGTGGCGCGTTACATCGGATCGGTGTGCCGGCTCTGCCGGCGGGAGGGGGTCAAGCTCTTCCTGAAAGGGGACCGCTGCTTCAAGGACAAGTGCGCGATCGAACGGCGCAACTATGCGCCCGGTCAGCACGGACAGCGGCGGTCGAAGGTTACGGACTACGGCGTTCAGCTCCGCGAGAAGCAGAAGGTCCGTCGCGTGTACGGCGTGATGGAACGCCAGTTCCGGGGGTACTTCGAGAAGGCCGAACGGAAGAAAGGAATCACCGGCGAAAACCTGCTCCGAATGCTGGAGCAGCGGCTGGACAACGTCGTCTACCGGCTGGGGTTTACGTTCTCCCGCAACGAAGCGCGGCAGTTCCTCCGGCACGGCCACATTGACGTGAACGGCCGGCGCGTGACGATTCCGTCGTTTCTGGTCTCGGCGGGCGACGTCGTTTCTATTCGGGAAAAGAGCCGTTCCCTGCCCCGCGTCGTCGAAGCGATGGCGGCGGTTGACCGGAGGGAGATCCCGTCCTGGCTCGTCCTGGAGAAGGAGGCTTTCCGGGGACGGGTCGCGAGTCTTCCGACTCGCGAGGACATCCAGATTCCGGTTCAGGAACAATTGATCGTCGAGCTGTATTCGAAATAGGCGACCCGGGACGAGTCCGCTTCTCGGGAGCGGATCCGGCGAGAGCCCAGGGAGGTCGTGATGGGAATTCGAGCGAAGGGATTTCAACTGCCAAAGCGTCTGGTCTTCGACGAGGAGACGCGGACGGATCGGTACGCCAAAGCGACGGCGGAGCCGTTCGAGCGCGGCTTCGGGACGACGGTCGGCAACGCGCTTCGCCGCGTTCTGCTGTCGTCGCTGGAAGGGACCGCGGTGACGTCCGTCAAGATCGACGGCGTCCTCCACGAGTTCTCGACCATTCCCGGCGTGACGGAGGACGTCGCCGACGTCATCCTCAACCTCAAGGAGCTCCGGCTGAAGATCCACGGGGACCGGAGCCGGACGCTCAAAGTTAGCATGGACGGCCCCGGCGTCGTGAGGGCGCGCGACGTCGAGACCGACGCCGATACGGAGGTCCTCAACCCCGATCTGCAGATCGCGACGCTGGACAAGGGCGCCAAGCTCCGCATGGAGCTCACGGCGCGGCGGGGGCGGGGGTACTTTCCGGCCGAGAAGAACAAGGACGCCGGACAGCCGATCGGCGTCATTCCGATCGACTCCATTTTCACGCCCGTGCACCGGGTCAACTTCCGGGTCGAGAACGCCCGCGTGGGACAGGCCACCGACTACGACAGGCTGATCCTCGAAGTCTGGACGGACGGGAGCGTGACGGCGGAGGACGCGATCGCCCAGGCCGCCAAGATCCTGAAGGACCATCTCTCCATCTTCATCCACTTCGAGGAGGAGGAAGAGGAGGAGGAGGAGGAAGCGCCGGTTCAGCCGGAGGAGGCGAAGATCAACGAGAACCTTCTCCGCAGCGTCAACGAGTTGGAACTGTCCGTCCGGTCGTACAATTGCCTGAAGAACGCGAACATTCAGACGATCGGAGAGCTGGTGCAGAAGACCGAAGCTGAAATGCTCAAGACGAAGAACTTCGGCCGGAAATCGCTCAACGAGATCAAGGAGATCCTGGCCGAGATGGGCCTGTCGTTCGGCATGAAGGTGGACCTCCCTCCGCGCGCGGAGGTGGGGGTTTCGGCGGGCGCAAACGAATAGCGTTCCCCCCGGATGAGATCGGCTGGCTCCGGTTGTAAATTGAAAATTGGAAATTTCAAATTTAAGGAGTGGAGCCGTTTGATTTTCAATTTACAATTTACAATTTACAATTTTCAATTTGAAATCGTTCTAGGAGCAAGAGGGGATACTCGATGCGACATCGAAAGGGAGGCCGGAAGTTCGGCCGCAATACGAAACAACGAAATGCTCTCCTCAGATCTCTCGCCACGTCCTTTCTTGAGTCCGAGAGACTGGAGACCACGGTGGCGAAGGCCAAGGCCTTGCGGCCCGTGGCCGAGAAGCTCATTACGCTCGGAAAGAGGGGCGACCTGGCCGCTCGGCGGCTGGCGGCCCGCTACGTCCTGACGCCCAAGGCGGTCAAGCGCCTGTTCGACGATCTGGGCCCGCGCGTGAAAACGCGGCCGGGCGGCTACACGCGGATCCTCCGGACGGGAACGCGCTACGGAGACGCCGCGCCGATGGCCGTGATCGAAATGGTCGACAAGCCCGAGGCGAAGGCGGAGGGCGAATCCGCCGGCAAGAGCGAGAAACCCCGCGGAAAAAAGACGACGCCCGGTCAGGCCGCGAAGACCCCGCGGAAGAAAAAAAAGGAAGAGCCGGCGGCCTGAGGCCGGTCCCTTCGGGCGGGGCGCATCCTCCTGCCCCGCGCGCGAGAGAGCATTCGCGTTGACATCCCCCCAGGGAGCGACTATACTCCCCGCGCTTTTTTCGAATCGAGTCAAGCGACTTTCGCAAAAAAACAACGTGGCAAAGCGTCGCGCGGGCGGATGATCTCGCCCGCGGCGGTCGTATCTTAGAAACGGGGAGGTGAAGCGAAATGGAAATCAAGATCCGCAAGGTTAGCCGAAGGGAGTTCGTCAAGGTCTCGGCGCTGGCCGGCGCGATGGCCCTGACGGTGCCGAAGGTCCTGGTCGGGACCGGGTACGCCCAGGCGGTCAAGAAGGCGAAGAACCCGAATAAGCTGACGGATGAGGAGAAGGCCCACGTTCCCAAGATCGAGGTACCGCCGATCGCGGAAGACGGTTCCACGGTCCCCATCAACGTGACGGTGGACCACCCGATGACGAAGGATCACTACATCAAGAGCATCGAGATCCTGGCGTACAAAGACCCGATCGGTCCGAAGGGGAAGTACAACCTCACCCCGGCGAACGGGAAGGCCTACATCTCCACCCAGGCCCGGATCCAGGAGAGCCAGCCGGTCATCGCGATCGCCGAGTGCAACAAGCACGGGAAGTGGATGGGGTCGGCGGACATCAAGGTGACGGTCGGAGGTTGCTGAGCTGAGAGGAAGAACGGTTTCTCGGCAAGGGGGGCGGGACCGGCCCGTCAGATGGCCGGCGCTCCAACCCCCGGCCGCATAGGGAGGCTGCCTGAGGTGAGAAAAGAGGGGGAGGTCCGTCCGCGCGCCGCTTTGCGGGGCCGCTGGGCGGCTGTTCTGGTCCTGTCGGGTCTGATGCTTGCCGGCGTTGGGTGGCTGAACGCGTCCGGGGACAGGGACAAGGACCAGGCGATCAGGATTCTCTGGACGAACGATCTTCACGGCTACCTGAAGACCGTGTACCACAGAGAACCGTGGGACGCGGATTACGAGTCGATGGCGCGGCGGGAGGGACGTCTCGGCGGGTTCGCCCACATCGCCACTCTCGTCAAGAAGCTCCGGGGAGAGCGGCCCGGGCGCACGCTCCTGCTCGACGCCGGGGATACATGGCACGGGACGGGCGTCGCCGTGTTCGACGGCGGCGCGACGGTCGTGAACGTGATGAACGCTCTGAATTACGACGCGATGGCCCCGGGGAACGTGGACTTCCTTTTTCCGAAAGACGTCGTGATGGCGCGCGTCAAGCAGGCCCGCTTCCCCGTGATCGCGGCCAACTGGACGGACGACGATACGGGAGACCCGGTCGTCAAACCGTACGTCGTCAAGGAAGTCGGCGGCGTGAAGGTGGGCATCGTCGGCATGGCCTATCAATGGACCGCCAAGACGGGCGACCGGTCCCTGACGGAAGGGTGGAGCTTCGGGGTCAAGGAAAAAGAGGTCCAGGAACACGTTCGGGAGCTCCGCGAGAAGGAGAAGGTCGACCTTGTCCTCCTTCTCTCCCACATGGGGCTTCCCACCGACATGAAGTTCGTTTCCCGCGTCCAGGGGATCGACGCGGTCATCGGGGCGCACACGCACGACCTCGTCAAGGTCCCCATCAAGGTCGGCGAGACGCTCGTCTGCCAGGCCGGGTCGCACGGAAAGAACCTCGGCCGGCTGGATCTCACCATCCGGAACGGAAAGGTCGTGAAGCACGATCACGAGGTCTACCGGATCGTGGCGAAGGAGATCACGGCGGATCCCGAGATCCAGAAGATCATCGACGGCGGCTACGCGCCGTACATCGAGAAACTGTCGCGCGTGATCGGACAGACGAAAACGATGATCTGGCGGCGCGCCACCTGGCAGAACCCGATGGACAACTTCATCAGCGACGTCTACCGGGAGGCGGAGAAGGCGGATGTCGCTTTCTCCCCCGCGTGGCGTTTCGGCGCCACGACCATGCCGGGCGATGTCCGGGTCGAGGACGTGTACGACTGGATCCCGGCCCATGGCACGGTCCTCACGTTCGGCCTGTCGGGACAGCAGATCAGGTCGGTCCTCGAATCGGCCCTCGACAACATCCTGAACGAGGATCCGTATCTCCAGCTCGGCGGCGATCTGGCGCGCTTTTCGGGGATGGAGGTCGTGTTCGACATCCGCCGCCCGCTGGGTCAGCGGTTCGTCGAGATCAAGATCGGCGGAAAGCCGATGGATCCCAGGAAGGTCTACCGGGTGGCCTCGGCGAACACGCAGTTCCATAACATTCCCGGCGCGGTCGACCTGAAGGACACGAAAAAGACCGGGGTCGATACCGTGATCGCTCATATCGAAAAGAAGAAGATCATCGCCCCGAAGCTGGATGACCGGGTCCGGAACGTCCCGGAGAACGACAAGCCTCTTCAGGAGATGGAGAAGCGCCGCATGGTGGGGGCCTAGCGGCTCGCAGGTTTTCCGCGTCATCAATCGGAGGTACTGCAAAATGGCACAGGTCACGGCACCGACAATCATCCTCAAGTCCGGGTACAAGAAGGACGAGAACGTCGAGGTCCGGGTAAAGGTGAAGTACAACTCGACGACGGGGCTCAAGTTCGTCGACGGAAAGTTCCTCCCCGGCGACAAGCCGGCCGACTACATCAGCAAGGTCGAGGTCTTCTACGGGAAGGAGCTTGTATCCCAGTTCGACCTCACGGCGGCCACGAGCCCGAATCCGCTGTTCCGTTTTCGGCTGACGCTCGATAAGGCCGAGCCGATCAAGGCCGTGGTGACGAACAACGGCGGCCAAAAGGCCGAGGCGACCCAGGCCGTTTCGTTCTAGCAGGTTGCGGAAAAAGTCCCCTCTCCCCCTGCCAGGGGGAGAGGGCGAGGGTGAGGGGGTTAAGCAAGCCGTTGATTCCATTGCCCCTCACCCCAACCCTCTCCCAGAGGGAGAGGGGGCGAAAGGGGTTTTTCCGCAGCCTGCTAGAGTCGCGCGGACGTTCTTCGGTTCGGTTCGGGTTCAGGAGGGGGAAATGCTCGAAAGCCTGCAGGAAAGCTTTGCCGCCATGGTGATTCTCGGGTTGGTCACCGGGGTTGCCTTTGGCTTCACGCTTCAGCGCGGTCGTTTCTGCATGAACACGGCGTTCCGCGACATCCTGCTCACGAAGGACTTCACCACGTTCCAGGCGTACATCCTGGCGCTTCTCATCTCGATCGTCGGCGTCAACCTCATGGTGGACTTCGGCCTGATCGAATCGGAGATCAAGCCTTTCAACTGGCTCGCGAACGCGGCCGGCGGATATCTGTTCGGGATGGGGATCGTTTTTGCGGGAGGGTGCGCGAGCGGGACGTGGTACCGGGTCGGGGAGGGGCTGGTCGGCTCCATGGTCGTGGTCCTCGGGTTCGCGATCTCGGCGATGGCGGCCAGCATCGGGAAGCTCGACTTCATCCGGAAGTATCTCCGCCAGGAGGACTTCACGATCCAGATCAACGATCAGGCTCCGACGCTCCACGGCCTGATCGGCGCCAACAAGTGGATCGTCATCGCCGTCATCGTGACGGCCCTGGGGATTTGGCTCATTCGAGCCCAGCGGTCCGCCCATCAGAAGGGCTGGACGTGGCCCGTCACGGGCGCGGTCATCGGCCTCCTGATCGTTTTCGGCTGGTGGAGCTCGAGCCTCGTGGGGAAAGCCGAGGGGATTACGCTCGCTTCCACGACGGCGAGCCTCCTGTCGTACCCCACGGTGGGCATTCCCAAGCCGAACTGGGGGATGTTCATGCTTCTGGGGATTCCCCTGGGGGCCTTCATCTCGGCGCGGCTCCTGGGCGAGGCGAAGCTCCGCGGTCCTTCGGAGCCCTCTCGCTACTTGAAGCAGTTCGGCGGGGGACTCTTGATGGGGTTCGCGGCCATGCAGTCGGGCGGGTGCAACATCAACCAGGGGCTCACGAACCTGTCGATGCTGTCCCTGGGAAGTCTTGAGGTCATTCTCTTTATCATCCTGGGGAACTGGACGATGGTCTGGTTCCTTTTCCTGAGGGATTAGGGTCCGGAAGGAGGGCTGGAGTCATGCTGCACACGCTGGACGTCAAAGGGGAAGTCTGCCCTTACAGCACGGTCAAGACCAAGAAGAAGATGAAGGACCTGGCGATCGGGGACCAGCTCAAGGTCATTTTCGACTATCCCCTGACGGCCGAGGAGATCCCCCGCTGGGCGGAGAAGGCCGGCCACAAGGTTATCGAGGTCAAGAAAACCGGCGACGCGGAGTGGGAGATTCTCCTCGAAAAGGCCGTGGCGTAGGGGCGGGCGGGCCGACCGATGGCTGAGAAGAGAAAGCTTTCGCTCATGCTGACCACGAGCTTCGAGAGTCAGAACACCACCACGGTGGTCCGTCTCGCGGAGGCCGCCCTCAGGCAGGGGCACGCGGTCGAGATCTTCATGATGTGCGACGGAGTCCTGAACTCCTACGACCCGCGGCTGACGGACTTGATGGAGAAGGGGGTCCGGATCGCCCAGTGCGAGCACAACGCCGAGGAGAGGCACATCTCCAGGGAGATCCCGATCGAGCAGGGGAGCCAGTACATCTTTTCCACGATGCTCGACGAGGCCGACCGCTTCGTCTGCCTGAACAACTGACCGGACAATCCAGGAGAAACCACGGACGTGAAACGGTTCACCGTCGTCCTGCGCCATTCGCCCTTTCAGACCATGCGGAACTTCGAGGCCCTGCGGATGACCGTCGGGCTCGTGATGTCCGACAACGAAAAGACGCTCGTCCTCGTCGAGGATGCCGTTTACCTTCTGTCGGCCAAGGCCCATCCGGAGGCGGTCCACCGGTTCGATCCGGCTAAGCACCTGGAGTTCCTCTCGGACATGGAGTTCCCGACGTGGGTGGAGAAGGAGTCGATGGCGGAGCGCGGAATCCGGGACCTCCGGTTTCAGGCTGAAGTCAAATCTAGAGCGGAGATCGCGGCCCTCCTGGCCGAGAGCGACGCCGTGGTGACGTACTGATGAAAATCCTGCATTTCGTCCTCCACCCGAAAGAAACCTACCCGTTCGAGATCGCCGGCCTCCAATCGCGCGAGGGCGGGCACGAAGTGACGGTCCTCCTTCTCCAGGACGCCGTGATGTCCGGCCATCCCGCCGTGAACGGGGTCGCGGTCTTCTCCAGTCACGAGGACCTCGACGCCCGGGGCCTGCCGGCCATCGGCGGGACGCTCGACTACGACGGGATCGTCAAGAAGATCTTCGAGGCCGACCGGATCATCAACTGGTAGCGTTGGGAGCTGGCCGGCGGCCAATCTCCTTGACCCCTGTCGGGCGTCTGTGATACCTTTCCCCGGCTTTTTCCCCTTATTTTTCGGCGATCCGGTCTGATCCGCGATCATTCCCCGGAAGGAGAATCAGTCAATGCTCAAGCGGTACCTTCTCGCGCCGGGACCGACGCCGGTCCCCCACGAGGTGCTTCTGGCTATGGCGGCCCCGATCATCCACCATCGGTCGCCGGAGTTCATCCCGATTCTCGCCCAGGCGAAGGAAGGCCTCAAGTGGCTCTTCCAGACGAAGCAAGACGTAATGATCCTCACCTCGACCGGGACCGGCGGGATGGTCGCCGCCGTGACGAACTTCCTCTCCCCCGGCGATAAGGCGATTTGCATCCGAGGTGGGAAGTTCGGCGAACGGTGGACGGAAATCTGCGCCGCATATGGGATTATCCCGGTCAATATCGACGTCGAGTGGGGAACAGCCGTCGATCCCCAGAAGGTCGAGGATGCGCTCAAAGCCGACCCCGCAATCAAGGCGGTCTACTTCCAGGCTTCCGAGACCTCCACGGGCGTCATACACCCGACGAAGGATATCGCGGAGATCTGCCGGAAGCGGGAGGGGACGATCTGCGTCGTTGACGCCATTACGGCGGCGGGTGTCTTCGATCTTCCGATGGACTCCTGGGGGCTGGACGTCGTCGTGACCGGCTCGCAAAAGGCGCTCATGCTCCCTCCGGGTCTTGGGTTCGTCGCGGCGTCCGAGAAGGCGTGGGTCTTGAACAAGACGTCCAGGACGCCCCGCTACTACTTCAACCTGGCGAAGGAGCGGAAGAAGCTGGCCGAGAACCAGACGAACTTCACCTCGGCTGCATCGCTCATCGTCGGGCTCAAGGCGTCGCTCGAGATGATGAAGAAGGAAGGGCTTCCCGGGATCTTTGCCCGACACGACCTCCTCGCGCGGGCGACACGGGCGGGCGTCCAGGGGATGGGACTCGGTCTATTCGCGAAAGTCCCCTCGCCGGCGCTCACGGCCGTCAAGGTCCCGGAGGGGATCGACGGGGGCGACGTGACCAAGCGCCTGCGCGACACGTACGGCGTGACCGTGGCCGGCGGCCAGGACACGCTCAAGGGCCGAATCTTCCGCCTCGCGCACATGGGGTACTTCGACACGTTCGACGTCATCGTGGGCCTGTCGGCGACCGAGATGACGATGAAGGACCTTGGCGTGCCCGTGACGCTCGGAAGAGGCGTGGCGGCGGGCGAGGAGATCCTGGCGAAGGGCAAAGGAGCGTAGCGGATGAAGGTCCTGGTCTCGGACAGCATCTCCGACCGCGGAATCGAGATCCTTAAAACGGCCGGGATCGAGGTCGACGTCAAGACGAAGCTCTCCAAGGACGATCTCAAGAGCCTTCTCGGCCAGTACGACGGCCTTATCGTGCGGAGCGCGACGAAGGTGACGGCGGACGTCCTGGAGAATCCGGGTCGTCTCAAGGTGATCGGGCGGGCCGGATCGGGCCTGGACAACGTGGACGGCGAGGCGGCGACGAAGAAGGGAATCGTCGTCATGAACACGCCCGGCGGGAACACGGTGACGACGGCCGAGCATACCATCGGGATGCTCTTCTCCGTTGCCCGGAACATTCCGCAGGCCCACGCCTCGCTCCAGGCGGGCCAGTGGGAGAAGAAGAAGTACATGGGCGTGGAGCTGATGGGGAAGACGCTCGGGGTCGTCGGCCTCGGGAACATCGGCTTGGTCGTCGCGAACCGGGCGCTTGGGCTCAAGATGCGCGTCGTGGCGTACGATCCGTTCATCTCCGAGGAGCGGGCCGTCCAGTTGGGCGTAGAGCTCGCGGATCTGCCGACGCTCTACGCGCGGAGCGATTTCATCACGGTCCACACACCGCTTACGAAGGACACGAAGCACATGATCGACGCGCGCGCCTTCGCCCTGATGAAGAAGGGCGTCCGGATCATCAACTGCGCCCGCGGCGGGATCGTGAACGAGGCGGACCTCCTCGACGCGATGAATTCGGGAAAAGTGGCGGCGGCGGCCTTCGACGTCTTCGAGAAGGAGCCTCCGGAGGGGAACCCGCTCCTCGCGCGCGAGAACTTCATCGCGACGCCGCACCTGGGTGCATCCACGGAAGAGGCCCAGGAGAACGTGGCGACGGCCGTCGCCGAGCAGATCGTCGACTACCTGGTTCACGGCATTCCGCGAAACGCGGTCAACGTCCCGCAGGTCCCGGCCGAGCTCCTGCCGAAGATCCGGCCGTACCTTCTTCTGGCGGAGAGGATGGGCTCGTTCCTGGGCCAGACGGTCGAGGGGGGGATCCGCGAGGTCGACATCGAGTACCGGGGCGACGTGGCGGAGTTCGGCGTCGCGCCGATCACCGCCGCCGCGCTCAAGGGGCTCCTCAGCCCGATCCTCGAGGAAGGGGTCAACGAGGTGAGCGCCCCCTCGATCGCGCGCGATCGGGGGATCGAGGTGCGGGAATCGAAGGTGAGCGAGATCGAAGACTACACGAGCCTCATCGCGCTGACGGTCAAGACGTCCAAGACGGTCCGTCACGTCTCCGGGACCCTCTTCGGGCGGAAGGACCCGCGGATCGTTTCGATCGAATCGATGCGGGTGGAGGTCGTCCCCGATGGATCGATGCTCATCCTGACGAACAACGACAAGCCGGGCGTCATCGGGTCGATCGGCACGTTCATGGGAGAGAACAGCATCAACATCGCCCGGATGCAGTTGGGGCGCGAGAAGGCGGGAGGCAGGGCGGTGGCCGTGGTCTCGATCGACTCGCCCGTTTCCACCGATCTTCTCGACCGGCTGGCGACGCTTCCGAACATCCTTTCCGTCAAACAGGTCCGGTTGTAGACCGCCTTCCCGACCCGGCCGCCTCCGGGTTTCGGGGCCCGGGGGTGGACAGTCCATGACAAACGAATCGTTTCGAGCACAGGTTCCGCGCGGCGCGGTGACGCTTCGCCCCGAGGCGGCCGCGCGCCGCCGGGCGGTCGAAGGGCGTCTTCTGACCGTCTTTCGAGAGTGGGGCTGCGAGGAGATCATTCCCGCGACGTTCGAGTACCGGGACGTCCTGGCGCCCGGCATGGAAGAGGGCCTGGCGGAATCGTGCTACACGCTGACGGATCGGGAGTCCGGACGCCTCTTGCTCCTCCGGCCGGACGTCACGCTCCAGATCGCCCGGATGGCGGGATCCGCGCGGCGCGGCGCGCTTCCTCTCCCCGCCCGCTACTGTTACACGACGTCCGTCTACCGCTACGAGAAAGACCCGATCGGCCGCCACAGGGAGCTCCGACAGGCGGGCGTGGAGATCCTGGGCGTCTCGGGAGCCGAGGGAAGCGCGGAGGCCGCCGCCCTTTGCGTCGAGTCGCTCCGGCGGGCCGGCCTCAAGGAGTTCAAGGTGGCCGTCGGCCAAGTCGAGTTCTTCCGCGGGTTGTTCCAGGGGCAGAAGGTCCCGAGGGAGATTCAGGGAGAGATCCGCGAATCCGTTTCCAAGAAGGACGATGCGGCCCTCGATCGCGCCCTCTCCCGGTCGGGGCTCCCGCGCCGCGCGGCCGAAGCGTTCCGGCTCCTTCCGGGGCTCTTTGGAAAGGCGGAGATCCTCGCCCGGGCCGGAAAACTGGCGGTGACGCCGGCCGCGCGGACCGCCCTCGGAGACTTGAGGAGAACAGCCGACCGGCTGGATGCGTACGGCGTTCTGCCGTTCATCGTCTTCGATCTCGGAGAGATCCGCGGCTTCGACTACTACACCGGCGTCCTCTTCGAGGCGTTTGCCGGGGGCGTGGGAACGCCGATCGGACGGGGAGGGCAGTACGACAACCTGATCGCCCGGTTTGGGTCTCCCTGCCGCGCCACCGGTTTCGGTCTGGACGTGGACCTGCTCGTGCAGGCGCTCGGACACCAGGGCCTTCTGGACGAGTACGCGGGGGCGGACGTGGCGCTCGTCGGCCGCCGAAGCTCGCCGCGGGAGTCCCTCGATACGGCCCGAAGGCTTCGGCAGAAAGGGTTCCGTGTCGCCTGCGACCTGGACGGAGCGGGAATCGAGAGCGCGATCGAACGGGCGGCGGCGGGGAACGTTGCAACGGTCGTTTTCCTCAAGGGCCGGGGAGGCGAAGCTCTCGTCGTGGACGTCAAGACTCGAAAGCGTCGCGCCGTCTCGGTCAGGAACATAGAGAAAGGACTCAGGCATGGATGAAATCCAGCGCGGCCGGTGCCTTGTCGTCGTCGGCGGGCAGTGGGGCGACGAAGGGAAAGGAAAGATCGTCGACATCCTGTCCGCCCAGGCGGACGTCGTGGCCCGGTATCAGGGCGGGCACAACGCCGGCCACACGGTGATCCTCGACGGGGACCCGTTCATTCTCCACTTGATCCCCTCGGGCATCCTCCGCCCGGAGACCCGCTGCGTGATCGGGAGCGGCGTGGTGATCGATCCCGTCGCTTTGCTGGGGGAGATGGACAGCCTTTCAGCCCGGGGGATCGGCATCAACGGCCGGCTTGTCATCTCCGCGCGGGCCCACCTCATCCTTCCGTACCACCGGGCGATCGACAAGGAGAGCGAGCGGATCAAAGGCGTCCGCAAGATCGGCACAACCGGGCGAGGCATCGGCCCGGCCTACGTCGACAAGATGGCGCGCGTGGGGCTTCGAGTCGGGGACCTCGCGAATCCCGCGAAGTTCCGTCAGCGTCTTGCGGCGAACGTCCAGGAGATGAACGTCCTCCTCAAGGAGATCTACGACAGTCCGGAAACGGACAGCGAGGGTGTCGCCCGGGAGTACCTGGGTTATGGGGAGAGGCTTGCCCCTTTCATCGGGGACACGTCCCGGATCCTGAACGACGCGATCGATTCCGGGCGGGCCGTCTTGTTCGAGGGGGCGCAGGGCACGCTCCTCGACGTCGATCACGGAACCTATCCTTTCGTCACGTCATCGTCGGCCGCGGCCGGAGGCGCTTGTACGGGAACGGGGGTCGGGCCGACCCGCATCTCCGCGGTCCTGGGCGTCGTCAAGGCCTACACGACGCGAGTCGGCGGGGGGCCTTTCCCCACGGAGATCTCGGGCGAGGAAGGGGACGCGTTCCGCGAGCGCGGGAAGGAGTACGGGGCGACGACGGGACGTCCCCGCCGGTGCGGATGGTTCGACGCCGTGGCCGCGCGGTACGCCGTCCGGCTGAACGCTCTCTCGTGCCTGGCCGTGACAAAGCTCGACGTTCTCGACGCCTGCCGGACGATCAAGGTCTGCGTGGGGTACAGGCACGAGGGACGGACGCATGACGCGTTCCCTTCCGACCTGGAAATCGTCGAATCGTGCGTCCCGGTCTACGAGGAGATGCCCGGCTGGATGACGTCGACGAGCGGAATCGAGCGGTGGGACGATCTTCCTCGGGAGGCCCGGTCGTATTTGAAGCGCCTGTCGGATCTTGCGGGAGCCGGGATCGCGATCGTTTCGACGGGCGCCCGCCGCGACGAGACGATCCGGGTCCCGGGAGTGCTGGAGTGGTAGAAGGAGAATGGGTGAATCGGTGAATCGGTGAATCGGTGAATGGGTGAATGGGTGAATCGGTGAATCGGTGAATCGGAAAACCCAACCTCCCCTTTGTAAGGGGAGGTTGGGTGGGGTAGAGATGTGAATCGCCGAATCGGTTTTGTATTGATTGATTGAAAGTTTGCAGGGTGTTTTGGTAGACTTCCTTCCCCTTCGGGGGTTGGGGGCCGCTAGCTCAATTGGTAGAGCACCGGCCTTTTAAGCCGGGTGTCTTGGGTTCGATTCCCAAGCGGCCCACCAGTGAGAGGTTCGGAGTCTGGAGTTCAGAGTTCGGAGTCGAGAACCGCGGCAAGTTTCGCTTCGATCGTTGCTCCGAACTCCATGCCCCGAACTCCGAACCGCTTTCTCCGTCCCCATCGTCTAGCCAGGCCCAGGACATCGCCCTTTCAAGGCGGTAACACGGGTTCGAATCCCGTTGGGGACACCAAGTAAAATCAACGAGTTCTGAGCATTGTCCACAGGCCGGAAGGTGGCTTGGGGGATATTTAGGGGAAATAACCCCGGCCGGAGCGCCCCCACGGCGGGGCAAGAAGTTTCAGGGCATCCGCTCCTCTCCTCCGGGGATGTGGGAGTAGTACCTGGCAACTGAGCCCGGTTGAGCATCGCTACGCGTGCGCGTGCTTTCGGCCTGTGGGTTTAGGCTCTGGATCGTCTTCGGCAATGCCGGACAGAACAACGGGCGGGGCGTCGGGGAATTCAACGACAAGCGA
>JACPZO010000111.1 GCA_016195465.1 Nitrospirota bacterium
CGTCGGGACGGCGACGAGTCTCTCGGCCGGGTACCCGTTCCGCTCGATCAGCGTCCGGCGAATCGCCTCGCTCGTCGTGACGACGACATCGGCCAGCCGCGTGTAGAGCCATCTCGTCAGGATGCCCGTCGAGACGGGCGTCGAAAGATGCCTCGTTCGAACGACGGCGGAGCGGCGTCTCGCCGCCCGCATGGCCAGTGACGCGATCCACGAGTCCTTTGACGAGTGCGTAACAACAACATCCGGACGGAGAACGTTGAAGCGCCGCGCCAGACGCGGGATTGAGAACCATCCCGCCGCGCCATCCCAATTCCACGCTTCCGCTGGGACGTCCACCGCCCGCGCCCGGTCTATGATGGCGCCTTTCCGCGGGCCGATCAGCCGGACATCGTGCCCACGCGCGCGGAGCCCCATCGATTCCAGGACGATCCGGATCTCCTGCCCGCCCCACCCGGTCGAAGACTCCGTATGGACGATCGTCAGCACGGGCATCCCGACCCGGCCGCCAAGCGGCCGACCGCGCCGAGCACCTCGTCCACGGCCACGGGGCCCACCCGGTCCCCGCACGCGAGAACGACGTGAGGAGTATTCCACGGATACCAACGAAGGGACTTGTCCCGCGTCATCAAGGCGACCGTCGGCTTCTTGCACGCCGCCGCGATGTGAAGCGTCCCGGTGTCGGGCGTCACGACGAGATCGGCACGGGAAACGGCTGCGATGAGCGCGGCCAGCGTCTCGGTTCTGTAACCCCACGCACCGTCTCCAAACCGGGAGAGAAGGGATCCCGCCGCCTCGTCGTCGCCCGGGAATGCCGGGCTGGTCTTCGGCCCCGGGGCCCAGAGGAGAAGAGGCGTCCCCAGGCCCCGCCGGACGATTTCATCGATCAACGATCCGAACTTCTCGATCGGCCACTTGTTCCTCTCGATCCGCGCGCTGATCGCCACGGCGATGAGCGGTCTCCCGCCGCGTCCAGGATGGAGGACTCTTGCGGACTCGAACCGCTCCTGCTCCACCGGGTCCGGGACAAGGACCAGGTCCCCCGGCGGACTTGCGATTCCCAGCGGCTCAAGAAGGCGATGCGTCCGGATGACCTCGTGCTCATCGACCGCCGGCTCGGCGATGGGCCGGGTGTAGTAGGGGCGGCCTGTCGGGTCGCCCCCGGTCCCGCCGTCCACAAACCCGATCCGCTCCCGAGCGCCGGTCAGGAACGCGAGACGCCCGATGCGGGGAGAGGAAGAACCGCACCCGATGGCCGCGTCGTATCTCTCGCGCCGGAGCCGCCAGAAAGTCCGCGCGTTCTCGAGATGTACGCGGGCCCGGCTCTTTCCTGACGCGTGTTTCGCCTTCTCGTAGACGTAGACGCAATCGATGTCCGCGTTGCCGGCCAGGACGGCGGCATTATACGAGTTCGCCAGGACGCCGATCTTCGCCCCCGGGAACGCTTGCCGCACGGCCCGGATCGCGGGAGTCGTGCAGATCAGGTCTCCGATGTTGTCGCGGCGGATGAAGAGGATGCGAGGCATGGGGTTAGGGCTCAACTTTCCAATTTCCAATTTCCAATTTCCAATTTTCAATTTTCAATTTTCAATTTCCAATTCTCAATCTATACGGGCGTCGGCCGCGCCAGGAGAGACTGCATGGCGTCGAGGACCGGGCCGGCCGCAATGGAAGCCATGCACGGATGCCCCTCCACGTCGCAATCCTTCTTCTTGCACGGCCTCTCGCACGGGGCCTCGCCCATGAGAAAGACCGCCTTTCCTTCCCGGTGCCCGACCCCGTAGTGCCGGAAATCCTCCGGTCCGAACAAGGCCACGGTCGGCACATCCAGGGCGAATCCAAGGTGCATCGGGCCGCTGTCCGTTGTGACGAGGGCCGCGCACCTCTGGAGGAGGGCCCCCGTCTCGAGGAGACCCATTTCACCGCAAAGGACGACGGGGCGCTCGTCCATCCGGCCGAAGAACGCCTCCGCGGACGCCTTCTCCTTTTCTCCGCCGAGCACAACCGTCCGCCGTCCGGTCTCGCGAGTCAGCCGCTGAACAAAGGTCCGGCCGTTTCCTTCGGGCCACCACTTGCTCCGGCGGCTCCCGAACGGATGGAAGGCGACGATCTCTTCCGCCCCATCGACACCGGCCGCCGCGAGCCGCCGCGCCGCGGCTTCTCTTGCGTCGGGGGAGATCGTAATCTCCGTCCTCTCTCCCTCCTCCGGCACGCCGAGTTCCGCAAGCAGATCCAGGCGCCTTCTCACGAACGGAAGGTCGCGGTCGATCGTCGGGGCGTGCGTAAAGAGAAACGACATCCGGCTTTCCCTCCATCCCGCCCGGCCGGGAGCGCCGGACAGGTACGCGAGGATGGGGATGTCCGGATCGTTCCCGTGGAGAACGACCGCCCAGTCCGGACGAGCGGCGCGGAGCTTCTTGAACAGCGAGAAGAGCTTCCTGAACTTCCCGGGGTAGATGACCAAGGCGTCGATGTGCGGATTGTGCCGGAGCAGATCGGCCCGCCGGCGGTCGGCGACGGCCGTGAGTCTCGCTCCCGGCAGGGCCTTCCGGAGCGCGCGGATCGCCGGCGTATTCATGAGCGTATCGCCGATGGCCGTCGTGGAGAAGACGATCACGCTCCGCGCGGACCGGATGTCCTTCGAGGGCGGCGGACGGCGGTCGAGGAGACGAACGCCGAGGAAAACGAGGCGCAGAAGCTCCATCACGAACGCGTTATACAGGTTCAACAACCTTCCTCGCGCGAAGCACTTCTTCGAGGGCGGACAGGACCTTCTCCGGGGGGAGATCGGTGAGGCACCGGCTGACCTTGCTCCCGTCGCATCCATCCTTCCCGCACGGCCGGCAGTCCATATCGAGCGCGACGACGCGGTGCTCCACGCCCCAGGGTCTCCAGTTGTGCTCGCCCGACGGGCCGAAGAGGACAACCGCCGGCGTCCCCACGGCCGCGGCGATGTGCGACGGGGCGGAGTCGACGCCCAGGTACGCCGATGCGCGGGCGGAGACGGCGGCCAGGTCCTTGATCGTCGTCTCCCCCAGCAGGGTCGCGGGCTTTCTCCGCATGAGGGCGAGAATCGAGCGCGATTTCGCGACTTCCCGCTCTTCGGGACCGGACGTCATGACGACGGCAAGCCCCATCTCGCCTTGCACGCGGTCGAGCGTCTCGGCCATCGCTTCGTCCTTCCAGCACTTGAAGAGCCAGCGGGACGTCGGGTGGACGTGGAGGAACGGTTCGCCCTCCCGGATATCAAGCTCCGCGAGCCTCATGGACATTCTGCGTCCGGCCTCTTCCGGGATGAAGAACTCGAGTCTCGCGTCCCGCGGCGCGATTCCGAGGGACCGGACCAGATCGAGATCGTTCTCGACCGCGTGGGCGGAACGGTCCGGCGGAGGCGCAAGACGCGAATACAGGCCCGACTTGCCGGCGAACCCCTTGCCCCCCGGATCCCGTCCGATCCGGACGGCCGCCCCGGACAGATATCCGTAGAGGGCGGCCCGGTCGCCCGACGTGAAGTCGACGACCATATCGAAGCGGCGCTGCCTGAGCGCCCGGACGAACCCAAGCTCTTGTCCCAGGTTCCGCCAGAAGCCGCGCTTCCCGCGCGGCCGCGACACCGTAAGGACTTCGTCGATCCAGGGGAGCCCCTCGATCATCTCCTCCGTTCCCCTGGCCACGAGAACGGAGAGGCTCGCCTCCGGATGGGATTCGCGGATCGCCCGGAGGGCCGGAACGGCGAGGAGCACGTCCCCCAGGTTCCGGAGCTTGATGGCGAGGATTCTACGGACGTCCGTCACCCGATCACGCTCCTTCGCCCTCCCCGGGCGGCTCCACCTCGAAGACGTCCCACAGCAAAACCTCAACCCCATCCAGGAACAAGAGAGGAAGGACCTCCTGGCTTCCGAAGACGTCCGGTCCCTTGAATCCCCCTTCGCTCAAGAAGAATCTCTCGACCAGCATTTCTTCCGGATGAACGATTACGTACTCCCGGACGCCGAATTTCTCGTAGAGGTCCTTCTTCTCCCGCTTGTCCTTCAGCGAGGTGGCGGGAGACAAGACTTCGACAACGAGGTCTGGAGCACCGTAGATCCTGTCCCTGATCTTCTTCTCGTCGCAGACCACCATCACGTCCGGCTGGACGAAGTTGAAATCGTCGAGATAGACGTCCAGAGGAGCCACGAAGACCCGGCAGGATTTGCCCCTCAACCTTTCGCGCACCAGCGCGAAGAAGTTCCCCGCGACGACTTGGTGACGAGACGAGGGCGACGGAGTCATACCATAAGCCACCCCATCAATGACTTCCCACCTCTCCTCATCCGGCCACGCGAGATAATCCTGCCATGTGTACTTCTTCTCGCCCTTGGATCTGAGCATCGATCTCATGACAGGACCCCTTTCTCCCCGCCCCGTGCGCCGGACAGGGTCAGCCGCATGACGCGAGATTGAAATTCCATCGGCAAGAATACGGCTCGCGGTGGGGGCCGTCAAGCGCCGTGAGGCTGATCCCGCCGTGCCGCCGTCTCCATCTCCGCGAGCTTCGCGTACTTCGAGAACGTGTACGCGGCCGTGAGGCCGGCGGCGATCAGGCCCGTCCACCCGTCGAGGAATCCCGCGCGAAGAAGGTAGTTCCTGAGAAAGACCGCCGGCGGCCGAAGGACCAGGTCGAACCAGCGCGCGCGACGTCCCCGCGCGCGAAGCTCCTCGGCCGCGAGCGTCGAATACCGGTCCATTCGCCGGAGATAGTCGCTCACCCCCTCGTACGTCCGGTGGAGGAGCGGCGATCGGAGCCGGCCCACCCGCCCCCCGTTCAGACTAACGGCCTCGTGGACACGGCGTTCCGCGAACCGACCCTTGTCGCGGCGAAAGAGCCGGAGGGTATAGTCGGGGTACCAGCCGCCGTGCCGGACCCATGTCCCGCCGAAGAAGTTGCGGCGCGGAACCAGGTACCCATCCCCCGGACCCCCGCTTGAAACCACGTTCCGGATCTCGCCCGCGAGCTCGGCCGTCACCTGCTCATCCGCATCGATCGAAAGCACCCAGTCCCCCGTGGTCCTCTCGACGGCGGCGTTCTTTTGCCCGGCGAACCCGCGCCACGATTCGACAAAGACATTGTCCGTGAACTCCCTGCAGATCTCCACCGTCCGGTCGGTGCTTCCCGAATCCACGATCACGATTTCGTCGGCGAACCGGACGGAGTCCAGGGCCTCCCGAATCCGGTCCTCCTCATTCAATGTGATAACGGCGACGGAAAGAGTCGGCATGTCTATCGGCACGGTTAGTCGATCTTCTCCGCCTCGTCGATCAGCATGACCGGGATGTCATCCTTGATCGCGTATTTGAGCTTGCACGCCCTACAGATGAGCCCGTCCTCCGCCGGCGTGATTTCCAGGTCCCCCTTGCACTTCGGACAAGCCAGGATTTCCAGAAGCTCTTTGCTGATCGCCATTGCCAGCCTCCACGGTCTGAAACCAGGTTTAGGCCAAGTTTAAGGTTAACAGTTTTCCAATTTCCAATTTCCAATTTCCAATTCTCTTCGTTCTTTCCCTACCACGAACCCCACCCCCGAAGGACCATCAGCCCGATCCCCGCCGCCAGCCCCGCCCACGTGACCGGCTCCCTGTGCTTCCAGACGAGGCTCCATGAAAACCGCCCCCCGCCTTCGCCTGGAGACGGCCGTCGAGGCCATCCAGGCCATCGAGGAAAGAACCTCGGGACCCTGCGGCACATGTCGTCAAAAAGGGACCCGAACCTCTTCCGCAGGACTTCCTCCTCGTCCCGGATCACTGGAGCATACACAAGATAGAACAGGACTGGAAAGAGCGCAATGAAGACGAAATGCCCCGACATGACGGCGAAGCCCAGCCCCAGGAGAAAATTCCCGAGGTACAACGGGTTGCGCGTGAAGCGGTACGGCCCGCCCGCGGCGAGCGACTTGTTCTTCTCGATGTGGCCGGAGGACCAAACCCGGAGCGCTTCTCCGAACGACACAAGGACCGCCCCGCCGAGGATCGATCCCAGCGATGGACGCGCCAGCGCGAAAAGGAAGACAACCCCCGGGATCGTTACCAGGACCCGGTGGCCCGCGACCCATCGGCCCGCTCGATCGGCGATCTCTCTCATTGTCCCGCCGAGACGGCCTGCTTCTCCCGGCCCGCCTCGACCAGCGAAGCGACCGCGTCCGCCGCCTCTCCCGCGCCGATCCTCTCGAGGCAGGTCCGGTGCCAGCACGTCCTCCGCCGGCA
>JACPZO010000109.1 GCA_016195465.1 Nitrospirota bacterium
GGGCCGTCCGTCACCGTCGGGCCGTCCCCGTCGGGCCGTCCCCGTCGGGCGTACGGCCGAGAAGTCCAGGTATTCGTGCTACGTCCGGGCGTAGCAGTACGGGCATCCGTGCTCGCACCCCCGGTATGGGTTCACGCTCGCGCGGTATGGAAGGTCGGGCGAGGTGTTCCGGGAGATGATCGACTTCGTGCGGTCCGGGATGAAGCGGGTGGCGGGGTTTGACCGCTCCTCGTCGGAAAACGGCTCCGCCTGCCGGACCTGCTTGTGGAAGCGGCTGGGAGGATTGATACCCGTTCCCCGTCCCTTGAATGCGTGTGGTCGAGGCTCCATCGCGGCTCAACCGTACCAGAGGGGGAGCCGGCGGCGCGAGACAGCTTCGGGCGGGTTTCAGGAATCCAATCCATCCTGGGATCGTTGTCCTGAAACGACTTGACGAAGCGGTGGTAAGTACGTAGGATATACGTATGAAGCAATCCGGAGAGCGCCATGCCTAAGACAGCACTCAGGAAAGAGAAATGGACCTTGTCGTTCGAGCCGCGTCTCAAGCGCGTGGTCATTCGCGAGGCCCGGAGGCGGGGAATCTATCCGGTGGGCCTTCTTGAGCAGGTCGTCCGTGAGAAATTCGGCTCCTACGGGTATTCCGAGGTGGAAGACAGCGTTTCGTACGTCCGAGAAATACGGACAAGATCCCGCAAGCATGCCGACGAGGCGTTCCTCAAAGAAATCCGGGCATGGCAAAGGTCCCGCTCCTAGTCGATACGGACATCTTCATCGACTACTTCAACGCCGGTCTGCTTCGGACCGTTCTGGAGAGCGATGAGTTCGAGATCTACTATTCCGTGGTCACGAAGAAGGAGCTCCTTTCGAAGCCGGGCCTGAAAGCGTCGGAGCGGGAGGCCATTCTTGCAACTCTCAAGCGCTGCCGGATTATCCCTCTGACCGAGCGGATCGCCGCGGCGTATTCCGATCTCCGTCACAAACACATGTCCCTGGAAAAGGAGGACGCGCTGATTGCCTCAACGGCGCTGGTGCGAGGGCTCCCCCTCGTGACCCGCAACTGGAAGCACTACAAGGGCGTCGAAGGCCTTACTCTCTTCCGGGGGGGATCCTGAGAACAGACGGTTGTCTTGACCTCCCAAAGGAAGCGGTAGAGGGGCGTGGCGAGGCGGAAGGCGCGGATGAGGTCGTCGATGAGGCGGGGGTCAAAGAGGCGCTTCTCGATGGGGCGGTTGCGGACGAGGTAGAGGCTCTTCCTCTGGTACCAGTTCTGGACCTCCGCCGGTTTTGAGGCGGCCAGGACGCGTTTGTAAGTCTCTCCTTCGGGCGTCAGCCAATTCTGCTTGAGGCAGGCTCGGGCGATCTTCAGGAATTCTCTCGGGGAGCGGTCGATGGCCTCGCGAAAACGGCGCATTGTCTCCGGCGAGGCCGAGTAGAACCCCATCCCGTACCTGTATCCTTTCGGCGTGACCTCGAAGAAGAAGGCAGGCGCGTCCGCTCCCCAGTCATTTCCCGGCCTCTTGAAGACGATCCAGACAGTGCTTCGATAAGGCGACTTGTCCCTGGAGAACCGCGTGTCCCGGAAGATCCGGGAGATCGTTCCCCCGACGCGCGGACGGACCTCGAGATCGGGATCGATGGAGAGCATGAAGCCGCCCAGATCCTCCACGAGCATCCGGAAGGGCCGGAGAACGTATTCCTCGTAGCGATTCCGGTTCTTTTCGAACCAGGCCCGGTTGTTGTTCGAGCCGAGGTCTGCGAGGAACGCGAGAAGTTGTGGGGAGATTGCGGCCTCCATGTTTACGCGCGTCCCTCGTTGTCAAGGCGGAGGAGGGAGCGGAAGCCGGTGCTGTTGACCACGGCGCGGAGGCCGGCGATGCAGTCCGGAGGATCGTAGAACGGCTGGTTGCGGAAAAGGCCGCCCTGGACGGCGTCCGCCATTTTCTGAAACCGCCGGGACCGCGCCTCCACGACCTGCTCCAGACTTGCGACGTGCGGCCGGACGAACCGGAGGCGGTCGGGCTCCACGATCCCCGCTCGGATGAAGCCTTGCGTTTTCCTCGCGCAACGGCAGGGATTGGCAGGATTCACGAGGCCGCACTTCTCGCTCATGAACGCATTGAGGTCCCGCCGAGCGCGGGAGAGTTTCTGGCGGAAGGCGTCGCGTGAGAGCCCGAGAATCTCGCTCCCGGTCGCGTCCGTCACCTCGAAGATCTCGCCGAGGACGAAGACGATCCTCTGCTCGCGGTCGAGGCAAAGGAGCATTCCCATCATACAGCCGACCTTGGCTTCTTCCACGAGCGCCACGGTTTCCGGGGAGGCGCGCGTCTCGTCGGGGAAGTCGAGATCGGGGGTGGCGTCGAGGGCCTTCCCGTAGCAGTCGAAGCTCTTCACGTCCTGCTCGGCGCGGCTCCTCCTCCAGTTGAGAGCGTGGTTCACGGCGACGCGGTAGGCCCACGTCCGAAACGCACTCTCCCCTCGAAACGACGAGAGGTTTGTGACGATCCGGATGAGGATCTCCTGCGTCGCGTCCTCGGCATTCCACGGGTCCCAGACCATCCGGAGGACCAAGTTGTAGATCCAGGCCTGATGGCGGCGAATGAGGTCTTCGAGCGAGTCCTGCCGTCCGTCGAGGGCGGCCCGGACGAGCCTCTTGTCCGTCTCATCTCCGTCGTATCGGTCCGACAGGGGGTTTCGCATCAAGCCGTCTTCTTCTCAACCGTCTCCAGGAATTCTAGCACCGTCCGGTTGAAATCCTCGGAAATCTCCGTGGCGAAGGCGTGTCCCCCGCCGTCGAGAACGGCCAGCTTGGCGACGGGGATGCCTCTTGCCAGGTCCTCGCACACCGGGACGGGAAAGAAGATGTCCTCGCGTCCAACGAGGACGAGCGTCGGAACAGTGATCCGTTGAAGGCGTGTGCGCGCGTCGTGAGCGAGGCAGGCGGCCGCTTGTCCGGCGAAACCGCGCGGCGCGGGCGGATGGGGATGGGAGAGAAACATCTTCGCGAATCCCGAGACGCGGGATTCGTCCGACAGAAACCTCTCCGTGAAGACCCAGAGGGACTGCTCGCGGAAAACGATTTCCGGGTCAATCCCGCCGCCGATCAGGCGGTTCCAGACGTCGATAATTCCTCGCGCCCGGGGCGGGAGCTTCGCCGCCGTCGTTGCCAGGATGAGGCTCTTCACGCGGTCCGGGTGTGAGATTGCAAGCTCCTGGGCGATCAGCCCGCCCATCGAAAGGCCAAGGACGTGGGCCTGCTCGATCTCCAGCGCATCCATGAGAGCGATCGCGTCTTTTGCCATCTCGGCCGTCGTGTAGGGCGATTCAGGCGTGCTCGATCGTCCGGCGCCGCGGTTGTCGAAAACGATGACGCGGAACTTCCGATCCAGCGCCGGGATCTGCGGACCCCAGCTTGCCACGTCGAGCCCGAGGCCGGTGATGAGAAGCAATGGCGGGCCTTCACCGTGAGCCTCGTAATACAGGTGGACGTTTCGGACCTGGACGGCGGGCATGGCTTCCCCTCCTGGTGCGCGCATGAATCATTCGTCACTGCGTTTGACACGGCGAACCCAACTAGCGTGACGGTTGAATGGAGGAGAAAAGATGAATGGAGCGGACAATTCTGTACGCCCTCCATAACCGCCGGCCGTTTCATGGATATCTTCCAGCGTCTCTGCGTGTCCAGAACATTATCGTCCGTTTGTCACGACCCGAGTTCCCTGTAGAGACGGGGACGGAGACGGGGACGTTGCTAGTTTTGCGGAGACGGGGACGTTGCTAGTTTTGTTAGCTTATCGGCAAAGTGCGGAGACGGGGACGTTGCTAGTTTTGTTAGCTTATCGGCAAAGGCGATCCGGAGTTGTGTTTGCACTCGGCCCCCCCCGCTCCCGGTCAGGATATGCACGCGGGCGGCTTCGAGCGTCATCGGGCCGTGCTCCGGCGCTTGAGACGTTCGCGGGTTGGCTCCCCGGTCAGCTCCCGCAGGGCGTCGGAGGCGATCCACCGGGCGCTCTTGGACGGCAGGGACTGGATCTCGCGGGCTGTCCGGATCGCCGCCTGGTTGAGTCGGCTGTTTCTCTTCCCGATCTGCCGGAGCGCCCAGTTGACCGCTTTCCTCACGTAGTTCCTCTCATCGGTGGACCCCCGCTCAATCAGCGGAAGGAAACCCAGGAACCGGCCGTCATCCGCGGCCTTATCATGCACGGCGAGGCAGGCCATCAGGGTGAAGCCGGCCCTCTTGACGAACTCCTCCTTCCGGTTGCTCCAAGTCCGGGCCTTTTCGTAAGCAAAGCGGGTCTTGTCGAAGAGGTTCGAACAGCACTGGTCGCAGACGTCCCAGGAGTCGATGTCCTTGACCCAGCGGTCCATCTGGCGGGACGTCACTTGGGCGGGTTCGTCCCCCAGCGCGGCGAGAATGCGGGCCTCGTGGATGCCGGTGGCCCAGAGCATCTGGGCCAGGCGGTGGCTCCGTCCGGTCTCCCTGGCGATGCGCCTCAATGTCTGGACGGAGACGCCGAGGGTGTTCGTCGGGTTGATGCCGTAGCGGGTCATGCCCGCGACGTTGCGGGGGTCGGCGAGGCGTCTCAATTCCTTCATGATCGCGACGAGCCGCGCTTTCTCGCCGCCGCGAGGCGACGCGGAAGATTCTCTCACAGCAACCTCATTTGCCCGCGTCTTTCCGGGCGCCGGAAGGAGGCCGCGCTCAGCTCGGGCCCCTCGTCCGACAGGCCCAGCCGGCGGCAAGTTACGCTGAAGAGATCGTGGACGGAGGCGGCGTAGGCTCCCGTGCCTTCGAACCGGCGGCTGGGGAGGGCGTCGTCCACACAGCCTCCATGGATACCTTGCAGGCGTCCGAGGACCTTCTCCTTCCGTTCCGGGAAGTGCCGTTCGAGCCAGTCGCCGAAGATCGTCTCGACGGTTCCGGGGAGACGAAGCGGGATAAGGAACGCGTACGAAGCCCCGGATGCGGCTGCGGCTTCCAGGATCGCTGGGATCTCGTGGTCGTTGATCGCCGGGATCACCGGCGCGACGAGGACGCCCACGGGGACTCCCGCGTCAGCGAGTGTTCGTATCGCTTCGAGCCGCTTCTCCGGCCGGGAGGCGCGGGGTTCCAGCTTACCCGCGAGGTCCGCGTCCAGCGTGGTGATCGAAAACGTCACGGCCGCGGCGTCGTCTTGGGCAAGCCCGGCCAGGAGATCGGCGTCCCGGGAGACGAGGGCGTTCTTCGTCGAGATCGAAACCGGGTTTCTAAACTCTGCAAGAACCTCCAGGCAACGCCTGGTAATCCCAAGTTTTCGTTCGATCGGCTGATACGGGTCCGTGACGCCGGACATCGCGATGACTTGCGGCTTCCAGGAGGGGCGGGACAGCTCCCGCCGGAGCAATTCGGGGGCGTTTTCCTTGACCATAATCTTCGTCTCGAACTCCAGGCCGGCCGAGAAGTCCAGGTATTCGTGATACGTCCGGGCGTAGCAGTAAGGGCATCCGTGCTCGCAACCGCGGTAAGGGTTCACGCTCGCGTTGTACGGAAGGTCGGGGGAAGTGTTCCGGGAGATGATCGACTTCGTGCAGTCCTGGATGAAGCGGGTGGCGGGGCTCGGCGCTTCATCGTCCGCCTCCACCTCCCCGGCGCGCACCTGCTGTCGGAAGCGGTTGGGAGGATTGATACCCGTTCCCCGTCCTCGCGGCGAGCGAATCCGTGTCTCCATACGAAGTCAACGCTAGCAAATGAGCGCTGGGACATGCAAGGAAACCTGGACGGAAGATGCCCCTTCCCGCCGCTCAAGGCCGTTTTCCATTGACGACTTCATCCGCAAGTCTTACTCTATGCAGTAAGACTCCATCCACGGGAGACATCATGCGAGTCACGAGCAAAGGCCAGGTCACCATCCCCATAGATCTCCGCGAGAAGGCCGGCCTGCTTCCGAATACGGAAATCGAGTTCGCTTTGAAGGGCGGCACGGTCATTCTGCGGAAAGCGGGAAAGCCCCCGCGCCGCGGGAAGCGTCTCCTCCAGGCCATGGGGCGGAAAGCCGCGACGCGGCTTACCACGGACCAGATCATGGCCCTGACCCGAGGCGATTAGTTTCCGGCGGATGAAGATGGCCGACGTCCTTGTCGACAGCAATGTCATTCTCGATGTCGTCACGGAAGATCGGAAATGGTTCGAATGGTCGGCGGCCCAGATCGAGCGGCTGGCCGAGGGCCACATGCTCGTCATCAACCCGATCATCTACGCCGAAGTCTCGATCGGGTTCGACAGGATCGAAGACCTGGACGCAGCCTTGCCGGTCGAGTTCTTCCGTCGCGAGCATCTTCCCTGGGAAGCGGGTTTTCTGGCCGGCAAGGGCTTTGTCAAGTATCGGCGGCTGGGCGGAGAGCGCCGTTCGCCGCTCCCCGACTTCTACATCGGCGCTCACGCCGCCGTAAGGGGCATCCCGCTCCTGACGCGCGACGCCGGACGCTACAAGACATACTTTCCGAGATTAACCCTGATCGCCCCATGATCGTCGAAATGATGTGGGGCGGGCGGGGCAGGGAACACCGATGGCAACCGGCCAGACCTACCGCTCAGGTACTCTTACGAGGGCAACCTCCCGCTTCCCGAGGACGAGAAGCGCCACAAAATCATGGATGGACGCCTCTTCGTGGCCCCTTCGCCAGACAGCAGGCGTCACCCCGGAAGATCGGTTCGGAGTTGCTTTTGCAAGGCTGAAGCCTTGCCCTACGGGGAGAACTTTTGCCAGGCTATCACCGACGGGTCTGTAGTTCGTGTTAGATCGGGGTCCGATAACCCAATGAGCGAGAAAACCGCTTTCCGACTGATCCTTGCGATGTCCGTGGTTGTGTTTGCCGCCGTCATCGTCCTCAACCAAAAACTACTTCCCCGCCCCGAGCCGGTCCCTCCGTTTGCCTTTATTCTTCCCAAGCTCAACGCGGTTCTCAATGGCGCCTGCTCGATCCTGCTGTTGATCTCCTTCTACTTCATCAGGAAAGGGCAAATCGTCGTTCACAAAACATTGAACTTGCTCTCATTCGCTCTTTCAGCGGTGTTCTTGATTTCGTATGTCACGTTTCATTGGCTGGTCCCGGAAACAAGGTTTCCCGAGGGGAATCCTCTCCGCCCGGTTTACCTTTCCGTCCTCGTCTCCCACATCATTTTAGCTTCCGTTGTCCTGCCGCTTGTCTTGATTTCGTTTCACCGCGGCTTGCGGATGCAGGTGGAGAAGCACAAGCAGATCGTTCGCTGGGCTTTCCCGATCTGGCTGTATGTGACGGTCACGGGCGTGGTTGTTTACCTGATGATCTCTCCCTACTACAACTTCTGAAGTCAGTCCGAGCGGCCGGTCCCGCGGTTGCGGACAAAACCCGCGATCAGACAGAATTGTCCTCGTCCGGAAATACCTTGCTAATAATGGCCTTTTTCATTGGCTGCCATCTCTAATCTGACAATAATGTTCGCCATTGGCCGTTTTCTCGGCGCTCCCCGCCCCGCCTGTCCAGATAAAATTCTCCATTAAATTCAACGTGTTAGAGCCGACCCTCTCGTGGCGATCCCGGCATGGCACGCCGCTGGCTTTATGGCGAATGAGCGGTTCTCTTGCCAAGGAGGTTTGCCATGCGGTTGTCGGATTTCAGGAAGTCCGGTCACGTTCCAACGCTCTTAAGCGCCTTTCTCTACTTCGACGTGAGTTTTATGATCTGGGTTCTGCTGGGCGCGCTCGGCGTTTTCATCTCCCAGGAATTCGCGCTCACGGCCACGCAGAAAGGTTTCATGGTCGCCGTCCCGATCCTGAGCGGCTCCCTTCTCCGGCTCCCGATCGGCTTCATGGTCGACCGCTTCGGTCCGAAGCGGACGGGGATGATCGGGATGGCGGTCACGACGCTCCCCCTGCTCGTGGGGTGGCTCGGCGCGTCCAGCCTTTCGGAGATCCATCTCATGGGGATCCTCCTGGGCGTGGCTGGCGCGAGCTTTGCCGTGGCGCTTCCTCTGGCGGGGCGGTGGTTCCCCCCCCGCTACCAGGGTCTGGCGATGGGGATCGCGGGCGCCGGAAACAGCGGAACGGTGCTGGCGGCCCTCTTCGCGCCGCGTCTCGCGGAGATCGCCGGGTGGCACGCGGTGATGGGTCTGGCCCTGATCCCGCTCGCGGTTGTGTTCCTGGTCTACGCCTTTCTCGCCAAGGACTCGCCCGAGCAGCCGGCGCCCCAGAGGCTCGGCCGCTACCTCCTCGTCCTCCGGGAGGGCGACACCTACTGGTTCTCCTTCTTCTACAGCGTGACGTTCGGCGGGTTCGTCGGCTTGGCGTCGTTCCTCGTGATCTTCTTCCACGACCAGTACGGCCTCTCGAAGGTCATGGCGGGGAACTTCACGGCCCTCTGCGTCTTCGCCGGGAGCATGTTCCGGCCGTTGGGGGGCGTTCTCGCCGACCGGATCGGCGGAGTGCGGGCCCTCACCCTTCTGTACGCCGCCGTGGTCCTGACGATGGCGGGTGTCGCCACGCTTCCGCCCCTGCCGGCGGCGACGGTCCTCCTCTTCTTCGGGATGATGGCGCTCGGGATGGGAAATGGCTCGGTCTTCCAGCTCGTGCCGCAAAGGTTTCGGAAGGAACTCGGCGTGATGACGGGCCTGGTGGGCGCGGCCGGCGGGATGGGTGGATTCTTCCTGCCCGCGTACCTCGGGTACTTCAAAGACACGACCGGTTCCTACGGGACGGGGTTCCTCATCTTCGCGGGAATCGCGGCCAGTGCGTTCGTGACGCTGCGACTGGTGCAACGGCGCTGGAGGACCACGTGGGGCGCGCCGGAAGTGTCGGAGGCGGTGATTTAGCAGGCTGCTGAAAAACAGCAGCCTGCGCGCGGTGCAGGGATGCACCGCCAAATCGCGAAGGTTCTTTCTTGAGCGATTTGAAAGAGTTGCGCGAATTCACTTCGCGCAAGTCGTGGCTGAAAAAGCCATGGATGGACTTTTTCAGCATCCTGTTAGACCGGTTTGGAGAGGGCCTGACCGATGCTGCTCAGGGAAAAAATATCGAGACCAGCGGCGATCCCCCGCAAGGAGATCGACCGCTGGATCTACACAACCTGCGGATACTGCTCGACGGGTTGCGGGATCGAAGTGGGCGTGAAGGACGGACGGGCGGTGAGCGTCCGGGGCACCGCCGACCATCCCGTGAACCGCGGGAAGCTCTGCCTCAAGGGGATCCACGAGTTCGAGGCGATCAACGCGCCCGATCGGGCGGCGCACCCGATGATGCGGGAGGGGGCGGCGGAGCCGTTCCGCCGGGCGTCGTGGGACGAGGCGCTCGCGCGGACGGCGAATGAGTTCCGGCGGATCCAAGAGACGTACGGCCGGGACTCTCTGGCCGTCGTGAGCACGGGACAGATCTACACCGAGGAGTTCTACACGCTCGGCAAGCTGGTGCGCGGCGGTCTCGGAACGAACAACTACGACGGAAACACGACGCTTTGCATGGCCTCGGCCGTCTCCGGTTATAAGCGCTCGTTCGGGAGCGACGGGCCGCCGGGGTGCTATGACGACTTCGAACGCACGGAGTGCCTGATCGCCTTCGGGTCGAACCTCTCCGAGTGCCACCCGGTCATCTACTACCGGCTGAAGACGGCCCTTTCGAGGCGCCGGTTCCCGGTCATCGTCGTGGACCCCCGCGTGACGATGCTGGCGCAGTTCGCCGACGTCCACCTCCCGATCCGGCCGGGGACGGACGTCGTCCTTCTGAACGCCCTGGCCCACGCGATCCTGGCCGAGGGGCTGGAGGACCGGGCGTACATCGAGGCGCACACGAGCGGGTTCGAGGAGTTCTCCCGGACCGTGCGGAAGTACACGCCGGAGCATGCCGAAGGGATCACGGGAATTCCCGCCGACCGGATCCGCGAGGCCGCCCGGATCATCGGCCGCGCCGGGTCCGCGATGACGATCTGGACGATGGGGATCAACCAGTCCACGCACGGCTCGGACGGCGTCGTCGCAATCAACAACCTTTCTCTGATCACCGGGAACGTGGGGAAGCCGGGCGGATCGCCCCTCTCGATCACCGGCCAGTGCAACGCGATGGGGACGCGGGAGTTCTCCTCCGCCTCCGGCCTCCCCGGGTACCGCCAGCTCGAGAACCCCGCGCATCGGTCCGAGATCGCCCGCTTCTGGGGCGTGGACGAGGCGTTCTTCCCCGAGAAGCGCGGTCTCGCCATGACCGACATCTTTCCGGCCGTGGAGCGGGGCGAGATCAAGGGGATGTGGATCATCGCGACGAACCCAATGACCTCCATGCCCGATACCGAACGGGTCCGCGAAATTCTGGGGAAGCTCGAGTTCCTGGTCGTCCAGGACGTCTATTTCCCCGGCGAGACGGCCGCCCTGGCGCACGTCTTCCTCCCGGCGGCCATGTGGGCCGAGAAGACGGGAACGTTCACGAACACGGAGCGGCGCGTGGGGCTCGTCCGGAAGGCCGTGGAGCCGCCGGGGGAGGCGAAGAGCGACCTGGAGATCTTCGTGGCCCTGGCCCGCGCCATGGACATGGGGCGCCTCTTCCCCGGCGAGTGGACGGCCGAGAGGGCCTTCGAAGAAATCCGCGACGTGAGCCGGGGGAGGCTGTGCGACTACTCGGGGATCACGCACGAAGAGCTGGCGGCGCGAGGCGGAATCCAGTGGCCGAGCCCCGCCGGCTCGAACGGAACGCCGCGCCTTTACGCCGACGGCGTGTTCCAGCACCAGGACGGGAAGGCCCGCCTGATCCCGCTCGAGTTCGCGGACGATAACGAGCGGCCGGACAATGCCTACCCGTTCATCCTCAACACGGGCCGGGTGATCGAGCACTGGCACACGCGCACGAAGACCGGCCGGATCGGGAACCTGGACAAGTTCTCTCCCGTCCTCTACGTGGAGATGAACCGACGGGACGCCGCGCGGCTCGGGATCGAGGCGATGGAGACGGTCAGGCTCGTCTCCCGCCGGGGCGAGGCCGAAGCGGTCTGCCTGCCCACGGAGCGCGTGGGGCCCGGGAACGTCTTCACGCCGTTCCACTTCGCGTGGGGGGCGAACAAGCTCTCGCTCGGACTCCTCGATCCGCACTCGCGCCAGCCGGCGTTCAAGCAGTGCGCGGTGAGGGTGGAGAAGATCGAAAAGACGGTGAATCGGGGAATGGGTGAATGGGTGAATCGGTGAATGGGTGAATCGGTGAATGGGTGAAAGGGTGAATGGGTGAATGGGTGAATCGCCCAAGAAGAAGCGGACACAAAGCAGCCAACAAGCATTGACCATTGACCAATAACCAGTAACGGATTTGCGAATGCCACAGATGGCTTTTCATTTCAACGCGACCGATTGCATCGGGTGCCACTCCTGCGCGGCGGCGTGCAGCGAGAAGAACGCCCTTCCGCCGGAGACCGCCTGGCGGAAGGTGGGCGCGATCGAAGGCGGACTGTGGCCGGACACGGTCCGCGTCAACATCTCCATGGCCTGCAACCATTGCCACACGCCCGTCTGCCTCAAGGGGTGCCCGACACGGGCGTACTCGAAAGACCCCGCGACCGGCGCCGTGATCGTGGACAGCGAGACCTGCATCGGGTGCAAGTACTGCACGTTCGTCTGCCCCTACAACGCGCCGGTCTTCGACCCGCGAAGGGGCTCGGTCTCGAAGTGCAACTTCTGCGTTGACCGGCAGGCCGAGGGGCTGGACCCGGCCTGCGTCGCCGCCTGCCTGGGTCACGCCCTCACGTTCGGCCCGCTGGGCGAGATGGAAAACGGCGGCGGGGAGACGCTCCGGGAAATTCCCGGCTTTCCCCCGGCTGGCATTACCCGGCCTTCCATCCGGTTCGCCATGGGGAATCGTCTCCCGGAGCGGTTGGAACGACTGGACCAGACGCCTCTTTCCTATCATCCGTCCACGAACGGGACCGGACCCAAAACGATCGCCGCAATCGCGGCTTCCCCCTCAAGGGATCGCTTTCTGGGGAGTACCGTTCGATGGAAAGAGGCGGAAGCGCCCCTGGTCGCCTTCACGCTCCTCGCGCAGGCGGTCGTGGGGGCGTTCCTTTTTCTGCTTTCAGCGGTCGGCGATCAGCCGTCAGCGAGATCGTATTCTCTAGTGGCCGCGGCTCTGGTTCCGCTTCTGGGTCTGGGTATGGCGGCCTCCACGGGACACCTGGGGAAGCCGCTCCGGGCCTACAGGGCCGTCCGCAACCTCCGCACGTCCTGGCTGTCGCGGGAGGTCGTCGCCGTGGGCGCGTTGTTCGGGGGGCTTTTGGCCTACGCGGGCTTGGGACTTGCGCCGGAGATTCAAGCGGCAAGTTTCAAGTTGCAAGGGCTGGACGCTTTCGCGGCGTGGAAGGGATGGATCGGATGGGGCGTGGGAGGAGTCGGCCTGGCGGCCCTCTTCACCCAGGCGATGATCTACGTGATCCCGGCCCGGCCATATTGGAACGACCGGAACACGCCGGCCCAGTTCCTTCTCTCGGCCGTTACGATCGGCCCGCTCCTGGCCGAGACGCTCGCCGGTCTTTCGGCGACGCTCGGGCTGGACCCGTCGGGATGGGCCCAACCGGGGCGGGCGCGGATCGCGTGGGGCGTCTCCCTTGCCGGTCTCCTGGTCCAAGCCGCGTTCCACGCCGACCATCTCCGGCGGATCGATCGGACGAGGAGCGAGGCGTACCTCTCTCTTTCGGGTATCGTCGGGCAATACCGGCACCTCACGACCGCGCGCGTCGTCTTCTGGGCGATGGGGGTTGCGATCCTCTCCGGAGGACTGGCGGGTCTTTCCGCCGGAGACGGGTCCGCCTCAGCCGGAGACGCCGCGCGGCTGGTTTCGGCCGCGGGCCTTGCGATCATCGCGGCCGGCGAGGCGACGGGCCGGGCGCTCTTTTTCCTGGCCGTGGTCCCGATGACGGTTCCCGGAGGCGCGTTCTACCGGAACAAGCTCTTCGAGTCGGCGACGCTCTCGCGCGCGAAGGAGAAAGCGAATGGCCTTGCAAGGTCTTGATTCGATCGAGGACAGGGCTTCCGGTCTCGCCGTCCTGTCGGGCGGGGAGTCTGTCCCCGGCCGGCGGGAGACGAACGAGGATTTCTACGGCTTGATCCTTCCCAAGTCCGCCGAGGTCCTCGCCCGGAAGGGGATCCTCGCGGTCGTCGCCGACGGCCTGGGCGGGCACGCGGGCGGGCATATCGCGAGCCAGGTGGCCGTCCAGATGATCCTCGAAGACTACTACGGCACGCCCGACACGTGGCCCGTCAAGAAGGCGCTGGCCGCCGTGATCCGCTCCGCCAGCCGGTGGATTCACGAAGAGGGCAAGAAGACCGCCGCCCGCGGCGGGATGGCCACGACGCTCTCGGTGCTCTGCCTCAAAGGCTCGCGGTACACGGTCGCCCACGTGGGGGACTCCGCGGTCTTCCTCGCGAGAGGCGGCGCGATCGCCCGGCTTACCGAGCCGCACGTCTGGTCGAAGTCCGGCGGCGGCGAGCGGGTCGTGACCCGCGCCCTCGGGCTCGAGGACGACGTCCGGATCGACTTCCAGGAAGCGGACCTCGCCCCGGGGGACGCGTTTGTCCTGGCGACGGACGGCGTCACGGGGACGGTGAGGCCCCCGGAGCTTCTTCTTCTGCACGAGACCCACGCCGACCCGGAGGAGTTCTGCCGGGCCGTGACCGATCTGGTCGTCGAAAGGGGCGGAGAGGACAACGCGACGGTCCAGAAGATCGTCGCGGTCTCCGTTCCCTCCCCGTTCCAGGAATCCCTTTCCGGCCAGGCGGCGAACCTTCCGTTTCTCCTCTCCCTTCGGGAGGGGATGGTTGCGGACGGGTACAGGCTGGAGCGAAGGATCGCAAAGGGAGGAATGGGGTCCGTCTACGCGGCCCGGGACATGGAGACCGGGCTGGCGGTCGTGATCAAGTTCCCCAACCCCCTGTACGAGGAGGACGCGGAGTACCGCGAGTGTTTTCTCCG
The DNA here is from genome assembly GCA_016195465.1 of Nitrospirota bacterium. Classification (GTDB taxonomy): domain Bacteria; phylum Nitrospirota; class RBG-16-64-22; order RBG-16-64-22; family RBG-16-64-22; genus RBG-16-64-22. The sequence continues at coordinate 13,947 of JACPZO010000109.1, forward strand.
GGAAGCCTGGCTCGCGCGCCAGGTGAACTCGCCCTGGATCGTGCGTCCCGCCGGCCCGGCCGATCGGCCGCGGACCGCCTTCTACTCGGTTTTCGAGGCCCTTCAGGGCAGGACGCTCCGGCAGGCGCTCTCCGAAGGGGGCCGGATGTCCACGGACGACATGCTGGATGTCGCAGAGCAGGTCTGCTTCGGCCTCATCCACCTGCACCGCAAGGAGATCGTCCACCGGGACGTGAAGCCGGACAACGTCTTTCTCCTCGACGACGGGAGCGTGAAGCTCCTCGACTTGGGTCTCGCGCGGGCTCCCGGCCTTCCCGAGGCCGAGGCGGGAAGGGCGCGGCCGGATAGGGAGACGGCCTTGGGCGCGCCGGGGACGGCCAACTACATCGCCCCCGAGCGCTACCGCGGGGAGCCGGGCGACAAGCGGGCCGACGTCTTTTCTCTGGGCGTCTCGATGTACGAGATGCTCACGGGCCGGTACCCGTACGGAGACCTGTTCGACAAGCCTCGGCCGCGCTTCGGCGAGCCGGCCCCTCCCAGCCGGTACGTCCCCTCCGTGCCGCTAGCCCTGGAGAAGGTCATTCTGAAAGCCGTGGCGGCGGACCCGGCGCGGCGGCACCGGGACGCCTCCGAGCTCCTTTTCGAGCTCAAGAACCTGGACCGGGTTCCTCTCGACGGGACGGGTCAGGGCGGGAGAGAGCGCGACCCGGCGCTGCCTTGGAAGATCGCGTTCCTCGTGGCCGCGGGCGTGGCCGTTGCACTGGGGGCCTTCTTGGCGATGGCATGACGCAGTCTCTCCCCTCCTTTGTAAGGAGGGGTTGGGGGAGGTAGGAGACAGCCGATCCTCTACCCCACCCAGCCTCCCCTTACAAAGGGGAGGAGGTATTGATCCCCTTTCAAGAAAGGGGCGCGGGGGAATGTCCAAGGCGGGAGAGAAGGAGAACGGGAGGAAGAGATGAAGGATTCGCTCGTTGTCATCGGAAACGGAATGGCCGGAATCGCGGCCGTGGAGGAGCTTCTCAGGCGGGCCGCGGGCCGCTACGCGGTTACGGTCTTCGGCGCGGAGCCGCGGCCCAACTACAACCGCATTCTCCTGTCGGACGTCCTCGCGGGCAAGTCGACGGCGGAGCAGATCGTCCTCAACTCCCCGGCCTGGTACGAGGCCAACAAGATCATCCTCCACGCGGGCGATCCCGTCGTCAAGATCGACCGGAGCGAGCGCCAGGTCGTCGCGGAGTCCGGCCGAAGCGTGAGGTATGACCGTCTCCTCATCGCCACGGGGAGCGTTCCGTTCATCCCCCCGATCCCCGGGGCCGGCCGGGAAGGCGTCTTCGCCTACCGGACGCTCGACGACGTCGAGAGGATCAGGGAGCGCGCCGCGAGAAGCGCCCGCGCCATTGTGATCGGCGGCGGACTTCTGGGGCTCGAGGCGGCGCGGGCGCTGGCCCAGATCGGCCTGGAAGTCAAGGTGGCGCACCTCGTCGGCCACCTCATGGAGATGCAGTGCGACCCGGCGGCGGGAGAGATCGTCCGCCGGGCGTTCGAGAAGATGGGGATCGGCGTCCTCCTGAGTCACGCGGCGGATGAGATCGTCGGCCGGGAGGACGGCTCGGTGGAAGGTGTCCGGTTCTCGAACGGCGACGCCTACGAGGCGGACCTCGTCGTGATCTCGGCGGGCATCCGCCCGAACGCGGTCCTCGCCCGTGACGCAGGGCTGGCGGCAAACCGCGGGATCGTCGTGAACGATCACATGGAGACGACCGACCCCAACGTCCTCGCCGTTGGCGAGTGCGTCGAACATCGGGGCCGGATGTACGGCCTCGTGGCGCCCCTCATGGAGCAGGCCCGGACGGCCGCCGCCGTCCTCTCGGGCGACAGGGCGGTCCCCTACAAGGGCTCGATGACGTCGGCCAAGCTCAAGGTCGCGGGGATCGACCTCGTCTCGATGGGGAACTTCATGTCCGACGGCGCGGGGTGCGAGGAGGTCGTCTTCTCCGATCCCGGCGCCGGTTTGTACCAGAAGGTCGTCTTGCAGGGAAGCCGCGTGGTCGGCGCGATCCTGGTCGGCGACATCCGTCCGGCCGAGAGGCTCAAGGCGCTTCTTAAGAGCGGGGAGGACGTGACGCTCGCCCGCGCCACTCTTCTCCGGGGCGAAGGCGCGCCGGTTTCCGTCGCCGATCTACCCGACGACGCCCTCGTCTGCGGGTGCATGGGCGTCAGCAAGGGCGCGATCGTCGCGGCGATCGAGGGCGGGTGCGTGAGCCGCGAGGACGTGGCGGACAAGACGCGGGCCTGCACCTCCTGCAAGTCGTGCGGGCCGACGATCGACCAGCTTCTCCAGAACGTTCTAGGGGGCGAATACGTCAAGATGGACGCCGCGGCGAAGCCGTTCTGCGCGTGCGTTCCCGTTTCCAAGCCCGTCCTCCGGGCGGAGATCATGTTGCGCGGCCTCAAGTCGGCGACGGAGGCGCTGGGCGCTCTCGGGAATGGCGTCGGGTGTCCCGCGTGCCGGCCGGGTCTCGCGTACCTCGTCTCGGAGGTCTGGCGGAACCGGCACGTGGAGGAGCGGAAGCACCGGTTCATCAACGACCGCGTCCACGCGAACATCCAGAAAAACGGCTCCTTCTCCGTCGTGCCGCGGATGTACGGGGGGCTCACCACGCCGGCGGAGCTCCGGAGGATCGCCGACGTCGCCGAGAAGTACGAGGTCCCGATGGTCAAGCTCACGGGCGGGGCGCGCGTCGATCTGCTGGGCGTCGACAAGGCGGATCTCCCGCGCATCTGGTCCGACCTCGGAATGCCGTCCGGGCACGCCTACGCGAAGGCGATCCGGACGTGCAAAGCGTGCGTCGGAATCGCCTTCTGCCGGTTCGGCGTGGCGGATTCCATCGGCGCCGCCGTCGCGATGGAAAAGGCATTCGAGGGGCTCTACACGCCGCACAAGGTGAAGATGGCCGTGTCGGGGTGTCCGCGCAACTGCGCCGAGGCGACGGTCAAGGACATCGGCCTCGTGGGGATCCAGGGGGCGTGGGAGATCCACGTCGGCGGCGCGGCGGGGATGAGCGTGCGGAAGGGAGATCTCCTTGCGACCGTCGCCGCGCGGGAGGAGGCGATCGAGCTGTCGGCCCGGTACCTTCAGCTCTACCGCGAAGAAGGGAACTACACGGAAAGGACGTACGGGTTCAACGAGAGGGTCGGGATCGAGAAGATCAAGGAGGCGGTCTTCGATTCCGTCTCCGGCCCGGCGCTCTACGCGCGTTACAAGGAGACGAAGGCGCTCGTCACCGACCCGTGGCTGGAACGGGACGCGCCCGTCCATCCACGGCAGTTCGAGGCGCTGGAGCCGGTGATGGCGGGGGGGAGCGAGACCGTGGAAAAGGAGGAAGCGTGATGCGAAGGGTCTGCATCGGCCGGATCGAAGACGTTCCGGACGGCGAGGGAAGGGCCGTGACGCTCTACGGACGGACCTACGCGGTTTTTCGCGAAGGAGACCGCCTTTTCGCCCTGGAGAACCGCTGTCCCCACGCCGGCGGACCGCTGGCGGACGGTTTTGTCGGGGGCGGAAGCGTCACCTGCCCCCTGCACGGATGGAAAGTCGACTTGCGAACCGGCAAAATCGCTGGTGGGCTCGGGGAGCAGGTAAGAGTAATGCCCGTTATTAGGGGAGAGGAGTTCATCTATCTCGAAGTAGACCTGCCCTATGAAAACCAGCAGACCTACGACTGCGCATGCGGCAAATGAGGCCAGACCCAGGGTGCGGCGCACTTTGCGGTTCACGGTTTCTTCGGTGCCTCGGGCAATGCGGCGACTCCCAACCGGGCGCACGCGTCGCGAAGACGCCGGTCGAGCGTTGCAAGGGGAAGTTGCCTGCGCCTCGCAAGTTCGAGATAGGCGGCATCGTAGGCGCTTAGATCGAGTTTCCTGGCCAAATCCAACACATCGCCGAACGCCCTCTCGCTGTCGCCGGGCTCCACTTCAATGGGTAGGGCGGCAAGCCCGCTTGTGAGCCGTGCCAGCTCATTTTCGGAAAGTCGTCCGCGGCGGACGGCGACGAGCAGCGCGTTGCCAACTTCAAGCAGCCAGATCGCGGGAACGAGGGCCGTTTCGCGGACCAACCGGTCGGCGAGAGCATCCGTGGCCTCATTTCCTTCATCCGGGAGAATCCACGCAAGGGCGACCGACGTATCGAGAATAAAGGCCATCAGTAACGGTGCCCTTCGTGAGCCAAGTCCCGAAGGCTCTCCCCTTTCCGCGCGAGGCGATGCAGAGTCACCCCGCGCCTGGCGAGCCTTCGGCGGATGGAGCGAAGACTTGCGATTGCGCGCTTGACAGCCTCCTCATCGCGCTGCGATACAGGAACGATCTCCGCGATGGGTTTCCCGTGCTTCGTAATGACGAACCTCTCCCCCTTCTGCACCCGCCCCAAGAGTTTGGGAAGATGGGTCTTGGCTTCGTAAGCCCCGATCTCGGGCATGCGTCCCCCCTTGCGCGTGAGGAATTGAGACTAGTCTAAGCCGGTCTGAATGCCCTGTCAACGTCCGGATTCGACTCATCAGATTGCCGGTGCTTTTCGAAGCGATCCGAAGTGCTTCACCACGTCTTCTGGGACGTCTCGTCGAAGACGAAGAGGCAGTTGCCGCCGGACTGCTTCGCCTTGTACATGGCGGTATCGGCGGCCTTGAGCAGGTCCTCCGCGCTTTCGATGGAACTGTGCGGGAGGCCCGCGATACCGACGCTGACAGAGACGCCGATCACCGGCTCGTCCCCGGAAATGAACGAGCGCCGGAGGCTCCCGAAAATCCGTTCGACGGGGAGACGGACGTCCTTGGGCGGCGTCTCGGGGAACAGGAGAACGAACTCGTCCCCGCCGAACCGGGCGGCGAGGTCCGTGTTTCGCAGACAGCTTCGGATCGCCGTCGCGACCTCCACGAGGACCTTGTCGCCCGTGCCGTGTCCGCAGGAGTCGTTAATCGACTTGAACCGGTCGATGTCGGCGAAGGCGCACGAGAGAGGGGAGCCGTACCGCCGGAACCGGTTGAACTCCACTTCCAGAAAGTCCTTCAGGCTGAGCCGGGAGAGGAGACCTGTCAGCGCGTCCGTCCTGGCGGCCTGCTCCATCTGCCGGGACATCTTCTTCAGGTCATCGATCCGCGTCTTGTGCCGCAGGGCCGCCTCGATCCGCGCCTTCAGCTCCCTCGGGTCGAAAGGCTTTCGGACGTAGTCGTCGGCTTCCGAAAGAAACCCCTGGACGACGTCGTCCACGCCGCTCTTCACCGTGAGCATGATGACGGGAATGTGCGAGGTTTCCTCGTCCCCCTTGAGGAGGCGGCAGACCTCGTAGCCGCTGTAGTCCGGAAGGACGATGTCGAGAAGGACGACGTCGGGCTTGACCGCCTTCGCCCGTTTGAACCCCTGGAGGCCGTTCCATTCCCAAACGACGTCGTAACCGGCGTCGGCCAGGACGGGAACCATGGCGTCCGCCTGGGACTTGGAATCTTCGATCAGGAGAATGGTGTGGCGCATCGGCTATCGCCCGGGCCAAAGGTTCCCCGTTATTACGAGGGCCGGATCGAGGGGGTCTCGTCGGCCTTGGGGAAGCGATTCGTGATTCGGGCGGGGGGCTTCGAAGTAAAGTGTAGCGCACGAACCCCGATCCCGCCACTTTCTTGTGCACATGCTTCGCCCCTGAACGACAGCTTTGTGCGTTCGAGGGCCGACATTTTTGAACATGCGTCCATTCTCCTTGAAAACATGGCGCTTCCGGGCATGGCCGGAACCTCCCTGAGCGTGGCAAGGCGGTTGCTCTCTGGCGACCGGGAAGCGCGGGAAGACTCCGCGGAGCAATCGGCCTGTTGCGAGGAGGATGCCATGAAGAAGCGGGTGCTGGGGATGCTGCTGGGGGCCGCGATCCTGGGCGCGGCGGCGACGGCGGACGCGACGCCGTCCACGACCTACTGGACGCCGACCACGCCGGACATCCAGGGGTTCGGCGTCGTTCACCTGGGGATCGACAACTACTTCACGGTCCTCCGAAAGGCGAGCAAGGGCGGGGGCGCGTTCCCGACGGACGTTGGGCTCACGGTCGGCGTCCTTCCCTTCGAGAAGATACAGGCGGAGGTCGGGGTGGACCTGATGGAGGCGTCCGACAACCCCCTCATGTTCAACGCCAAGATCGGGGCGCCTGAGGACGTCCTCTTCAAGGGCGCGCCGACGATTCAACTTGGAGTTTTCAACGTCGGCACGAAGAAGAACGTGACGAACCAGAACATCGTGGACGTGATCGTCGGTAAGACGATTGCGAACGTCGGGCGCGTCTCCGTCGGCTACTATTCGGGGAACAAGAAGGTCCTCGTGGACAAGAACGGGAATAAGGAGAACACCGGCTTCATGGCCGCGTTCGACCGTGGATTTGTCCCGGCCAAGGAGGGGAAGACGGAGTACAGCAAGTTCGTCCTGGCCGCGGACTACGCCTCGGGCAAGAACGCGCTCGGCGGCGGCGGCGTGGGGATCTACTACTACTTCACGCCCAGCGTCTCGCTCCTGATGGGCCCGGTCTGGTTCAACGAGGAGGCGATCAACGGCAAGTGGAAGTGGACGACGCAACTCGACGTGAACTTCTAGGGACCGGGATCGCCTGAGGAGGGAACAATGAAAAAAGTCGAATGCATCATCAAGCCGTTCAAGCTTGACGACGTGAAGCAGGCCCTGACGGACCTCGGCATCCACGGGATGACGATTTCGGAGGTGAAGGGGTTCGGGCGGCAGAAAGGGCACACGGAGCTCTACCGGGGGAGCGAGTACACGATCGACTTCGTTCCCAAGGTCAAGATTGAGTTGGTCGTCCCGGACAACCTGGTCGCGAACGTCGCGAACGCCGTGATCACCGCGGCCCAGACCGGGAAGATCGGCGATGGAAAGATATTTGTCAGCCCGGTAGAGGAAACGATCCGGATCCGGACGGGCGAGCGCGGCGAAGCCGCCATCTAGGGGGAGGGAAAGAAAAATGGTGCATCGAAAGATTCGCTTTGCTGCGCCGGCCATCCTCTTCGGATGGCTGGCTCTGGCAGGCTTGAACGGGTTGGCGAACGCCGAGGAGGCGAAGCCGGCCGAGGCGCCCGCGGCGGCTCCGGCCGCTCCAGCCGCCGCTCCCGCGGCCGAGGCGCCCAAGCCGAAGATCGACTCGGGCGACACGGCGTGGGTGCTGACGGCGTCGGCCCTGGTCATGCTCATGACGCTTCCGGGCCTGGCCCTCTTCTACGGCGGGCTCGTCCGGCGGAAGAACGCCCTCTCGACGATCATGCACTCGTTCATCATCCTGTGCCTGATCAGCGTCCAGTGGGTGTTGTGGGGATACACCCTGGCTTTCGGTCCGGATATCAAGCAATTGATCGGCGGGCTCGACTTCCTGGGTCTCAAGGGGATGACGGGTGCGCCGTCCTCTTACGCCAACACGATCCCCGACTTCGCCTTCATGATCTTCCAGGCGATGTTCGCCGTCATCACGCCGGCCCTCATCACGGGGGCGTTCGCGGAGCGGATCAAGTTCAGCGCGTTCGTCGTCTTCACCCTTCTTTGGGCAACGATCGTCTACGATCCGCTGGCCCACTGGGTGTGGGGCAACGGGTGGCTCCAGAAGCTGGGCGCGCTCGACTTCGCCGGCGGGACGGTCGTTCACATCAGCTCCGGCGTCTCGGCTCTCGTGGCGGCCATCGTGATCGGCAAGCGCAAGGGGCACGGGAAGGAGATCATGGCGCCGCACAACCTGCCCTTCACGGTCCTCGGGGCGGGCCTTCTCTGGTTCGGGTGGTTCGGATTCAACGCGGGGAGCGCCCTGGCGGGCAATGCGCTCGCGGCATCCGCTTTCGTCGCGACGAACACGGCGACGGCGGCCGCGGCCCTCGGATGGATGGTCGTGGAATGGGCGGAGACGGGGCGGCCGACGGTCCTCGGCGCGGCATCGGGCGCGGTTGCGGGGCTCGTCGCCATCACGCCCGCGGCGGGGTTCGTGGGGCCGATCTCCTCGATCATCCTGGGCTTCCTGGCCGGGATCATCTGCTACATCGGCGTGACGAAGATCAAGGCCGCGTTCGGGTACGACGACGCGCTGGACGTCTTCGGCATCCACGGCATCGGCGGAACCTGGGGGGCGATCGCCACGGGCCTCTTCTGCTCCAAGGCCGTGAACGACGGCGGGGCGGACGGTCTCTTCTTCGGCGGCGGCTTCGGACAGGTGACGAACCAGATCATCGCCGTGGGCGCGTCGTGGGCCCTGGCGATCGTGGCCACGTTCGTAATCCTCAAGGTCGTCGACGCGGTCATGGGTCTTCGCGTCACGGACGAGGACGAGGTGGCGGGACTCGATCTCTCGCAGCACGGGGAGACGGGGTACAACCTGTAAGACGGTGAATCGGTGATTCGGTGAATAGGTGAATAGGATAACCCGGCCACTCAAGTCAGGCTTGGCATCTCTGATCGACTCGCCCCCCGGCATTTCGCCGGGGGGCTTTTTGTTTGCGCGGCGTAGGCCTCGGGGCTAGAATCACGGTTCATGAAGCGGTCGGTCAAGACCCTCCCCCTCCGGATCGCCCTCGTCCAGATGAACGCCGTTGTGGGCGACGTGGAAGGGAACATCGAGCGCATCGTCGCCCGGTTGGGGGAGGTCCGGGGCAGGGGCGCGGATATCGCCGTCTTCCCCGAGCTCTGTCTCACCGGCTATCCGCCGGAAGATCTCCTCTTCCGGCGCTCGTTCCTCAAGGCGGCGGATCGCGGCATTCGCCGCCTGGCCCGCGAGACGGCCGGGATCGCAGCGATCGTCGGCTTCCCGGAGGATGGCGCGGAGGGCGTGTTCAACGCCGCCGCGGTCCTGGCCGACCGTCGAATCGTTTCCACTTACAGGAAGATCCACCTTCCCAACTACGGCGTCTTCGACGAGAGGCGGTACTTCGTCCCTGGGAAGGAAACGCCCGTCTACTCGGTCCGCGGTGTCCCTTTCGGCGTTCTCGTCTGTGAGGACATCTGGGTCCCTAATGGGCCGGGCATGGCCATGTCAAGACGCGGCGCCCGCCTCCTCCTCGCGCTCAACTCCTCTCCCTATCACGCGGGGAAGGTCCGCGAGCGCGAGAAGATGCTGGCGGCGCGGGCGAAGGCGTACAAGGCCTGGATCGTCTACGTGAACCTCGTCGGGGGCCAGGACGAGCTGGTCTTCGACGGACAGTCGCTCGTTGTCTCGCCGGAGGGCAGGACGGTTGCCCGGGGGCACGCCTTCCGCGAGGAGGTCCTCACGGTGGATCTTCCGATTCCCGAGCGCAAGGTCCCGGGGGCGGTCTTTGTTCCGTCCCGACCGGCGGCGGCTCCCAGGCCGCGGATGCCGGCTCCTCCCAAGGCGCCGCACCTGCCGATCGAGGACGAGGTGTTCGATGCCTTGGTCTGCGGGACGAGGGACTACGTCGAGAAGAACCGGTTCCCCGGCGTCGTCATCGGCCTCTCGGGCGGGGTTGACTCGTCCCTCGTTGCGGCCGTCGCCGCGAAGGCGCTCGGGCCGGAAAGGGTGACGGGCGTTCTCATGCCGTCGATCTACACCTCGAACGCCAGCGCGGAAGACGCGACGGCGCTCGCCCGAGCCCTGGGGATCGAGACGCTCACGGTCCCGATCTGGGCGGCCGTCGAAGTGTACATGTGGGCGCTCAAGGAGGCGTTCTCCGGCCGGGCCGCGGACGTGACGGAGGAGAACATCCAGGCGCGCGTCCGGGGGAACATCCTCATGGCCCTCTCTAACAAGTTCGGCTCGCTCGTTCTCACGACCGGGAACAAGAGCGAAATGGCCGTGGGATACGCGACGCTTTACGGCGACATGGCGGGCGGGTTCGCCGTCATCAAAGACGTCCCCAAAACGCTCGTTTACCGGATCTGCCGGCGGATCAACGAGACGGCCGGACACGAGGTCATCCCGGTCCGGGTCCTGACGAAAGCCCCGACGGCCGAGTTGAAGCCCAACCAGACCGACCAGGACACGCTCCCGCCCTACGAGATCCTCGACCCGATCCTCGCGCAGTACGTCGAGAACGACCGCTCCGTCGCGGAGATCGTCCGGAAGGGGTTCGACGAGGAGATCGTCCGGAAGGTCGCCCGGATGGTCGACCGGAGCGAGTACAAGCGCCGCCAGGCCCCGCCGGGAATCAAGATCACCCCCCGCGCCTTCGGCCGCGACCGCCGCATGCCGATCACGAACCGGTTCGGGGGGTAAGCGGTGCGAGCCCGCGTGATTTGTTTCCTCCATTTGGCATACATTGCGGGTACAAGATAGGATGTCCAAGAGGACTGCCTTGGTGGAGGAGTAAAAGCCCAATTGCCGCCCTCCCGCGCGCGCGAATCGGAACGCCCGCCCGCCGGGCATGTTTCGCGAATTGACCGCAAGGCAGGTTTCTGGTAGTTTCAAGGCACAGCCGGCCATCGCGTCCTTTTCTTCCACAGTCCAGCCCGGAGCAAGGGGACGACGGCTGGAATATTTATTTGGCGCTTCCGGGTTTTGTGTGGATGGAATCATTGATTGATCCGGATGGCGGCCGGATAGAGGCTGAGCCCGCCGCAGTGGAAGTAAATCGCGTTTCGGAAGCGCCATTTTTTTCACGTAAGGTTCTAAGGTTCATCCTTTTGAGGCCAACTGCAACCTCTCCCTGAGCAAGATGTAGGCGAAGTACGCGAGAATAGTAACAACCGGAAATATCAACGCCTTGCCGAAGAACGATAGCATAACGACTGAGCCAATAATTGTAATGAACGCTGCCCATCTACCTTCCTTCATCAGTCTGAAATAAGCGAGCCCGCATACAATATAGGTCACCAGCGTCGAAGCTCCTACTATCTTCGCCATATCGACGATGTCAATTCCTAGAACATAGACCACGATAAACGACAGCGTGTAAAGCCCCCACAAAAACAGTATCGATGCCACTGGAACGTCCCCCCGCTTTCGGAGCAGAAAAGCCGGCAGCCCTCCTTGCCGTGCCAGTGCTTGGCAAAGATTCGACCCCCCCCAAACAAAAGCCAGTGCGCTTCCGCCCACGATGAACAAGCTGACTAGAACCGCTCCGTAGGAGACCCCAATTCCGGAAACCCGGTTAAGAATGTGGGCAAACGGCGCCCTTACTGTCACCCACTCCACCGGAGTCAGCACTCCAATAGTGATCCCACTGACCGCGATATAGGTACCGCCTGTCAATACGGTACCAATAAGGATGGCCTTCATCATATCACGCCGAGGATCGTCGAAATCCTCCGCGATAAACGACAAGTTCTCAATACCGATATAGGCCCATAGGATCAGGGCCAATGCCTCTCCAACCGCCCAATAGCCGTGCGGAAAAAGAGGGGTAAAATGTTCGTAGTGCATTGATCCCGCACTTAACACCACGGTAATCAGGACAATGACGCCAATAGCTAAAATGATGCTGAACTGCATCCGCGCAGTCAGCCTCCGCCCAAACAGGGCGAACATAACCGCAGAAGTGATGATGGCATATGCGGTGAGCACAGACGCCTCGCGGGACATGCCAAACATATAGCCGAAATAATAAACCCCGGCCAGCATCACTGCCGGTTGTCCAACGGGCAAGAGGAAGAAATACAACCAGCCGTTAGTGTTGCCGATATGCCTGCCAAATGCCTTTCGGGCAAAGGTGCTGACACCCCCCGCATCGGGAAACTCCGAGGAGAGCCTCCCGAACATGATTGCAATCGGAAGGCTTATAATTGTTATAATTAGCCATGCGAGCAACGCTGAGGGGCCGGCCACGCTGGCTGCAAGGCTCGGCAACACCAGGATACCGCCACCCAACACCGAGCCCATATATATCGTGACTGCATGCCGGACCTTAACGTGCTTTTGTCCATTTGCACCCGCAGTCATTGCTCACTCCTTTTTCAATATAAGTTGATAAAACACACAGTCCCAATATTCGCCGTTTCGCGAAGCGACTTTCTTCATGTGCCCAACCTTTTCGAAACCATACTTCTTCGCCAGCTCAATGCTTGCGACATTTTCCTCAAACACCCGGTTGACGATGGTACAGTAACCGAGCCCGCGTGCCTGCTTGATGAGGTGGACGCGGAGCCGGTTGCCGATATGCCTGCCCCGATATCGCGCCGCAACATAAGTCGAAAAGGTGGCCGTATCAGCGAAACATGGCTTTTGATCGTATTGGGAAAGGCAAGTCCAACCGACCACCGTGCCACCCAATTCTGCCACCCATAACGGGTAACGCTCGTTGTGGGCGCGGAACCAGTCCAATCGCTGTTCCAGTGTAACGCCGCCCAGCTCACAGTTGGCCGTGCCGTCCTGAATCGCCTCGTTGTAGATTTCCACGATTCGGGGAAGATCATGCAACGAGGCAAGCCGGATACGGAGCGCACCTCCTTGCATACGTCATCCCCAAGCGTTGGAGACACGCCGATCGGGGCGCCTGAAGGTTTGGGCAAACGCCTGCTCCATGTCTTCAATCAGGATTTCGGCGGAGGCAAACCCCACGCTGAGCCGGACCAACTGGTCGGTTATGCCCATAGACTCCCGCTCCTGTGGCGCGAGTTTGTAGTATGTGAATACCGAACACTGCTCCACCATGGGCTGGCAAGAGCCGAAATTGGTTCCCATGTAAGGAACGCGCAACTTATCTACGAACACGGTGGTTTCAATGCGGGAAGCGCAAAGCTCGAAGGCGATAACCCCTCCATGACCCAACAGGTATTTCTTGGCGAGCTCATGATGCGGATGATCGGGAAGGCCCGTCCAATACACCCGGCTTACCCGGGGATGCCCGTTCAGATATTTAGCCACAGTTGCGCCCACGGACTCGAAGTTCGCCATCCGCATCGGAAGAGTTTCCAGCCCTCTATTTAGCAGAAACGCAGTGTCCGGACCAGGAATCGCACCAGTAACATCGCGTGTCCTCCTGAGCTTCTCTAGGCGGGCAACTGTACCCGCCACGCTACCCGCCATGACGTCAGCATGACCAGCCAAGTACTTAGTGCAACTATGGACGACCAAATCGGCACCATGGCGCAGCGGCTTGAGATTGATGGGCGTGGAGAGCGTGCTATCCACCAGGATCAAGGTGTCGGGACCGACCGTCTGGCGGACGAAGGCCAAGTCGACGAGATATTGATGCGGATTCGAGGGCATTTCTATGACCACCATCCGGCACTTTGTGTCGTACTCTTTCAGGAACTGCTCCTTGAATAAATCCGTATCTGCCTGGTCCAAGGCCACAGCCTTGATTCCAAACCCGGAAATTACCTCGTCGAACAACGCCTTCGCATTGCGGTAGGTACGGCTCAAAAAGAGTATCTTTTCGCCCTGCCGTACAAAAGTAAGCACCGTCGAAGTCAGCGCGCTCATGCCGGAGGGAAACAATAACGCAGCTTCGCTATCTTCCAACGTCGCCAAACGGTCCTCGACCTCGGACCAGTTCGGATTGTCATACCGTCCGTATCTCCCGCGGTTCCGCTTGTCAGTTTTGTAATTGACGAACTGTTCAGTATCTTCGAAGAAAAACGCGACGTTATGAAATATCGGTGTAACTACACAGTTTGAGGCTGAAAGTGGATTCCCACTCCTGGGCACCTTTTGTTCCTCCCTATTTACTCTCGTGAGGAGCGCCACCAAGAATACGTTGCCGAATCGGAAAAGCGTTTACGCCCGAATTGGTTCTACTCGGCAATGAAGTGTGAAGGGCGCGGTCTCTCGCAAGTCCTACACGGCGGCACCGGGCGGGGGCAATTCCATTGGTCAACTGTGTGATGAACAACGCCTCACCTCGCCACGCTGGCGTCGACAGCACGGACATGGGGCTAGAGTAGTGGATCTGCCTCGGCCACATTGAAAGTCATAATGTTTCCGGCCCCACAACGGTCGAAGGCTGGTATACGGACCCGCTCGCCCTGGTGATTATGGCTTCTCAAACAGATACCACCCGAAGCAGCCGATGGTACCCACGGAAGATATGTGCTTGAAGCCGGCCCGTTCCGCGTTGGAAAGCAAAGTAGTCGGATACATCGGTGCCGCTGGCGGCTCGCGCAGCATGAACCGAAGGTCCATCAGCTCCTGATCGTAGGTGCCCATATTCAGATAAGCATAGCCGACGACGAATCGCCCGCCTTTGCGCAAGACCCGCCTTACATTCGAGAACAGATCTGCTTTCCGTTTCAGGAAGTGGAACGCACCGATAATCATAGCACCGTCGAAGTATGAATCACAAAGGAAGGAAAGTCCATCGTCGACGTCACTACGGATGCAAGCGATGTTCCGATAGTCGGCAACCCGCTTGATGGCCTCAGCCGCAAAATCTGGGCTGAATTCCAAACCGACGATCTCGCCTTTGTCCCCGACGGCTTCTCGCAACTCCAGAAGTCCGTATCCGAGGCCACAGGCCATGTCCAACAACTTATCACCGTCGCCCACGATGTTCGCGACGGCGTGTCTGCGCCCATAAGCATAAAATGGCTGCTGAAGGAATTCATCCCACAAGGCCATGTTATTCGCGACGAAATCTGCAGCAACCTTGTTTTCCTCCTGCCCGAGGGTGTCCAAAATGCCTTTATAGCTATCGGAGTGGATTACGCTGTCGATCTTGTCCTTTCCAATTGCCTGCGCGATAAGATCCCGGTCGAAGACGATTCCCTTCTTTGTGAATTCCGGAACCTCGAAGTATTTTTTCGAGCCCTCGTCATACCGGATCCCCCCGAAGCGGATCAAGGCGCGCAGGAATAACTCCAGGGCTTTGGTCCGCTTTGGGAGTACCTTCAACTCAGCGATCAATTGGTCGAAGGTCATTCCGCTTTTCAAGCATTCAATTAATCCGCGCTCGCTTGCATGACGGAAAATAATGTAGTAGCACGCCCTTCTGTATTCGAAGTAAGCGCGCTCGATTTGCTGCTTAACAGGGGCAGTGATAGTCGTTTTCATGGTATCGGCTCCTTATTGCGCTGCGGTTGAGCATGACTGACCGAGGTGATCCGCGAGTTCTCGGATCACATGTGCCGTAGACCGGATCCCATTTAGGTAAAGGGATATCTTTGTCGACTCGTTCGGCGCGTGGTTGTTTTCATCGTAGGGCGCAAAGGGGACGACAATACTCGGAATCTCCAATACCTTTGTGAAGAGATAGTCAGGAGTCGTACCGCCGAGACTGGGCACGACCAGTGCCTGCTTGCCAAATCCGGCAGACACCGCTCGTTGGATGACGCCTACGAGCGGG
Source organism: Nitrospirota bacterium (assembly GCA_016195465.1). Taxonomy (GTDB): domain Bacteria; phylum Nitrospirota; class RBG-16-64-22; order RBG-16-64-22; family RBG-16-64-22; genus RBG-16-64-22. Next base: position 29,195 of record JACPZO010000109.1, read on the forward strand.
TGGGTGACTGGGGTCTTGGATGGAGGCTGGGAGACTAGCTTATTCACCGTGATCCGAGGATATTCCTGGGCGACAAGCGAATGAATCTCGGCGAACAGACCTTCTGGATCCTGGTTGCCCACTAAGCGGATGTCAACTTTTGCGACGGCCTGATTGGGGATGGTTGTCTTGATCCCCTCTCCTGTATAACCGGCCTTGAAGCCCGCTATATTGAAATTTGACCGAAGCATCAAGTTCTCATAATAAGACATTCCTGCTCTGCCGGTGGTCGGGGACAGCCCCAAACACTGCTCCACGTCTTCAAGATCAAATGGCAGTGTCTCGATCGCCTTCTTTTCTGGTTGCAACGCGGCATCGGGCAAGTTGTTGTACCCGGGACTTTTGAGGCGGCCGGAAGGTGTAGCAATCTGCGAGAATAGGTCGAGGAGTTCAAATGCCGGATTCGGCACAACGCCGCCAAAGGTACCGGAGTGGAGTGGCTGGGCCGCTCCGTTGGCGATAAACTCCAGACAGAGTATGCCGCGTACGCCTAGCAACAGTACCGGCTGGTCGCCGGGGAACATGGGGCCGTCGGAGTAGCAGCAGACATCCGCGCTGAGCAGCTCTCGATTCCCCTTCACAAAGGTGGAGAGGGCCTTGCTACCAGTCTCTTCTTCTCCTTCTACAACCAGCTTAATGCGGAAAGGGAGCCCACCTATCACTTCGTTGTACATAGCGATACCGTACATTTGCGCGAGGTGCTGGCATTTGTTGTCGCCGGTACCGCGTCCCCAGATACGGTCGCCATCGACAACCGGCGTGAACGGGTCGGTTTTCCATCCCTTCTGTCCTTCGACCGGAAAGACGTCGTAGTGGCCGTAGATCAGCAAGGTAAATCCCGAATCCTCAGGCCCTATCTCGGCATAAACAATAGGATGTCCGCCGGTTTCGAACACTTTTGATTCGAAGCCAAGCTCCTCCAGTTTGCCAACCAGATAACACACCGCGTCCGTGATTGACTGTCCTGTGGTGCTGATGCTGGGAATAGATACGTAGTTCAGCAGATCCATCACGATCTCTTCCTGATGGGCTCTGATATAGTCATCGAACATCCGCACTTCTCCTTCCAGTGGGTAGTCACGGCTGATGGTCTCGTAAGAAGTCACAAAAACGCGAGTCATGTCATGACTGAGCGAAGCAACGAATCTCGTATTTCCAGATCGCTAGAGAGACCCTTAACTTCGCTCAAGGTAACATAACTGACTTTTTACGAGTGCATCAAGTCTGGCGAAGATCTTCATCGGAGAACCTCCCTGTTCGGTTGAGGGAATGTCGTGAACGGCCGATTTACGGCCCGATGTACGTATCTGTAAGCAGGCATCATGCCATCATCGAAGACTTATGGATTCGGCAGGGTTTCCCTTTCCTGCCGGGCAATGCGGTGTATCGGAAACCCGTCAGTCACGCCCTGCCAGAGTCTCGACTGGGAGACGATCTCCGGCTGATGGGAGAAGGCGGGGGGCCTCTGTTCTTGACTCCGGGACGTCGTATGCGCCGGGATAAACCGGCATAGAGTAGGGGATGAAAGAGCCCCACGTGAAAGGAGGCGCTGCGGAGTCATGGCCCCGAGTCATTCACGGGCGGTCGAGAGGCCGTACGTGAAGCGTTGACAGGGGAAGCCTAGGCCGGCCACCCCGCTCCGAAATCACCCATCCGGGGTGCCGATCCCGCCAGGCGGGACCGGGGGGGCACGATGGACAGCGGCGTTATTCAGCGAGTCGTTGCGACGGATGGACGCTGCGTTGTAAAGTACATCAAGATGCGGTCGGTTCCGGCCTATGTCTGGGTGAGACACCTGGGGGGAACGGCACGGAGCTTTCG
>JACPZO010000110.1 GCA_016195465.1 Nitrospirota bacterium
TGACGCGGATGACCCGGATCTCATCCTCCGTGATCGGCGTCTTCCGCGACTCCGCTCTCCCTTTGTCCGTGTAGGCCGGGGCCTCCGTCTGGTTCGCGGGATCGCCTTCGCCCGTCATGTCGAGTCTCACGCCGATCTTGAAGAGACGGAGGGTGGGCAGGAGACGGATCGATTCCGCCCCGGCGAGTTCGCCCAGCCGCTCCACGGTCCTCTCCAGGCCCAAGCGGCTGTCGGGCGGAACGGCGATCGTGAACCAGAGGTTGAAGGCGTCGTTCCGCCGGTAGTTGTGCGAGACGCCGGGATGCTCGTTGATGACGGCCGCGGCCTCTTCCAGCCTCCCCGCCGGAATGCGGGCCGCCACGAGGGAGGACGCGTACCCCAGGGCCCTCGTGTCGAAGATCGCCGAGATCTGGCGGATGATCTTCTCCGCCTTCAGTCGGCCGATGCGCTCCAGGACGTCCGCCTCCGCGATCCCAAGGTCCTTCCCGATCGCCGCGAACGGCTCGGGAACGAGCGGGAAATCGGCCTGAAGGAGATTGAGGAGTCTGCGGTCAACGGCGTCGAGTTTTTCCATGCGCTTCAATATAGGGCCGTGGTCCCAAGGTTGTCAAAGCCAAAGCTGTCCTGCCGGGAATTGTGCGGATCGCGGGGCTTCATCGAGCGGCGTGCGTGACGCACGTCACGGATTGTTCTCCTCGCCGGTGGTATACAGGCGGTCGCAGGTGTTGCGTTCCCTCCCCCTCCGCCCCCTCCCCCGCCCTTGAGGGGGAGGGGGCATCTCTTTTTCGACTTCGGTCAGCCTCACACATGGTGCCGGATCAAGTCCTTCGCCCCCCCCGCCTCTGGACGCTCCTTATTTCAGGGCAACGCGCACATCGGCGACCGTCGGCGGCCCCTCCGGATAGGCCAACAGGGGGTTGAACTCGACCTCGGCGACGTCCTCGAAGACCGTCAGCAGGCCGCCGAGCCGGCAGATCGTTCCCGCGACCGCGTCCGCGTCGATCGGGGGGGAGCCGCGGAATCCCTTGAGGAGTTCCGCCCCGCGAATCTCGCGGATCATCTCCAGCGCCTCTTCCTTCGCCAGAGGGGCGAGGCGGAACGCGACGTCTCTCAGGACCTCGGCGAAGACCCCGCCCATTCCGAACATCACGACCGGACCGAACTGAGGATCGCGGATTCCCCCGACGATCAGCTCCAGTCCCGGGTCCGCCATCTGCTCGACGAGGACGCCGTGGATCCGCGCGTCCGGCGCCTGCCTCGCGACGGCGTCCATCATCTCGTCGTACGCGCGGCGCACGTCCTCGCTCGTCCGAAGGCCCGTCCGGACGCCGCCCACGTCCGTCTTGTGCGGAATGTCGGGTGAAAGGACCTTGAGGGCGACGGGGTACGCGAGCGTGTTGGCCGCCCGGACGGCCTCATCGACGTCTCCGGCCACGAAGTGGTCCGGGGCGGAAAAGCCGAGGACGTGGACGAAGTCCTTGGCCTCGTCTTCGAGCATGGCGCTCCGGCCCGCTTCGCGGACGTCGCGGACGACGGCCCGGGCCTCCTCCTCGCCGTCGAACGGAGAGACGGAAGGGAGCGGCCGCGCCGGCCGGGCGACGATCCCTCCTCTCGCCGCGAGCGCCGCGAGGACCTGCGCGCCCCGCTCGGGCGAAGGATAGACGGGGACCCGGCGCGATTCCCAGAACCGCTTGGCGTACTGGGTGAACGCGCCGCCGACGGAAACGGCGACGACCGGTTTCCCTCCCTCCGCCCGGGCCAGGGCCAAAACGTCGGCCATCTTCTCCGTGACCCTCTTCACGCCCGTGAGCGCGATGACGAGAGCGGCGTCGTACGCCCCGCTCGAAAGGAGGGGCCCGATGACGCGGCCGTAGTCCTCGTCGCACGTGCTCCCAGTCAGGTCGAACGGGTTCGCGACCGTGTAAAAAGGGGGGAAGGCCGCCTTGAAACGCTTTTCCTGCTCCTCGGGAAGAGGCGGCAGCGTCAGTCCCCGATCCAGGAGGGCATCGGCGGCCGCGACGCCGAACCCTCCGCCGTTCGTGACGACAAGGACACGTCTTCCCCCGGCCGGCTCGGACCATGCGAACGCCTTCGCGGCATCCACAAACTCATCGAACGTTCCGACCTCGATCACGCCGGCTTTTCGGAACGCCGCGCGGCAGGTCTCGTAGCGCCCGACGATCGCGCCGGTGTGAGACCGTGCCGCCGCGACGGCCGCGCCCCGCTTCCCCGCCTTGAACGCGATGACCGGCTTCTTCCGGGAAGCCCGGGACGCGGCCTCGACGAACCGCCCTCCCTCTTCAACGGACTCCAGGTAGAGCGCGATGACGCCCGTCTCCGGGTCGTCCGCGAGGTGGTCGATGAGGTCGATCTCGGAAACGTCCACCCGGTTCCCGAAGTTCACGGCCCTTGCGATTCCGATCCCCTCGTAGGCGGCCAAATCGATGAGGCACGACATAAACGCGCCGCTCTGGGAGACGACGGAAACGGACCCTCGCCCCGCCCGCTGGATTCGGTCCCGGGGAACGAAGAGCGTGTCGATGCCCGTCGAGGGCGAAAAAACCCCCAGGCAGTTGGGGCCGATGACGCGCATCCAATTCTCCCGGGCGATCGCCCGGACGTCCTCTTCCAGACGTGCGCCTTCCTCCCCCGATTCCGAGAACCCCGCCGAGACGATGATGGCGTGGCGGATCCCGGCCGCCGCGTGCTCGCGCAGGACAGCGGGAACGGTGGGCGCGGGTGTCGCGATGACGGAAAGCTCCGGCTTCGCTGGAAGGTCCAGGACGGAGGGGTAACAGGGGACGCCGCCCACCGTGGCGTGCCTCGGATTAACGGGGTAGACCGGCTTCTCGAACCCGCCCGCCTTGAGCCCCTGGAAGATGATCCCGGCCAGATTGTCCGGATCGTCCGAGGCTCCGACGACGGCGATCGAAGATGGGTTGAAAAAAGCGTCGAGTGTCACGAACCGAGCGCCTCGACGAGTTTCTTCCCGAACGCCGCGGCGGATGCCGGGCCGTCGGCCGTGACGAACCGCCCGTCCCGGACCACGCCGGCCTTCCTGTACCTCGCCCCCTTTCCCTCGATCTGCCCCGACTCGGAAGGCCAGACGGTCGCCTCCTTCCCCTTGAGCAGGCCGGCGTTCGCAAGAGTCACCGGCGCGATGCAGATCGCCGAGACGATCTTTCCCGCCTTGTCGGCGTCACGGGCGACGGCGTGGGCCTTCGGGTCTTCCCAGTACTCCTGCGCCCCGTTCCCCCCGACGAAGATGACGGCGTCGTAGTCGCCCGCCATCGCGTCGGTGTAGAGGAGGTCGGGCTTAACCTGCATCCCGAGCATCCCCTTGCAGACGTTCAGGGAAGAAGACGCGACGGCGATCTGCGCCCCCGCGTCCTCCAGAACTTTCCGGGGCTCCCGGTATTCCTCGTCGCGGAAATCCTTGTGCGCGATGACCATCAGAACCTTCTTCCCGGCCAATGGCTTCACGGCAACCTCCTTTCGGAAGGCAAAACGACCTTTCGTCCGTTTTTCCGATTCACCCATTCACCGATTCACCCATTCACCCACTCACCGCTTCACCCATTCACCGATGCCCAGTACTTATCCACCTGCTCCTGGATCGCGTTGATCGCGTCCTCGCGCCGGACGGGCTCGAAGATGTGGCGGAAGCGCCCCTGCATCTTCAGGTACGCCTCGACGGGGACCCGCTTCCGGGGGACGTGCGTGTGAGTGACCTCGCCGTTCACGGCCTCCTTGAGGGCGAGGATCCCGCACTCCACGGCGAGCTTCGCCACCTCGGGCGTTTTCGACGGATCGTACTTCCACCCCGTGGGGCAGGGAGAGAAGGCGACGAACATCTTCGGGCCCTTGATCTGCTTCGCCTTCTCGAATTTGCGGGCGAGATCTACCGGGTGGCGGGGCGAGACCGTCGCGATGTACGGCGCGCCGTGGGCCCGCCAGATCTCGAAAATGTCCTTTTTCTTCTGCTCCGTCCCCTCCGGCGTGAGCGGCTCCGGCTCGCTCGTGTGCGTCTCGGCGGCGAACGGCGTCGCGGACGACATCTGCACGCCCGTGTTCCCGTACGCCTCGTTGTCGTAGCAGAAGTACCAGAAGTCGAGGTTCCGCTGGATGGCGCCGGATGCGGACGACATGCCGATGTCGTACGTCGCGCCGTCGCCCGCAAGGACGATCACCTGAACGTCTTCCTCCCTTGGAAGCTCCCCCTTGGCGATGAGGATGTCGATGGCGTCCCGAACGCCTTGGGCGCCCGCGGGGGCCGAGCCCATCGTCGTGTAGAGCCACGAGCCGCGGAAAGGCGTGAAGGGGAAGATGGCCAGGAGCGTAAAACACCCGGCGGCGTTCACGTAGACGACCTTTTCGCCGATCACCTTCGTCGCGAGCCGGAGCGCCTCCAGACCCCCGCACCCGCCGCAGGTGGACGTCCCCGGAAGGATGAACTCCTCCCGAGAGAGGTCCTTGATCTTTCGGTACGCCGTCCTCTCTGGGGACATCATTCCTTCCCCGCGATATGAAGGAGCGCGTGAATCTTCTCCGCCTCAGGACCCGTGTAGAGAAGGCGGGGCGGCGGAACCTCTCCCCCCGCGGCCGCGCGCCGGAGGTCCTCGGCGACCTGGTCGAACTCGGCCGCGCCGATCTCCTTCCCGCCGAGCCCCCCGATGTACGAAAGGACCGGCGGGGCGTCTTTCCGGCCGTAGAGCGCGGAGCGGATCTCTGTCATGAATATTCCGCCGGCGCCCGGCGCGATGTTCTGGTCGAGAACGGCGACCGCCTTCCGCCCCCCGAGCGCGGCCGAGACCGCCGCCCCCGGCCAGGGGCGCGTCACGCGAAGACGCAGCAAGCCGATTTTCATCCCTTCCTCCCGCAAGAGCGTCTCGAACTCGGCCGCGGCCTCCTCGTGGGCGGCGAGGGCGTTCCGGGCGGCCAGATGTTGCTGGTATCGGAAGTACGAGTAGATGAAGCCTCCCAGGACGGCGATCCCCTGGGCCATCGGATGAGACGCCCGGATGAAGGCGTGCTTCGGCCTGTACGGCGGCAGGTACTCCTTCACGGCCGAAGCGTCCGGCAGGACGACCGGCTCCCGCGTGAACGACAGCGTAAAGCCGTCCATG
>JACPZO010000053.1 GCA_016195465.1 Nitrospirota bacterium
CCTGACCGGACAAGGCGTGGCGCAGGAGAAACAGCATCCAGGCTGGATGGCCCGTGTTCTGGACGAGGTGTGGCCGTTCTGAGTACGGCCAGGCACAGAGGCACAAAGGGGCAAAGGTACTTAGGTACGGCCGGGCACAGAGGCACAAAGGGGCAAAGGCACAGAGTTGCAGCCAGGCACGGAGGTGCAAAGTGGCAAAGGCACAGAGTTGCAGCCGAGTACAGAGGCACATAGGCATAGAGGCACAAAGGCACAAAGCGGCAAAGGCACTGAGTGAAAGAGCCTTTGTGTCTTTGTGCCTTTGTGCCTTCCTGGTCCTGACTTCCTGCTCCAATACTACCTCCGGGCCGACCGGGACGTCGGTCTCCGGATACGACGTCGCCGTCCGCGTCATTCCGGACCCGCGGACAGCGCCAGCCAGGCGACCGTCCGGGTCGAGGTGCGCGACGCCTACGGGAACTTCGTCTCGGGGGCTTCCGTGGTGCTCACGGCGACGATGGGAACGCTGGGCGGATCGTCGGTGACGACAACGAACGGCGTGGCGACGACGACATTCACGTCCGGGAGCAAGACTGGAACGGGCCAGATCGCCGCGACGGTCGAGAACGTGACGGTCGTGGGGAAAGTCTCGCTGACGGCGGTGAAGACGAAATGAAGGATTTCACTCGAAGGTTCATATCGCTGGCCGTCGCGGCAGCCGGAGCGCTCGCCGTCTCGGGTTGCGGCGAGGGAAACATCGGGGCGCCGGCGTTCACGGGCGCGACGCCGACGATCACGCTGACGGTGGACCCAAGCGCGATTCCGGCCGACGGATCGAGCACCTCCCGGATCAAAGCGCGCGTCGTCAACGGGAGCCAGACGGTGAACTTCACGACGACGCTCGGCAAGCTGTCGTACGAGACCAGGACGGCCGTCAACGGGGAGGCGGAAGTGGTGCTGACGTCGGACACGACTACGGGGAAGGCGACCGTGCGGGCGACGTCGGGATCGACTTCGGCGACCGTGGACGTGACGTTCGGGTGAGGCGGGGAGATGCGGCGGTGAGCGAGGGACTTGTAGATATGGCGAGCGGACTTCCCCCCGGGAATCCCCCCTTTGTCAAAGGGGGGGGTAAGCCGACCACCCCATCCTTCCCTCTTGGCGGGGGGGTTCTCCGGCTGGTTGCCCTCCTGTGCGCTTGGTTGGTCGTGAACGCAAGCGTCGCCGAGGCGGCACGGATCAAGGATCTGGCCGACGTGGAGGGGGTCCGGGAGAACCAACTGATCGGCTACGGCCTGGTCATCGGTCTGAACGGGACGGGGGACAAGGACTCCACCAAGTTCACGACGCAGAGCCTGACCTCTATGTTGTCGCGGATGGGGATCCGGGCCGACCCCGAAAAGGTGAAGGTGAAGAACGTCGCGGCCGTCGTCGTGACGGCCAATCTCCCGCCGTTTGCGAGACCCGGCGGCCGGATCGACGCGATGGTCTCTTCCATCGGGGATGCGAAATCGCTCCAGGGAGGCACCCTCCTCCTGACCCCGCTCAAGGGTCCGGACGGCCGCGTCTACGCCGCCGCCCAGGGCGCGGTCTCGATCGGAGGGTTCTCCGCCGGGGACGAGACGACCGGGATCCAGAAGAACCACGTGACCGTGGGCAAGGTGGCGAACGGCGCGCTCATCGAGGCCGACGTTCCCGCCGCGTTCGCCGGCAAGGAGAGTTTCAGCGTCGTTCTGCGGCAGCCCGATTTCACCACGGCCCTTCGTGTGGCCGAGGCCGTGAACAATCGGATCGGGGGCGAGACCGCCCAAGCCGTCGATTCGGGCCGAATCGTGCTGAAAACCCCCGAAACGTATCGAGGACGTCCGGTCGAGTTCCTGGCGGCCGTCGAGGGCCTGGACGTGGCGGTCGACCGGGCCGCCAAGGTGGTGCTGAACGAGAGGACGGGGACCGTCGTCATGGGAGAAACGGTGCGACTGTCCACGGTCGCCGTTTCCCACGGGGCGCTCTCGATCGAGATCAAGACAGACTTCAAGGTTTCCCAGCCGCCGCCCTTCTCTCCCGGCGCGACGGTCGTCGTTCCGGAGACGGAGGTGACGGCAAAGGAGCAAAAGAGCCGCTTGCTTCTTGTTCCGTCCGGCGCGACGATCGGCGAGGTGGTGCGGGCCCTCAACGCCGTCGGCGTCACGCCCCGCGACCTGATCTCGATCCTTCAGGCGATCAAGGCGGCGGGTGCGCTCCACGCGGAGTTGGAATTGATATGAAAGACGGTGAATCGGTGAATCGGTGAATCGAACCCCCTCCCCTTTGTAAGGGGAGCTTGGGTGGGGTAGAGACGGTCTGGTGCGAACCGCAAGCCTCTACCTCCCCCCATCCCCTCCTTACAAAGGAGGGGGGTGAATGAAAAACCGGTGATTGGGTGAATCGGTAAATGGGGGAGCATGAATGCGGCCGGTCAATGTTGAGGTTCCGATTCACCCTCTTGCGGACGCGGGGACGTCTTCTCTGACACCAAGAGCCGGACTGGACGGGCTCAACCCGAAAGATCCGGCCGCCGTTCAGCGCGTCGCCCGCGAGTTCGAGGCGATGTTCCTCGGTATCCTGATGAGGAGCATGCGGGCGACGGTGCCGAAGAGCGGCCTGTTCGGCGAAGGAAAGGGTGCGGAGATGTTCCGGTCTCTCTGGGACGAGCAGATGGCGCACCTGACGACGAATGGAGAAGGGTTGGGGCTGGCGGATCTCCTGGCCCGTTCGATCGGGGGCCCGGGCGGCGATGAGGGAGCAGGCGGTTCGCCTTTTCCGGGCATCGTTCGCCGGAGGATCGCCGAGAGATACAAGGCCCTGGAGAGCAAGGCGCATGAGGGGCACGGCGGTTTCGAAGGGCACGAGAAAGAGGAGCGGATGGCCAATTCACCCGCTCCGGGCGTTGTATCGTCACGCTACGGCAACAGGAAAGATCCGTTCACCGGCGAGGTTCGGTTCCACAGGGGAGTGGACATCGCCGCTCCAGAGGGCAGCCCTGTCGCTCCGATCATGCCTGGAAAGGTCGTATTTTCAGGAGAAAAGGGCGGCTATGGGAATGTCGTTGTGGTTCAGCATGATGACGGATATGTGACGACGTACGCCCACAACGCCAAAAACATGGCGAAGGTCGGCGATGTCGTCGATCAGACGACCGTTATCGCCGTCGTTGGGAAGACAGGACGGGCGACGGGGCCGCATCTTCATTTTGAAATCGCCAGAAACGGCCGAACCGTCGATCCAGGCCGGTTCGTTGAGGTTGGCTAATGCATTGAGTTTTTTCCTAAAGTTTCGCCGGCCGATCTCCGATAAAGGGAGCAGAAGCCCCGTAACCGGAGGGATGTCAGGTGAAAATTTCGGGACAGAAAGGGATCGACGTTGCGGCGTACTTGCAGAAGCTCCAGGAGGCATCGAAGGGCGGTGTCCAGGGTCCGGAGAAGGTCGGAACCGGGCAGGGACTGTCACCAAACCGTGACCAAGTCGAGCTCTCCGGAAAGGCCAAGGAGGTTCTCGAGATCGCAAAGGCGATCGAGAAGGCTCCCGAAATCCGGGAAAGCCGGGTCAACGATGTCAAGGCGCAGATCGGGCGCGGGACGTACAACGTGAGGGGAGAAGCCGTCGCGGAGAAGATCCTTCAAGATCATCTCTTCGACAGGACCCTCTAGACGCCGCGGGGAATCATCCGGCGGCTCATGGAAAGCGAACGTGGGAATCGTGAGCGGTCTCATTCCAACTCTTGAACGCCAGGCGGAACTCTACCTCCGGCTCGGGGAACTCCTCGACGAGGAAGAAGAGGCCCTCGTCACCCTGTCTCTGGACGAGATCCGGCGCATCACGCACGAAAAAGACACGCTCCTCCTCAAGATCAAGGTCGTCGTCGAGACGGGCCTGAGAATCATTTCGCCGCTCGCCTCCGAGCTGGGGCGGCCGACCGCCGAAGTGACGGCCCGGGACATTCTTGACGCGGCCTCGCCCGCCCACCGCGCCGATCTGAACACCGCGATCGCCCGACTGGAGAAAGCCGTGAGCGCGGTCTTCGAGAAGAACCGCCGGAACGACCGTCTCCTCGCTACCTCGCAAACCGCGATGCAGGAGAGCTACGCCCTTCTGGCCGCCCTGGCGGGGGGCGGCGTGACGTACGGCGCGGACGGAAGCCTCGCAGCCAGATCCAGGGCCGGCGCGGTGGTCGCCCGAGAGGCCTGACGTGTCCGGCATCAGCGGATTGTTCGACATCGCCCGGCTGGCCATTTCCGCGAACCGGGCGGCCCTGCAGGTCACGGGCAACAACATCGCCAACGTCAACACGCCCGGATACACGCGGCAGAGAACCGTCCTTGCCACAAACCGCCCCGTGAATGGAAACCCGGGTCAGATCGGCACGGGCGTCAATGCCAGCGAGATCGCCCGGATCTACGACAAGTATCTCGAATTCCAGATCACGACCCAGAAGGAATACCGGGGGAAGTCGGAGATACTGTCTTCGCTCCTCGGGAGAATGGAGGAGACGTTCAACGAGTCGAGCGGCGCCGGTCTCAACAAGGCCGTCTCCGACTTCTTCGCCGCCTCCTCCGACCTGGCCGCCGATCCGGCCAGCTCGGCGGCGCGGACGGTCCTCCTCGGCCGCGGGCAGACCCTCGCCAACGTCTTCAACCGGATGTACGGAGACCTGACGGACCAGCGAAGGGACATCGACCGCGAACTCCGGAACACGCTCACGCAGGTCAACAACTTGGCCGGGGACATCGCCGACCTGAACGACAAGATCGCGGCGGCCGAACTCGTGGGCCAGAACGCGAACGACCTGCGGGACCAGAGACAGGTCTCCCTGAACGAGCTCGCGGGGTACGTCGACGTCAACGCGTTCGAGGACTCGATCGGGATGCTGAACGTCTTCGTCGGCGGGGACCGGCCCCTCGTTCTCGGAAAGAACGCGGCGTCGCTCACGGCCGTGGACAACGCCGACAACGGCGGTTTCGCCGACATCGGGTACGTTCCCTTCGCGGGCTCCACGACCACGATCACGAGCGCGGTCCGGCAAGGGAAACTGGCCGGCTTGGTCCAGGCGCGAGACACGGACATCCCCGACGCGCTGGACCGGCTCAACGCCCTGGCGGCGGCCGTCACCTACCGGTTTAACGACATCCACGACGGCGGCTACGGACTGGACGGCTCGACCGGGAATGAGTTTTTCAACGATGCGAACCTGGGCGTCTCCGTCACCGTTCCCTCGACAAACACGGGGACGGCGGCGGCAGGGACCCTGTCGATCGCGAGCGTGAACGCCCTCGAGTACCACAGGTACAGGATCTCATTCGCGGTGTCCGGTCCGACGACGTACACGATCACGGATCTGGCCGACAGCACGACGGTGGCCACGGGGACTTACACCAATCCGACGACGTTTGCCTTCAACGGGCTGTCCGTCCAGATCGCGGGTGTCCCGGCGGACGGCGACACTCTGGAGGTCTCGGCCCACAAGGACGCCGCCCAATACATGGGCCTTACGTCCACCGTGCTCAACGACCGGAACAAGATCGCGGCGGCAGGGAGCAACCCCGTGACGACAACCGGCCCCTCCGACAACGACAACGCCCTTCTCCTGGCGGCGCTCAAGGACACCAAGATCCTGACCGGCGGAACGGAGACCCTGTCGGCCTACTACTCATCCCTGACGGCGGACGTCGGATCGACGGCCGCCCAAGGGAAGCGGGACGATGACTTCTACCGGCTGACGCTGGAACAGCTCGATAACAGGCGGGAGTCGGTCTCGGGCGTGTCGCTGGACGAGGAAAGCGCGAACCTGATCAAGTTCCAGCGGGCTTTCGAGGCCGCGGCCAAGCTCGTCCAGACGGCGGACGACCTCCTCCAAACGGTCCTTAACCTCAAGAGGTAGCGGCGGTGCGCGTCTCGGAGAAGATGCTTTTCGACACTTCGGTCCGCAATATGAACAAGGCCGTCGAGCGCGTCCTCAGGGCCCAGGAGGAGGTTGCGACGGGCCGGAAGGTCCAGCGCCCCTCTGACGATCCCGTGGGGGCGGCCTTCATCCTGGACTTCCGGGCCTCCATCGCGAACCTGGAGCAGTACCAGCGCAATATCACTTGGGGCCGGACGGCGCTGGGCGGAGCGGAAGCGGCCCTCTCCGGTCTGAGCGGCCTCCTGGCGCGGGCAAAGGAGCTGGCCGTCGGGCAGGCTTCGGGAACGGCCACGGCGGAGACGCGGGACGTGACGGCCATCGAGGTGCGGCAGATCCTGGCCCAGGTTCTCGCCGTGGGGAATACGCGCGTCAACGACAAGTACATCTTCTCGGGGTACGCGACGGACACGGCGCCCTTCACGGCGGGCAGTTACGCGGCCTACAACGGGACGGCCGACTCGATCGACGTGGCGATCGACCCGGGGGTGAACATCGCCACGAACCTCGTGGGGAGCCAGGTCTTTCAGGGAGCGGGCGGCGTTTACGGTTCGACGAACGTCCTGGACACGTTGGACGACCTCGCGACAGCCATGGAGACGAACGACGTGGCGACGATCCAGGCGATCGTGGGGACCTTGGACAACGCCGTGGACCAGGTTTCCGCCGCCACGGCCGACCTGGGGGCCCGCTGGAACCGGCTGGACGAGGCCGACTTCCGCCACGTCCAGGTCAAGACCCAGCTTCGAAGCCTCTTGTCGGACAGGGAAGACGTCGATATGATAAGGGCGGCCTCGGAGCTGACGATCGGGCAGCAGACACTCGAAGCGGCACGGGCCTCGACGGCGCGGATCCTCAAGTCCTCGCTGCTCGATTTCCTCCGGTAGCGACCCTCCCCGCAACCGGGGTCCCAGACCGTCGCCGGATAGGCCGGGGACGGAGAGGGGCCCCTCGACTTGACGAAGACAGGGCGAGGGTTACAACGCGTCTGCCACGGAGGGCCCCATGCTGGTCCTGACGAGAAGACTGGGCGAGAGCATCACAATCGGCGACAACATCCGGGTCGTCGTCATGGAGATCCGGGGAAACCAGGTGCGGCTCGGGATCGAGGCGCCGCACGACACTCCGGTCCACCGGGAGGAGGTCTACCGGAAGATTCTCCAGGAGAACCAGCGGGCCGCGCAACAGTCGCCGCAGGATCTGGGCTCCGTTGTCTCGGCCTGGAAGGGCGCGGGAAAGCCGCCCCGCAAGATTGAGGACGACAGAGGAAACAGATGACGTTCCTGACGACCCGCTTCGGGGAGATCGACGTCTCCGAGGAGAAGGTGATTACGATTCCCGACGGGGTCCTGGGCTTCCCAGGCCGGACCCGGTTCCTTGTCCTGGATCATTTCCGGGATGCGCCTTTCAAGTGGCTCCAGTCGCTGGACGACCCGGACCTGGCCTTCGTGATTGCCGATCCCCGGTCGATCAAGGACGACTACCGGCCGGCCGTCCGGGCGTCGGAGGTGAGCGATCTCGACGTGAAGGACGAGAACGACCTCGCCGTCGTGGTCGTCGTGACCGTTCCGGCGGAGAACCCGCTTCTCATGACGGCGAACCTCCAGGGGCCGATCGTCGTGAACGCCCGGAACAGGCTGGGGAAGCAGCTCGTCCTGGCCGCGTCCGACTACCCAGACCGGTATCCGCTGATTCCCGATCCCGCTCCCGCCCGCCAGCCGGCCGTTGCCGCCGCGTCCTGACCCTCGTGCACCGCTGAAAGATTGTTCTAAAGGTCGCTCCCAAGCCGGCCGATAAAGCAGTTGGGAGAGCGGCGAAATCCCTCGCACAGCCGGTTCCAAATGGAAATCTCGGCGAGAAGGGGGGGAATGCAGGAAGGGACGGACCCGGACTCCCGCGCGGCAGCCACGGAGGCTCGCCCGAAAACACGGTCCGGCGAGGGCGCTTTCGGTAAGCGATCCCGCCGCCGAATCCTCCTTTATCATGGGGGATCAGATCCATGTCTTTGATCATCAACACCAACATGGCGTCCATCGCGGCGCAAAACAACCTCACGATTTCGAGCAACAAGCTCCAGGACTCGGTCGAAAGGCTCTCTTCAGGTCTCCGGATCGTGAAGGCGGCCGATGACGCGGCCGGCCTCGCGCTCTCCGAGAAAATGCGGGCGAAGATCCGCGCCTCGGCGGTGGCCCTCCGGAACGCGAACGACGGCGTCTCGATGCTGCAGACGGCGGAAGGCGCGCTTAACGAGGTCAGCTCCATCCTCGTCCGGATGCGCGAACTCGCTACGCAGGCGGCCAGCCCATCGCTGGGGGCGAGCGAGCGGGCGACAATTAACGACGAGTTTGTCCGGCTCAAGAGCGAGATCGACCGGATCGCCCAGGTGACGGAGTTCAACGGCCAGGTCCTGGTGAACGGGGCCCTCTCGTCCAGCAGCCTGGCGTTCCAAGTGGGCATCGGCGCCACGGCGAACGACACGATCGCCGCGACGGTCTGCGGCGCGACGACGGCGGCTCTCAGCGTGGACACCCAGATCGTCACGGCGGCGGCCGAGGCCAAGACGGCCCTCCAAGCCGTGGAGAGTGCGATCGGCATCGCCGCGGGAATCCGCGGTACGATCGGCGCGAATCAGAGCCGGCTCTTCTCGGCTATCTCGAACCTGCGGGTCTCCGAGCAGAACCTGCAGGCCGCGGAATCGCGGATCCGGGACGCCGACTTCTCGTACGAGACGGCGATGTTCACGAAGAACCAGATCATGGTGCAGGCCGGCACGGCCATCCTGGGACAGGCGAACCTCATGCCGCAGGCGGCGCTTCAGCTCTTGAAGTAAGGAGGGCGGGAACTCCGGGGGGCGGGCTTTCGCCCGCCCCCCGATTCCCGATGAATCTCGAGGAATAATGTCATGACTGCCATCGGACCGATCACAACGGTTGTAAAATCGCCGCCCGACTCCCGGGGATTCGCGGCGGAAGCGCCCCAGGGAGAGCGGGTTGTCCCGGCCGAGGGGCCGGCCGCGGCCGCCCGGTCCGCGGCTGCGGCGATGGTCGCGGACCGGGCGCCGGCTCCGGACCAAGCGAAGGAGGCTGTCCGAGATCTGGGAGAGACGCTCAAAGCCCTCAATCTCAACATCCGGATCGAGCACTCGATCAACAACAAGACGAAGGACGTGGTCGTCAAGATCGTCTCCGGGGATTCGGGCGAGGTGATCCGCCAGATCCCGTCGGAGGAGGTTGTCGCTCTCCGGGAACGGCTGGCCGACCTGGTCGGCGTGCTCTTCCGCGGGAAGGCGTAGCGTCATGGCCGAGATTTCCTTCTCCGGCCTCGGGGGCGGGATCAAGTTCTCCGACATCATCGACAAGCTGGTGGAGGTGGCCCGCGCGCCGATCAAGACGCTCGAGGCGAAGAAGGCGAACTACCAGGACAAGATCACCCTCTACCAGGACCTGAACACCAAGCTCCTGACGCTCAGGACGCGCGTGAACGGGATGAACATGCCCTCCGAGTTCACCGTCCGGTCGGCCGCGTCGAGCGACACGACGAAGGTGACGGCGACGGCAACCGGAACGGCGGCGACCGGGACGCACACGATCTCTATCTCCCAGCTCGCAAAGGTCGAGCAGGAGACGCACTCGGGGACATCCAGCAAGACGGCTTCCCTTACGGCGAGCGACGTCGTCTTCCAGTACACATACGCGGGGACGCAGCGCTCGCTCGCGGTGGCGGCCGGGACGTCGCTCGAGGGCCTCGTGGACCAGATCAACGGAGATTCCAGCAACCCGGGCGTAACCGCTTCGATCCTGGACGACGGCTCCGGGAGCAGCACGGCCTACCACCTGGTTCTCTCGGGGAAGGACACGGGTTACACGAAGACGATTTCGATCGACTCCGGGACGACGCTCTCCGGGTACTCCTCATCGGCCTTCACCCAGACGCAGAGCGCGACGGGATCCGTTGTCGGCGTGAACGGTTACCAGTCTCCCCAGGTTGAGATCGAGACGCACTCCGGGAGCGGCGTGACCGACTCCTCCACGGTCGTCAACAACTCCGGGTCCTCCAAGGCATTCGAGTTCACGTACGGCGGGACGACCTATTCGGTTTCGGTGGCGAATGGAACGACGCTGTCCGGTCTCGTGACGGCCATCAACACGGCCGCGGGCGGCAAGGTGACGGCCTCGGTCTACAATACGAACCAGCTTCGACTGACCGGCGCCGAGCCGGGTCTGTCGCGGACGATCGCCGTGACGAGCAACACGACGCTGGACGGGACCTCCAGCACGATCGACTTCCGATCCTCGACGTTCACGCAGACGCAGGGCGCCCAGGGGATCGAGCGATCGACGAACGCCGTCTCCGACGTCGTCACGGGCGTGACGTTCAACCTGGGGGCGACGACGTCCAGCTCCGTCTCGATCACCGTCTCGACCGACGCATCGGCCGTCGCGGACAAGATCAAGACCTTCGTGACCGATTACAACGATCTGGCCGCGTACATTCTCGAGAACATGCAGTACGACGCGGCGACGAAGACGGCCGGAGGCCTGCTCGGGGAGCAGCCCGCGGCCGACGTGCTGAGGCAGGTCCGAAACATTGTCACCTCGCAGATCCCGAGCCTGTCCGACACCTACACGGCCCTTTCGCAGATCGGGATCACGACGGGGTCGGACGGCCTCCTCGCCGTCGACGATTCCAAGCTGACGACGGCCCTCGGAAACGACTACGAATCGGTCGCGGCCCTCTTCGTGGACAACGGGACGACGGACGGGGTGGCCGCCCAGTTGTCCACGACGCTCGACAACCTGACCTCGATCGTGGACGGCCCCGTCTACCTGCGCAAGGAGTACTACACGGACCAGATCACGGAGATCGACGCGCAGATCGCCCGGAAGGAAGAAGAGATACAAAAGTACGAGCTCTCGCTCAAGATTCAGTACGCGGCGGTCGAGGCGCTCCTCTCCGGCTTGAACTCCACGGGGAGCTACATGTCGACCCAACTCGGTTTCATGCTGAAGTAGCGAAAGGGCAGGGGGGAGAAGATGCACTCATACGCGCAACGGTACAGGGCGACGTCCGTCGGGACGGTCAACCGGGTCCGCCTGGTGATCATGATGTACGAAGGGGCGATCGGCGCGATCCGGGCGGCCCGGCGCCATCTCGAGGGGGGAAACCTCTCTCGCAAGGGGACATACGTCAACCGGGCCGGAAGCATCGTCGCCGAGCTCCAGAGCGTCCTGGACATGGAAAGAGGGGGAGAGATATCCCGGAACCTCGATCGGCTCTACGCGTACGTGATCGAGCAGTTGACGGAAGCCAATATCGAGAACAATTCCGCCAAGCTCGCCGTCGCCGAACGGGTCCTCTCGATCCTGAAAGAAGGCTGGGACGGGATCGCCCATATGCCCGATGTCCAGACGGCCGGCGTGCCGGTCCAACGCGCGAGTCCCGCCTCTCCTCAGCTTGCGGCCCAGCCATAGCAGGGTGTTGAAAAACACCCTGCGAGGCAATCCATGGATGGATTGCCAAATTGCGAGACTTCAAGTCTCGCAATTTGTAAGACTTGGACGAATTCACTTCGGCCAAGTCGTGGTTGAAAAAGCCACGGATGGGCTTTTTCAACATCCTGATAGAAGCATTTTCCCCTCTCCCTTGAGGGAGAGGGTCAGGGTGAGAGTGAGAGGGGGGGGTATCTCCCACAGGCGTTCGGAATCGAGGGACCGGAAAGTGGATCGGTTTGTCACTCTGCTCAACGAAAAGATCCGCCTCGCGCGGGCCGTGCGGGATTCTCTTGCGCCTCCCGGAGACGGGAGCGTGTCCTTGGAAGCCGTCCGGGAGGCCGTCGAGCGGCGCGAACGGCTCGTGGCCGAGTCCGCCTCGCTCGATAAGGAATTCGAACCCCTTTGGGAGGCTTGGCGGTCGGACCCCGATCCGATCGGGGCACCCGGCCGTCTGGCCGAGGATCTCATCTCGTTGGTCCGCGAGATCCAGGAGCGCGATCAGGCCTGGAGGTCTAGGCTGGAATCGCTCCGGGATTCGCTTGGAGCAAAACTCGGCGATGTCCGCAAGGGACGGGCGGCCCTCGGAGGCTACTCATCCATGTTCCGGTCAAACCAGCCCCCGCGGTTCAGGGACGAGCGGGTATAGTGTTCGGTCGGCTTTCCCCCGAGCTTGATCGTGAGTCGGGCCATGTCTTGTCTATCACAAATCGCTCGTAGGGGCAGGCCCCCGTGCCTGCCCTGATTCGGGGCAACCACGGGGGGTTGCCCCTACATTGATGGCGGTGCATCCCGGCACCGCGCGCAGGCTGCTGTTTTTCAGCAGCCTGCCATGCCTCTCCTTCCCCAGATCGACGTTCTGGCTCATCAAGATTGACACTGTTTGGTGGTATTGGTATACATACCAACATGCGTGCGGTTTTGCTCCTGCGCGACAAGAAGACCCAGGCGAATGGTTCGGTTGTCGAGATGGTTGTCTGGAAGCTTCCAAGTCCCACGCCGGACCGTCCGCACGGTCTCAAATACCGTTTCTTTTGCGGCCGGGAGGATCAATGTCTGGTTCTCTATGACAACGAGACGGGAAAGGGCGATCATAGGCATTTCAAAGGAATCGAAGAACCTTACCGCTTCACATCGGTGGATCGACTGATCGGAGATTTTCTGCGCGACGTTGAAAGCGTGTCTGGAGGGTAAACAATGAGAACGGTCACCATCGAGGTGTCGAGCCTTAAGCGGTCGCTCGTCCGAGTCCGGCGAGCCTGGAAGACTCGAGAACCGCAGGGGGAGTTCATCAGCTTCGACAGCCTGGAGACTCTCCTCAAGACCCTGACTCCCAAACGGTGGGATCTCGTTCGCGTGCTGCAAGACAAGGGGCCGATGGCGATCCGCGCGCTTGCGCGGCAAGTGGAGCGCGATGTGAAGAACGTGCATGCGGACGTACAGACCCTGCTGAATATCGGGCTGATCGAGTCGGCAAACGGTCGGATCCGCGTGCCTTGGGACGAGATCCGGGCGGAGTTTGTCGTGAGAAAAGCGGCCTGACCGACGAGCGTCTCGGCCTCCTCGCGCCATGCCCCCCCGCCGCGATCGCGCTCGCGAGAACCATCCCGACCGATGGCGAGGGTGAGGGCGAGAATATTCCACATTCACTACACTGGCGGCAACTCTCAAAACCGGCTCGGCAAAACCTTCCCACAAGCCCGATTCGGAGTTCTGTTTCCGCTTTCGTAACCCGCTGAAATAAAGCCGTTTCTTCCACATCCGACGTGATGGTCCAACCGGCCCCATCCTTGCTCTCTCCCGCCGGGGGACCTGGACGGGTCCGGCGACCCGCCCTTGGGAGCGCCCCGTTCGCCGGAAATTAACACGAAAGTTAAAGTCCGGTCTCAATCTTCCGATAAGTACAGGGCAGACACGGTGTGCTGCCCTACGGAAGTACGGGCAGGCATGGTGTGTTGCTGCCCTACGGAGGCTTTTCGTAGGGCGGGTCACCGAACCCGCCCAAACTTCCGCCCTGGAGGATACATGGCTCCGCTTCGCGTCCTGACCTTCAACTGGCACGAGGCGTACGTCTGCCTTCTCGCCAGGACGGGACATGCCTTCACGGTCGTCGACAAGCACAAGGGCGGGCATGCCGGCTGGCTCCGCGGCACGCGCCCCGTTCCAGCCAACGTCGATCTCCTTCCGATCGGTTCGGAAGGGATGGTCCGGGAGGAGGCCCTGAGGGGCGCGTTCGACATCGCCGTTTGCCACAACCTCCGCGACTTGGCCGATCTCAAGGACGTTCCGATCCCCAAGATCGTCGTTTTCCACAACATGCTCTCAACGGAGATCGCCCTCACGGCGCTTGCGGGTCAGCAAGCGCCTGAAAAGAAGACGTATATCGGACAGTACCTCTCCCTCTGGGACGAGAAGACGCGGGCGGTCTTCATCTCGGAGAAGAAGCGGGCGGACGCCCTGGGGATCGAGGGGCGGGTGATCCTGCCGGGCATCGACCTGGACGAATACGGAGGGTACCGGGGAGAGACGCCTCGCGTTCTCCGGGTCGGGAATTTCTTCACCGGCCGGGACATCATGCTCGGCCACTCGGACGCGCTCGCCGTTCTCCGCGACCTGCCCGTGACCGTCCTGGGGATCAATCACGATATCCTTGGCGCGCGCCTCTCGTCCTCGTGGGACGATCTCAGGGAACACTTCCGCTCGCACCGCGTCTACCTCAACACGACGATTAACCATTTCGAGGATGGCTACAACCTCTCCATGCTGGAAGCCATGGCGACCGGGATGCCCGTCGTGGCCACGCTCAACCGGACGTCTCCCGTCGAGAATGGAGTCAACGGGTTCATCTCGGACGACGCGGAGGTTGTTCACGGACGACTGAGGGATCTTCTTTCGGACCAGGCCCTGGCCAAGAGGCTTGGCCGGAAGGCCCGCGAGA
This sequence comes from Nitrospirota bacterium, assembly GCA_016195465.1. Classification (GTDB taxonomy): domain Bacteria; phylum Nitrospirota; class RBG-16-64-22; order RBG-16-64-22; family RBG-16-64-22; genus RBG-16-64-22. The sequence goes on from JACPZO010000053.1 coordinate 14,339, forward strand.
CCGTGGCCGAGAAATTCCCGATCGGCCGGTTCGTGGAATCCTGGAACGAGACTTTCGCCGCAGTCGTTTCGGCTCGAGCAAGCTCTCCCTCACCCTCCCCTCTCCCCGATGGGGAGAGGGATAAAACATTTGTCGAAGCGACGGCCAAATCCCCCCTTGTCCCCCCTTTGACAAAGGGGGGGAGGGGGGGATTTTCTCAAAAGGGGGAAGGAGGGGGATCGCTCAAGGGGGGAGAATTCGATCCAGGGCCGGGTGCGGCCCCGCGCAAGCGGGTCCTCCTCTCCTACTGCGCCAACCCGCAGACGGCGGCCGCGTACCTGGAGCGGGCGTTCCGGGAGGACTGCGACGTTGTGACCTACGGACCCGACATCGTCAATTTCGGGTCCGTGGAGCAGGGCCTGTCCGAGCCGATCTGGAAGACCTGGGACCTGGGGGCCGTCAAGGACCGCGTGGTGCCGCACGATATTACATACCAAGGGCCCGATCTCCGGAGCGTTCTGGAGCGGCTTCCCTCCGGCTGGGTTCCCGATCTCTTCCTCTGGGTGGACACGGGGATCTACTTTGATCTCGACGGGATCGAGGACCTTCCCTTCGCGACCGCGGCCTACTTCATCGACACGCACCTCTACCGGGAGAAGCACCTCGGCCTGGCCAGGCGGTTTGACCACGTCTTCCTCGCCCAGCGGGCCTACATCCCGGAGTTCCAAAAGGCGGGGTGCGAAAGGGTTGAGTGGCTTCCCCTGGCCTGCGATCCGAAGATCCACGCGAAGGCCGACGTTCCCAAGCGCCACGACATCGGTTTCGTCGGGAGCCTGACGCCGAACAATCGCGGACGGCTCGCGCTCATCGAACGGCTCAAGTGCCAATTCCCCGTCCACGTGGAGCGGTGCTTCCTTGAGGACATGGCCCGGGTCTACTGCCAGTCCCGGATCGTTTTCAACCAGTGCGTGAAGAACGACCTCAACATGCGCGTCTTCGAGGCGCTCGCGTGCGGGAGTCTTCTCCTTACCGACGAGGCCGATGGCCTGGCCGACTTCTTCGAGGACCGAAAGCACCTGGTCGTCTACCGGAACGAGAAGGATCTGATCGATCTGGCCCGGCACTACCTCGACCACCCGGAGGAAAGGGAAGCGATTGAGGCCGCGGGCCGGGCGGAGGTGCTCGCGAGGCATACTTACGGACACAGGGCGGAGCGCCTCATGTCGATTGTCGCCGGCCGGTCGCCTGTTCCCTCTGTCGCGGCCGATCGGAGTAATGCGGCGGGGGTTATTGATGCCTGTAGAAGAAATGTCCCAAGCGCACTCCCTCACCCCCCCAATAAGGAGCCGTCCTACTACGGTTGCGAGCGATCAGATCTCCTTCCCCTAATTCCAGAAGAGGCCGGTTCAATCCTGGATGTCGGCTGCGGCGAAGGAGCCCTGGGGGTTTCCCTTCTCCGCCGGGGGGCGAAGCGGGTCGTCGGCATCGAACGCGAACCCCGGGCGGCCGCCATCGCCCGGTCGCGCCTCACGGACGTGATCGAGGGGGACGTGGAGTCCCTCGTTCTTCCGTTTGAGGACGGGAGCTTCGATTGCATCGTCTGCGCGGACGTGCTCGAGCACCTGGTCGATCCGTGGACGACGCTGGGGAGGCTGTCCCGCCTGCTCCGTCCGGGCGGGACCCTCGTCGCGAGCATCCCGAACGTGCGGAACATCGAGGTCCTGGCGCGCCTTGTCGAAGGCCGGTGGACGTACGAACGATTTGGAATCCTGGACGAGGGACATCTCCGTTTCTTCGCCAAGGCCGACATCGAGGATATGTTCAGGAAGGCAGGGTTCACCGTCCAGTTCGCGGGACATTCCGTCTGCCCCCTCTTTCTCCAGACCAAGGATCGGCCTTTCGACGGGACGATCCAACTCGGCAGACTCCGGATCGAAGGACTCAGTCCGGAGGAATGGAGGGGCTTCTTCGTCGTCCAGTACCTTCTTCAAGCGACAAGGTCGGCCCCCCTTGTTGGCAACGCGACCGGCATTCCGGCTCCGGAAATGACCAGGGCGGGCAGGCCTGGGCCGCCCCGGGAAAACCCCCGGATCGCCTTCTTCTGCGACCATACGGCGGGAACGGGGGGCGGAGAACGGTATCTTCTGACGATGGCCGACACGTTGAGCCGGCGATACGACGTCGATCTCTTCGTCCGGGACGAGCGGCTTCTCCCGAACGCCAAGCACGTCCGGGAGGCGCTGGGGATCGAGTGGCGGCCGGACCGGGTCCGCGGGAAAGTCCTCGGCGATCTCGCGGAGATCGAGCCGTACGACCTCTTCATCAACGCGTCTCATTTTCAGATCCATCCGCCCGTCGCGCGGCGGAACCTCCTTTTCTCTTTCTTCCCCCAGTACGGCCGGCCCGACCTCGCCCGGGGGTACGACGCCGTCCTGACCATCTCCCGTTTCTGCCAGGAATGGGTCCGGCGGAACTGGGGAATGGGGAGCCGCCTCCTCTATCCGTGCGTGGAAGACCCGCGTCTGACTCCCGGCGGGAAGACGGACCGGATCGTGAGCGTCGGCCGGTTCTTCGAGGCGAAGGACGGGAACAACAAGAACCACCGGACGATGATCGAGGCGTTCCGCCGGATCTGCAACGCCGGGTTCGGGGGATGGGAGCTGGTCCTCGCGGGCGCGACGGACCCGAACCAGACGGCGTACGTCGACGAACTGAGGCGTCTTTCCGCCGGATATCCGATCCGAATCCTCACTGACGTTCCGTACGAAGAGCTTCGCGACGTTTATCGCGCGGCCCGGATCTATTGGCACGCGGCGGGCTTGGGGGCCGGGTCGCCGTCCGGGATGGAGCACTTCGGGATCACGATCGTCGAGGCGATGCGGGCCGGGGCGGTTCCGTTCGTCTTCGCCGGCGGCGGGCCGGCTGAGATCGTGTCGCACGGCGAGAGCGGGTTCCTCTTCAAGGACTCCGACGATCTTGTCCTGCTCACGGCGGGCCTCATCCGGGACCATTCTCGAATGGACGAGATGGCGAAAGAGGCGCTGGCGGCGAGCCGGCGTTTCGGACGGGAGGCGTTCGACCTGGGTCTGATGGAGGCGGTCGAGGGGGTTCTTTCTCCCGGCCGCTTGCAAGAGGCCGTCTCCCTCGCCCGCCGGGGACGGGACGCCGAGGCGGCCTCGATGCTTGAGGAGCTCGCCGACGCTCCGGACGCGGGGCTCGACCTGTTCCTGGAGTTGGGCGACGCCCGCTACCGGAAGGGACGGCGCGAGATGGCCCAAGCTATGTGGAAACGGGCGTTTGAGGTAGAGCCGGACCACGCACTCGCCTCCTGCCTCCGCGAGCTGACGGCGAGGATCGATGAACAGCGGCGCGAGCGGGGGCGGATCGTATCGGGCGCGCTGTTCGACCGCGCCTATTTCGAGGAGGGCCGGGGCTCGGGCGTGAGCGAATACGAGCGGTACCGTGTCTCGAGATCGGATGCGCCAAGGGGGACATGGTTGCGTCCCTCCGCCGAATGGGCGTCCGGGCTTTCGGAACGGACGTTTCCGCCTACTCCGTCGGTCAGGCCCCGGGCGAAGCCGCGCCATACCTCCACGTGGGGAGCGCGGCGGCGCTTCCGTTCGCGGACGCCTCGTTCGACCTCGTGGCGGGAATCGAGGTCCTGGAGCACGTTCCGGAGGAGAGGGTCGCCGAGACGCTCACCGAGATCCGGCGCGTCTGCCGCGGCGCCGTCTTCCTCACCGTTGCCAACACGACGGCGACCCAGCCGCACGACTTCTTCAAGGACCTCTCGCACGTGACGATGAAGCCGCTCGGCTGGTGGCAGGAAAGGATGCGCGAAGCGGGATTCGACCTCGTCGACGGGGAGCTTCCCATCGGAGAGTTCTTGGGCCACCAGCTCGTGGCCCGGGTCGTTCCCCCGGCGGCCGCCGGCGAAACGCCGGCTGAATCTTCGGCGGACGATCCGGTGAAGGCGCTCTGCGCGGAGGCCGCGGAGGCGCTCAAGCGCGGAGACGCGGACGGGGCGCGGCGGCTCTTCGTGCGGGCCGCGTCGGAGGGAGGCCATACGGCCGAGCCGTATCTGGGTCTGGGGGCCGTTGCCATTCACGAATCCTCGTATGACGAAGCAAGGCAGTCGTACGAGAAGGCCCTGGAGCTTGCGGCGGAAGATCCCAGGCCCCTCTTCGGCCTCGGACTCGCCCATTGGGGAGGCGGGGAAAAGGAAACGGCCCTCGAGTGCTTCGTTCGGGCGGCGTCGCGCGACGCGGACAACCCGGCGCTCGTCTATCATCTCGTCCAGGCGGCGCACGCCGCCGGAAAGCTCGAAACGGCGGTGGAGCCATTGGAACGATACTTAGGTCTCCACCCGGCGGATTCCGACCTTCTCCTCAGTTACGCGGGCGTCTGCGCGAGACTCGGGAGGAGATCGGACGCGGAGGAGGCGCTTTCGAGGCTCAAGCTCGTCGCCCCCGACCAGGACGGTCTGAACGACCTGGAAAAGACGCTCGAAGAAACGGCGGAATGCCGCGCGTGAAGACCGAGATCGTCTCCTCTCGGACGGGCCATCCCGTTCCCGTCGTCCAGGGCGTGACGCTCCACAGCCGCTACGATCCGGTGGCGGAGGGGGAGGCGTGGGCCGCGGCGGCGGCGGACCGCCTGAAGGCGGTTGTTGGGGCGCACGGCCGTGCGCCCCTGCCGTCCCCCGTCGTCCTGGGCCTCGGGTTCGGATACCACGTCCGCCCGCTGGTCAAGATGCTCGAATCGTCTGGCGACGGGGGGGAGGGGGGCGCCGGTTCGCTCGTCGTCTGGGAGCCGCGGCGGGAGATCGCTCTGGCGGCGAAGGCGGAAGGCGCGTTGGATGACATCCGGACCCGGATACGCCTCATCTCGGGCCGCAACCCTCCCGCTGACGTTCTGAAGGAGACGCCCGCCGAGTGCGTTCTGGTCCATGAGCCGTCGAGCCGGCTCGACCCCGGTCTCTACGACGCCTATCGCGGGCAGTTTTCGAACCGCGGCCGCGGCTTTCGGGTCCTCGTCGTGGGGCCGCTGTACGGCGGGACGCTGGAGATCGCCGGGTACGCCGCCAACGCCCTCCGGACGCTCGGGCACGAAGCCGAGCGGCTCGATTTCTCGAAGCTCGCCGGCCCCTTCCACGCCGTGAACGACGTCACGAAGGAGCCCGCGCATCGGAACAAGCTCAACGCCCTGTACGCCCAGTTTTGCTCCGGCGTTGTCGTGGCCCGGGCGCTCGACTTCAAGCCCGACCTCGTCCTGGCGTTGGCCCAGGCCCCGTTGATCCCCGAAGCGATCGACGAACTTAGGCGGCACGGCTTCCCCGTCGCGCTCTGGTTCGTGGAGGACTTCCGCCTCATGACGTACTGGAAGGGCCTGGCGCCGCGCTACGACGCGATCTTCCCCTTCCAGTCCGGGGAGTGCCTGGCGGAGATGGAAGCGGCCGGCGGCCGGCACGTCCACTACCTCCCGGTCGCGGCCGACCCGGAGACTCATCGCCCGCTCGCTCTCTCGCCGGAGGACCAGGGCCTCTTCGGCAGCGAGGTGTCGTTCATGGGCGCCGCCTACTATAACCGGCGGCGGATGCTCACGGGCCTCCTGGATTTCGACTTCAAGATATGGGGAAGCGACTGGCCGTCGGCGGGGCCGCTCGCCCGCGTTGTCCAGCGGGGCGGCGCGCGCGTCTCGGCCGAGGAGTGCGCGAAGATCTACAACGCGACGGAGGTGAACGTGAACCTCCATTCCTCGTCGTATCACGAGGGCGTCAATCCCGTGGGCGACTCGGTGAATCCGCGGACGTTCGAGATCGCGGCGTGCGGCGCATTCCAGCTCGTGGACCGGCGCTCCCTCCTTCCGGACCTGTTCGGCGAAGACGAGATGGCGACATTCGAGGACCTCGAAAAATTGCGGGACGGAGTCCGGAGATATCTGGCGGACCCGGAGGCGAGGGCCGCCATGGCCGGACGGGCCCGGGCGCGGGTCCTGGCCGAACATACGTATGCCCACCGGATGGCGGAGATGCTGGGGTTCCTGACGACCCGCGGCGTCCTCAAGCCATCCGCCGGGTCGGACGGATACGAACGCGTCGAAGACCTGGTCCGACAGGCGGGACGCGAAAGCGAGATCGGCACCTACCTTTCCCGCTTCAAGGACCGCGAGCGGATCTCGCTCGACGAAATCGCGGCCGACATCCGCAAGGGCGGCGGGACGCTCTCGCGGACGGAAAGCCTGCTCCTGCTGCTCAAGGAGTTGGGCGGCTAGTGTAGTGTCCAAGAATGAGATGGACAGCTTTCTCTTTGCCTTTCTGCTGCAGAGTAGGAGTCGTTGGGGGCATAAGGCAGGATACTACTCGGAGCATAAAATAGATTACATCTTGTAGGGCAAGGCTTTAGCCTTGCGAAAACGATTTGCAACCCTAAAGGGTTGCCCTACAAAGAAGATAGGAAATGTAGGGCAAGGCTTTAGCCTTGCTAAAGTCATGTAGGTTGGGTTAGCGGTTTTATCGCGTAACCCAACAAACCGAATATTCGCCAAAATGGTTTTGTTGGGTTACGGCGCAAAAAACCGCGCCTAACCCAACCTACACATCTGCGGAGGATGTTTCGTAATTCATGGGTTCGGATACTGGCGTGGGCCAAGATTTGCAACCCTAAAGGGTTGCCCTACAAAAAAGGATTAACATCTTGTAGGGCAAGGCTTTAGCCTTGCGAAAACGGGGCACGGCGCGCCGTGCCCCTGCGATCTACCCCACCCGCCCTCCCCTTACAAAGGGGAGGAGTCAAGCCAGACTGGGGCGGAGGCTGGAATCGGCAATGCGGAACGAAGAAGAAAGAATCAGAGAGATCCTCGTCCTCGCCATCACGCGGATGGGAGATCTCATCCAGCAGACGCCGCTCCTCTCCGCGCTCCGGGCGGCTTATCCGGCCGCTCGCATCACCGTCCTCGTCGAGGAGAAGTTCCGCGAGGTCTGCGGCGGGATCCCATACATCGACCGGGTCGTCTCGTGGAACAAGGCCGCCCTGGTCCGCGAGGCGTCGGACCAGTCCCGTTCACTTGTCGAACGGCTCCGTCTCATCGAGCAGGCCGTGTTCGAGATCGGTCCGGGCCATTTCGACCTCATCGTCAACATGATCCACTCCCAGTTTGGCGCGCTGATCGTCCGGCTCGTCCCCCACCGCGAGGTGTGGGGAATGACGATGGACGACGAGGGGTACCGGGCGATCCGGTCCCCGTGGCTTCGCTACTTCTTCACGGCCGTGAGCCACCGCAGGTTCAACACGTTCAACCTCGTGGACATGTACCGGCTGAACGTTCCGGGGCCGGAGGGCCCTGGGCGGCTGGTGTTCAACGTCTCCCGGGAGGCGCGGCAGTGGGCGGGGGAGTTTCTTAGAGAGTTCGGAGTTCGGAG
>JACPZO010000112.1 GCA_016195465.1 Nitrospirota bacterium
GCGTGAATCCCAGGACGTGGGCCGCGAAGATGGACGAGAAGACGATGACCGTGTTGATCGCGTCGCCGTAGATGAAGAAGGCGATGAAGAACTTGGCCAGCTCGCGGAACCGGCGGATCTCCCGGAGCGTCTCGAAAACCCGCCGCCACCCGACCCGCCCGTATCCCTCCCCCGCCGGAAGCGGCCTCGGCACGGCCCTCTCGCGGAGGAGGACGAAGGTGGGAAGGGAAGCCAGGAAGAAGAAGGCGGCCGTAAGCGGGAACGCCCAGCGGACGGAGGAGAGGTTCTCCTCCCCGAACCCGCCCCGGACGAGCGGATAGACGCAGAGGAGGGAGACGAGGCCCCCGACGTACCCGAGCGCCCAGCCGTACCCTGAGATCTTCCCCATATTGTCGGCGCGGGCGATCTCGGGAAGGAAGCCGTTGTAGAAGGCGAGCCCTCCCGCGAACCCGATGTTGGAAAGAACCAGAAAGAGAAGCCCCGTCCAGAGGTCCCCCGGCCCGACGAAGTAGAGGAGGGCCGTGAAAACAACGGAGACACCGGTCAGGACGCAGAGGAAGCGCTTCTTCGCCCCGGCGAAGTCGGCCGCCGCCCCCAGAAAGGGCGACGCGAGCGCGATAACCAGCATCGACGCGGAATATCCCCATCCCCAAAGCTGTTCGCCCACGTGCCCCGCGGCCACGATCTTGGTGAAGTAGACGGAGTAAACGACCGTGATGATGACGGTTGTGTACGAGGAATTGGCGAAATCGAAGAAGGCCCACGCCCAGATCTCCCTGGGCGGGACGGGAGGCGCGGGCTCCGGACCGGCAGCGCCGCGCCGGCTTCCGACCGTCACTCGGCCGTCCGGACGGGGGTCATCGTCTTGAGAGGGGCGAGGACATTCGCGGCGTACGAATCCCGGCTCTCCGCCAGCGAATCCGGGGCGCTTCCGTCTCGTCCGCCGAGCCGCGACCGGAGAATCGTCCGGCGGGGCTCGGGAGCGATCTCCCCGAGGACGACCAGCCGCTCGACAACCGCGAGGAGCGCCTCGGGACGGTATCCGGCCCGGGCGAGGAGGTCGAGGGCAACCCGGTCCGCCTCCTGTTCGTCGGCGGCGCGGATCACCTTCCGATCCCAAGCGAGTTTCACGCCGCCCCGGGACATGGCCTCGCCGAACGGAATCTCTCCTTCCCCGGCCGCGCGAGGGAGGCCGTGCCCTTCCCGCAGGTGGGCGTACTCGTGCGCGAGGACGGCGGCAAGCTCCGCCTCGGACTCAAGGGTCTTGAGAAACCCGGTCGTGATCGAAATGTCGCCGGCGGAGCCCCCGACCCGGGGGTGCGCCATGGCCTCCACGGAAGGGTCGATCTCCAGCCGGACCGAGAGGGCGCCGCCCGCCCCATGCGCGTCGGCCTGCTTGAGGCGCGAAAGAACGTGGAAAAGGTAGGCCTCGACCTTCTTCGGGGCGGACGTCCCCTCCGCCCCGGCTCCCGGCGGGACGATGTGCGCCCCCCCGCACGCCGCCGCCGCCAAACCAACAACCGCAACCGCGACAAGCAACCGCTTCGTCAACGCAAGCCTCCCCGATTCACCCAATCCCCCCCCTTTATCAAAGGGGGGGGATTTGCCCCATTCACCGATTCACCGATTCACCCATTCACCGATTCACCCATTCACCGATTCACCCATTCACCGATTCACCGATTCACCGATTCACCTGCCCTTAAGATTCCGTTGACTTCATCAAAGGGCACCCATAGAATACCAAACGCCGTTCGGGTTGGCATCACAAAGACCGTTTCAAGCTCCTCCGGTCATCAGCCACCCGGCGCCGCCCAGATCCACACAGATCCACAACTCCACGGGAGAGAATCGAGATGAACGTCACGCTCGACCAGCTCGTCGGCCATGGAATCATCCTCACCTCAGTGGAAGACGTCCTCCAGTGGGGGCGGAAGTCCGCCATCTGGCCGATGATCTTCGGCCTCGCCTGCTGCGCCATCGAGATGATGGGGATGGTCGCTCCGCGGTTCGACGTGGCCCGCTTCGGCGCCGAGGTCTTCCGCGGGACGCCCCGCCAGTCCGACCTCATCATCATCGCGGGCCGCCTCTCGGTCAAGATGGCGCCCGTTCTCCGCCGCCTCTACGAACAGATGCCCGAGCCCAAGTGGGTCCTCGCCATGGGCGCCTGCGCCTCGTGCGGCGGCGTCTTCAACAACTACGCCATCGTCCAGGGGGCCGACAAGGTCGTTCCGGTGGACATCTACGTGCCGGGATGCCCCCCCTCTCCAGACGCCGTCATCTTCGGCCTTATGGAGCTCCAGAAGAAGATCCAGGCCCAGCGCCCCCTGTCCCAGCCCGTCGCCTAGGACCAGATGACGACGGCCGCCACGGACACATCGCTCGCCGAACTGATCAAGGCCCGTTGCCCGGGCGCCGTCACGGGCGCGGCCGAGTTCCGGGGCGAGACGACGCTCACGACCACGCCCGAAAACCTTCACCGCCTCCTCTCGACGCTCAAGACCGATCCCGATCTCGGGTTCAACTATCTGGCCGACATCGCCGGCGCCGATTATCCGGGCCGGTCGAAGCGGTTCGAAGTCAACTACCAGGTCTCGTCCATCCCCGCCAACCGCTCCGTCCGCGTGAAGGTCTCCGTCGGAGAGGACGAGCCTCTCCCCACGGCGACGAACGTGTGGAAGACGGCCAACTGGCACGAGCGGGAGATTTTCGACCTCTTCGGCGTCCGCTTCTCCGGCCACCCGGACCTCCGCCGGATCCTCTGCCCGGATTTCTGGACGGGACATCCGCTGAGAAAGGACTTTCCGCTGGACGGCGAGGAAGTCGCCTTCACGCACAATCAGGATTCCATCAAGCCGCAGGAAGCGATCTGGAAGAAGGGGCTGGGCAAGGCCGAGTACGCCCTGGAGCAAGGAGCCGCCGACGTGGGCGAAGAGACCACGATGGTCATCAACATGGGCCCCCAGCACCCCTCCACGCACGGCGTCCTCCGCCTCGTCCTTCAGGTGGACGGAGAGACGGTCCTCAGGACGATCCCCCACATCGGCTATCTCCACACCGGCATCGAGAAGACGGCCGAGAACCTGACCTGGCAGCAGGCCGTCGTCGTGACGGACCGGATGGACTACCTCTCTCCCCCGACGAACAACCTGGCCTACGCCCTGGCCGTCGAGAAGCTGATGGGGATCGAGGTCCCGGAGCGGGCGCAAGACATCCGTGTGCTCATCGCGGAGCTCACCCGGCTCGCCTCGCACCTCATCGCCCTCGGCACGCACGCCATGGAGATCGGCGCCATGAGCGTCTTCTTCTACTGCTGGCGCGACCGGGAGCTGATTCTGGACATCATGGACTTCCTCTCCGGCGTCCGGATGATGACGTCGTTCATCAACATCGGCGGCGTGCGGGCGGACCTCCCCGACGGCTTCCACAAGAAGGTCCAGGACTTTCTGGACGTCTTCCCGGCAAGCGTGGACGAGTACGACGGCCTCCTCACGAACAACCGGATCTGGGAGAAGAGGACGCTCGGAATCTCGGTCATCACGCCGGAGGAGGCCCTCGACTACGGCCTCTCGGGCCCGAACATCCGCGGCTCGGGAATCAAGTGGGACCTCCGGAAGGACAGGCCGTACCTCACGTATCCCAAGTACTCGTTCGACGTCCCCGTCGGGAAGACGGGCGACGTCTACGACCGGTATCTCGTCCGCCTGGAGGAGATGCGCCAGAGCCGGGAGATCTGCGTCCAGGCGCTGAAACAGATCTCCCCGCGCGGCGAGTTCCGGACGGCCGACCGCAAGATCAGCCCCCCTCCCAAGGAGGAGCTCGAACGGAACATGGAGGCCCTTATCCACCACTTCCTCCTCTACACGCGGGGGTTCCAGCCGCCGGAGGGAGAGGTCTACTCTGCGATCGAATCGGCCCGGGGGGAGCTGGGGATCTACCTCGTCTCGGACGGGTCGAACAAGCCGTACCGGATGCACGTCCGCGCCCCCTCGTTCGTGAGCCTCCAGATATTGCCCGCCCTCTGCGAGGGCGGCCTCGTGGCCGACGTCATCGCCGCCATCGGCTCCCTCGATCCGGTCATGGGGGAGGTGGACCGGTGAGGGTAAGGAGCCATTTCAAATTGGAAATTGGAAATTGGAAATTGGAAAACGAAGATCAAAACCCTGGAACTTGTTCAAAAATTTTCAATTTTCAATTTTCAATTTTCAATATTCAATATTCAATCTCCAATCGAGCGGAGCGACATGCCTGACATGGTCACACTCACGATCGACGGACGGGAGATCGTCGTCCCGCCGGGGACGAAGATCATCGAGGCCGCGGGCTCCGTCGGCATCGAGATCCCGCGCTTCTGCTACCACCCCAAGCTCACGCCCGTCGCCGTCTGCCGGTGCTGTCTCGTCGAGGTGGAGAAGGTCCCCAAGCTGATCCCCGCCTGCGCGACGCCCGTCTCGGCGGGAATGGTCGTCCGGACCCGCGCCACGTCCGAGAAGGTCCGCAAGGCCCAGCAGGGGATGATCGAGTTCCTCCTCATCAACCATCCCCTCGACTGTCCCGTCTGCGACAAGGGCGGCGAGTGCCCCTTGCAGGACCAGACGCTCGCCTACGGCCCCGGCGGCACGCGGTTCAGCGAGAAGAAGCACCATTTCAAGAAGCCCGTCTCCCTGGGTCCCCACGTCCTCATCGACCGGGAGCGCTGTATCCTCTGCCTGCGGTGCGTCCAGTTCCAGCGCGAGATCGCCCGGCACCCGCAGATCAGCGTGACGTACCGGGGACGGGATTCGTTTATCGACACGGCGCCGGGCCGGACGCTCGACTCGAACTTCTCCGGGAACACGGTGGAGATCTGTCCCGTGGGCGCGCTGACCGGCAAGCACTACCGCTTCCGCGCCCGCCCGTGGGAGTACGAGCGCAAGCCGTCCGTCTGCCCCGAGTGCGCCTGCGGGTGCAACGTCTACACGCACGTCCGGAACGGCGAGGTCCTTCGGATCGCGTCCCGCGAGAACCCCCTCGTCGACGACGGGTGGCTCTGCGACCGCGGCCGCTTCTCCGTTCGGCCCGATGAGCCCGCTCCCCCTCGCCTCACGACGCCGCTCGTGAGAATTAACGGCAAGCTCATGCCCGTCTCATGGGACGGGGCGCTCGAGTTCGCCGCATCCGCCTTCCGCGAAATCGCCCAAGCCCCCGGCCGTCCGGAAGGGGTCGTCGGCGCCGTCGCCGGCCCGGCCGCGACGAACGAGGAACTCTACCTTCTCGCGAGGATCTTGCGGACCTCCTATTCCTCCAACAATCTCTCGTTCGACGGAGGCGGCTCTGCGGCCCTGCGCGCCGCCGGCTTCGCTCCCGTCGGCGCGCCCGACATCGCCTGGGCCGACACGATCCTCCTCATTGCTTCGGATCCTTCGCGCGATCTTCCGATCCTCGATCTCAGGATCAAGAAGGCGGTCCGGAACGGGGCTCGCCTGGCCGTCCTGGGCGACACGTCGATCGAGCTGGCCTCCCTGGCCGCCGCGGCCATCCAGGCGGGAAGCGCCGATCTTTCCCGGGCTGTCGAAGAGATCGCAAAGAACGTCCCCGCCCAGACCGGCCCGGGCGCGTTCTTCTCGGCCGGCCGCCGGATCGTCGTCGCCCTGGGGGAAGAAGCAAGCCGGGACAAGACCGCGGTCTCGGAGGTGGGAAAACTGATCGCGGCCCTCTCGAAAGACGGGCGGGAAGTCCGCGCGGGCGTCTTCGTGGGCGGGACCAACGCGGCCGGAGCGATCGAGATGGGGTTTCATCCCGACTACCTCCCGGGGCTCAGGCAGATCGACGACGTCAAGGCCAGGGCTCAGGTGGAGGCCGTCTGGTCCGCGGGAATCGCGGCCAAGACGGGCCTCGCGGGGTCAAGCCTCCTCCGCGCGGCCGCGAGCGGGGAGGTGAAGGGTCTCTACGTCATGGGCGCCGACCCGGCGGCAAGGAACCTCACGCCGGAGGAGCGGGAGGGTCTTGGGAAGCTCGACTGCCTGGTCGTGACAACCGACCGGATGACGAAGACGGCAGAGAGCGCCCACGTCGTCCTTCCCGCCGCCGCGTTCTGGGAGAAGGCGGGAAGCCTCACGAACGTCGCCAGCCGCGTCCAGCGGTTCGAGGCCGTTGTGCCTCCGCCCGCGGGAGTCATGTCGGACGTCGAGATCCTGGCTGTTCTGGCCAAGGCGGGATGCCTGCCGCTTCCGAAGGAATCGTTCGCCGATCCGGCGGACGAGATCGCCCGGCTGTCCGAACCCTACGCGCGCTCTTTCTCCGGGCGAAAAGGAAGCCCGGCCATGAGCGGACGGGAGGGCTGATCCATGTTTCTGATCGAACTCTTCCGGGGAATGGGAATCACGCTCAGGCACTTCTTCGAGAAAACGATCACCATCCAGTACCCCGAACAGCGCCGGCCCCTGTACGACCGGACGCGCTGGCGCCACATCCTCCGCCGCCACGAGAACGGCTTGGAGCGGTGCATCGGGTGCTCGCTGTGCGCGGGATCCTGCCCCGTCCACTGCATCCGCGTCGTCGCCGCTGAGAACACGGACGCCGACCGCCACTCGCCCGGAGAGCGGTACGCGAAGATTTACGAGATCAACATGCTCCGCTGCATCTTCTGCGGCTACTGCCAGGACGCCTGCCCCACCGGCGCCATCGTCCTCCGCAAGGACTTCGAGCTCGCCCGCGACCACCGGTCGAAGTTCCTCTACACGAAGGATCTGCTCCTGGAGCCAAAGCCGGCCCACATTCCCGCGCCCCAGCCCGTCGAGATGGCGGCAAGCATGCACGGATAACGGAAGACCCTCCCCCACCCAATAGCCCGACAACAATTTGCCCAAAAAGACAACACCCGAGAAGAATACGGCCGACGGGGAACCGACCGATGACAAAGGAAGAGATCGTCAAATACCGGCTTGATTCATCCGATGTTGACGCCGCGGCGATGGATACCTTGTTTGCCAATGGGCATTACGTATGGGCGTTGTTCATCGGTCATTTGGTCGTCGAGAAACTGCTGAAGGCATATTACGCAAAGAATATTGACACTGATGTCCCTCAGATACACCATTTGTTAAGGATTGCGGAGAAGGCTGGGCTTGAACTGTCTGATGACAGGAAAGACTTCCTTCTCGAAGTTACTGATTCCAACCTCAAGGCAAGATATCCTGATTACAAATCCAAGTTCTACAAGAAAGCGACAAGTGACTTCGCCGAGAAGTATCTCGGGCAAATAGAGGAGTTCAGGCAATGGCTGTCAAAGAAGATAAAAACCTAATTTACCTGAAGGTCCAAGAGTATCTGGTGGCTCTCAGGGAAAACCATATCCCGGTCTGGCGGGTATATCTTTATGGCTCCTGCGCCAAGGGTACCTTTAGGGAAGACAGCGATATCGACCTTGCCGTATTCTGGGACAGGGATCACATTGACGGTTTTGACGAGGATGTCCAACTGTTAAAGTTGACCAAAAAGATTGACCTGCGGATCGAACCTCATTCCTTCGCAAGACCGGATTTTGACGACCCGGACCCGTTTGTCGCGGCAATACTGAAGACAGGTGAGCGGGTGTTTTAGGCAGAGAAGTCTCGTAGAGAGGATCCCGTAAACATGTTTGGAGCGAGAGGGGAAAGTATGCGCGAAGTGGGCAAGGCGGGGGTAAAGTGCTCCTCGGCTGCCCCCCTCATTTTTCCGCTCCTGCCCGGAGTGATTGCAACGCGCCGCCGGATGTGCTGAGTTCTTATTATACTTCGTGGGAGGATCTTCCCAATGAAACAACCAAAGGTTGCCTTGGTCCTGGCTTGCCTGTTCGCCATTGACGTCGCGTTCGCGTCGGACAATCCGGACGAGCGCCTACGGTGAGCGCCGAGTCGCTCAAAACGGGCATCGCCGACGAGGGTCATGCGCCGTGTATGGGATCGAGTTCGATACCAATCGTGCGGACCTGAAGGCCGCTTCCGCCCCTATCATTGCCGAGATCGCCAAGCTGATGATTGCGAACCCGAATCTCAGGATCTACGTGGTGGGCCACACGGATAACGTAGGCACGCTGGCCTCGAACCTCGACCTCTCGCTGCGCAGAGCCAAGAGCGTGGTTAAAGAACTCGTGACCCGCCATAAGATCGCCGGGAACCGCTTGTCGGGGCAAGGAGTGGGCCCGCTGGTTCCCGTCGCGACCAACGGTACCGATAAAGGCCGGGCGCGCAATCGCCGTGTCGATCTGGTGCAACAGTAAAACGTTGCAAAACGACAGGACAAACAACCCGCCTTCTTGACGTGCGCGCCGCGTTCGCAACGTGGAAAGCGTGGGACGAGGATCCTCGGAATCTCCAAGCCCGAGCAAGCATTGCCCGGGCATTCGTCAGGGGAGAGGAGGCGATCTCGTTGGCTTTCTCCAGCGATCGGTCGCTGAATCAGGCTGGGAAATCAGGCCGGCGCCCCGCCCGGGGACGCCGGCCGTTGGAACGGGAACGTTCGCTCACCACGCCGCGCCGACGCCCAGGTCGACGTTCTTCTTCATCGTCTCGATCATCCTCTCTTCCGCTTCTTTGAGCGCCTTTTCCCGGTTGTCCGGGACCTCGACCTCCCAGGTCTCCTCGTCGGCCCGGTTCATCTCCGTGAGCATGGCCTCGTTCAGGGCGTTCATCGTGAAGTGAGGGATCGCGTTCTTCCTGGCGACGATGCGGGACTCGACTTCCCGCAGAAATTTCTCTTTGTATTCATCCACCTGTAGGCGCATGGCTTCTCCTCCGATCCGCAAGGACAGGGGCATCGAACCCGCGTATGTTCCCCAAGCCGGCTCCACCTCCTTTCCAACGCTTAGAAAGGCCCGCAAGGCCCCGGTCGGTTCCACCGCAAATCATAACCATCCCCGGCCGGTGTTTTCAAGGGGGAGGCGTTCCGGCGCCGCGGGGGAGTCGGGAAGGGGTAACGGCGCCCCCCTAAAGTCGGCCCGCTCCCCGGCCGATAAGAACGGCGTGTCCTTTGTCCAGACCGGAGGTTACGCCTTGGCCAAGACCGCCGAATACCCCAGGCTCATGATCCACGAGGACGCCTCCTGCCTCCGCGAGGTCGCCCTGTTCCGCGGACTCACGGACGAGGAGTACGCCAAAGTCCGGTCGATCTGCGCTTCGACCTGGGCGGCCGGGGGGACGGTTCTCTTCGAGGAGGGATCGTTCGGCGACAAGTGCTGGGTCATCGCGAGCGGCGAAGTCCGGGTCTCCAAGATGGTCCCGAACGGGGGGGAGGAGGCCCTCGCCGTCCTCAAAGCGGGCGACTATTTCGGCGAGATGTCCTTGATCGACGACTTCCCCCGCTCGGCGCATGCCATCGCCAACACCGACGTGGAGCTCCTGACCATCTCCAAGTCGTCCCTGGACGAGCTTCTCTTCTTCGACAAGGAGATCGCCCGCAAGATCCTCTGGACGCTCACGCGCACCCTCTCCGCCCGCCTCCGCGAGACGAACGACAAGATGGCCGCCCTCCTCGCCATGGGCGCCCGTTTCTGATACGAGCTTCCCGCCGCCCTAAGTTGTATTGCTCGCACATATCGTATAGTCTGTTCAAGCAGTGTTGGCTAATGCCTGTTAGCGGCAACAACTGTGAGCAGACAGGAGGTGTTGACCATGAAGAACGAATATACCGCTGTTGTAAAACAGGAAGACGATTGGTGGCTGGGATGGATTGAGGAAGTCCCTGGTGTGAATTGCCAGGAAAAAACGTACGAAGACTTAAAGGAGACATTAGAGGTTACGCTGAGGGAGGCTTTGGAATTCAACCGCCAGGATGCGCTGACAGCGGCCGGGAGTTCTTACAAGGAAGAAAAAATTGCCATATGAAGAGAAACGAACTCCTCAAGTATCTGCACAGCCATGGATGTGATCTCTTGAGGGAAGGCGGTAGGCATTCATGGTGGCACAACCCCGCCTTGAATAAGCGGTCAGCGATCCCGAGGCATTCCGAGATCAGGGATATTTTGGCCAAGAAAATATGCAAAGACCTCGGTGTAGAGCCCGCCAAATAGCCGCTAACAAGGGGCTGCTCTTGACCGTTTTTCGCTACGCTCAAAAACGGCAAGTGATCTTTGTCCCTGTTCACCAGGAGGACGCATAGGGGGACGTCCCCATTGGCTACTGGAGCGCGGTTTGCCGCGGCGTCCCGCTCCTTGTCTCGCCGGCACCCCTGTGCTACCTTCACCGGCCATGGCGACGATTCTTCTCGTGGAAGACGACCAGGACATCGCCGAGCTGGTCCGGCACTACCTGGAGTCCGAAGGGCTCCGCGCCATCCACGTCCTGGAAGGAAGCGCCGCCCTGGCAAGGATCGAAGCCAGCCCGCCTGACCTTCTCGTTCTGGACATCATGCTGCCAGGCCTTTCCGGCCTCGAGGTCTTGAGGCGGCTCCGCCGGGACGAGAAGACAGCCGGCCTTCCTGTCCTCCTCCTCACGGCCAAAGGGGAGGAGGTGGACCGAATCGTCGGGCTCGAACTCGGAGCCGACGACTACCTCCCCAAGCCGTTCTCCCCCCGCGAGCTGGTCGCCCGCGTCAAGGCGCTCCTTCGACGAACTCATCCGGCGCAAGCGGCAGTCCACATCGCGTACCTGAACGTCCGGCTGGATCCTTCGCGGCACGAGGTGAGCGAGGGAACCCGCGCGGTGGCGCTCACGTCTAAGGAATTCTCCCTCCTGGAACACTTCATGCGGAACCCCGGCCGGGTCTTCACACGGGAAGTCCTGCTCGACCGCGTCTGGGGGTACGACTTCCCGGGCAACACGCGCACCGTGGACGTCCACGTCAACCGGCTCAGGAAGAAGATCCCATCCCTTGCGCCACGCCTCACCGCCGTCCGATCCCTGGGGTACAAGCTCGCCGAAGAAGAACTCCCCGGCGCCATTTCACGCCAGTGAGAAGAGGAAGTTTACCGTCCGTTTACGGAGCGGACATCCTTCCTGTACAGAGGCGCCCCAGAATGGCGCCACAAACATAGGAGGGAAAAGAAGATGAGAATGCAAGGGACGGGAATGAGCCTGGCCGTCGGTTCCGCGATGATATTGGGTGTGGCGATCGCGGGCGCGGCGCTCGCCGCCGACATGGTGAAGATCGACCCGAAGCTTCCGCCCTACAAGGCCGTCTCCGGCGTCTCGGGAAACGTCTCGAGCATCGGGTCCGACACGCTCAACAACCTGATGACCCTCTGGGCCGAGGGGTTCAACAAGTTCTACCCGAACGTGAAGATCCAGATCGAGGGGAAGGGCTCGACCACGGCTCCGCCGGCCCTGATCTCGGGAACGGCCCAGCTCGGGCCGATGTCCAGGCCGATGAAGGGGACAGAGATCGACGCCTTCGAGAAGAAGTACGGCTACAAGCCGACGCCGGTCCGGACGTCCGTGGACGCGCTCGCGGTCTTCGTCAACAAGGACAACCCGATCAAGTGCTTGACGATGGCCCAGGTGGACGCGGTCTTCTCCAAGTCCCGCCGCTACGGATACAAGGAGGAGATCAAGACCTGGGGCCAGCTCGGCCTTACGGGCGACTGGGCCAACCGGCCGGTCTCCCTCTACGGCCGCAACTCGGCCTCCGGGACGTACGGATTCTTCAAGGAGCACGCCTTGAAAAACGGCGACTACAAGGACGCCGTCAAGGAACAGCCCGGCTCGGCTTCCGTCGTCCAGGGCGTCACCGTCGACCGCTACGCCTTCGGGTACAGCGGGATCGGGTACGCGACGCCCGGCGTCCGGGCGGTCCCCCTCGCCGAGAAGGAGGGCGGTAAGTGCGTCGAGGCCAATGCCGAGAACGCCTACGCCGGGACCTATCCGCTCTCGCGGTTCCTCTACGTCTACGTGAACAAAGCTCCGGGCAAGGGACTCGATCCCTTGACTCGCGAGTTCGCCAGGCTCATCCTCTCTAAGGAAGGACAGGAGGTCGTCGTGAAGGACGGGTACTTCCCGATCACGTCCAAGATCGCCCAGGAAGAGACGAAGAAACTCCAGTAAATGGATCCTGTTCTCGAACGGCAGGTTGAAGTCCCGCCCCGCGGGCCGCAAGAAGCGGCCCGCGGGGCTGCTTCATCACGTTCGTCCGTCAAGCGCCGGATCCTCCTCGACCGGATCGCGCGCCGTCTCGTCACGCTCGGCGGCGTCACGATCATCGCGTCCATCCTCGCCATCCTGATCGTCATCGGGGTCGAGGTCTATCCCCTGGCCGGCAAGCCCTCCGCGACGACGGGGGGAACGGCCGCCGCCGCGGGCGGCGCCTCTCTCCTCGCCATCGGCGTCGACGAGTACATGGAAACGTCCTTCATCGTAGACGCCGGCGGAATTACTCTCGTCTCCTTGAAGTCCGGCTCGGCGCTTCCCTCCCCTCCTCTCGCCGGTCTGGGCTCCGCCCGGATCGTTTCGGCCTCGCCCGCGGGGCGGGGGGTCTTCGCCCTCGGTCTCTCCGACGGACGCGCCATCCCCGTCGAGGTGAGGTTCAACGTCTCGTACGTGGAGAGCGGGCGCAAGGTGGAGCCGGAGGTCGCCGCCGCCGAGCCTCTCGCCGTGGACCCGTCGAGGCGGCCGATCGAGCGGCTTGCGCACGTCATCGGACCGGACGGACCGGTGACGGCCGCCAAGGTCGATGCACGGGAAGTCGTTCTTCTTTCCGTCAAGGAAACGAAGGCCCTTGTCGGCGAGACGAAACGGGAGGAATCCCGCAAGACCCTTTTGCTTCCCTCGCAAGGCGAGATCACGGCGCTCGCCATCGACGCCCGGGGAGACAACCTCTTCGCCGGAACGTCCATGGGCGAGATCGTCTCGCTCGACCTGCGCGGCGAAGCCGAGCCCAGGGTGACGCGCCTCGGCCGCGAGCAGGATGGGACTGCTCCTCCGATCACGGTCCTCGGCTTCGTGAACGGAGACCGGACGCTCGTCGTCGGCGACGCCGCGGGAGGCGTAACGTCCTGGCAGGTCCTCCAGGAGGCGAGCGGTGACCGCCGCCTGACGAGGATCTACGAATTCGCATCCCACGAAGGACCGGCGATCGCGTTCGCCCCCTCACGCCGCGACAAGGGATTTCTCACGGCGGACCGGAGCGGGACGATCAAGCTTCACTACGCCACGACGGGCAAAACCCTGCTCGACCTCCCCCCCGGAGTCGCGGACCATTCGAACTTGACGGCCCTGGCGTTCGCGCCCAAGGCCGACGGCTTCATCGCGGCCGACGAAGCGGGGCGCCTCACGCACTTCCGGCTGGACAACCCCCATCCGGAGGTCACGTGGCAATCGCTCTTCGGAAAGGTCTGGTACGAAGGGTACGAGAAGCCCGAGTCCGTCTGGCAGTCGACGGGCGGAACGGACGACTTCGAGCCGAAGCTCTCCCTCACGCCGCTCATCTACGGGACGCTCAAGGGGACGTTCTACGCCCTTCTCTTCGCCGTCCCCCTGGCCCTGCTCGGCGCCCTCTACACCTCGCAGTTCATGCATCCGGCGATCAAGGGGACCGTAAAGCCGGTCGTCGAGATCATGGCCGCCCTTCCGAGCGTCGTCCTGGGGTTCATCGCCGGCTTGTGGCTCGCTCCGATGATGGAGAAGGTCGTTCCCGGCCTCTTCCTCATCCCGGTCGTCGTCCCCGTCCTCGTCCTTCTCGCGCTCGCCCTCTGGCGCCTCCTCCCCGTGCCGGTCCGGACGAGGATCAGGCCCGGATACGAGGTCATTCTCCTCGTCCCGATCGTGACCCTCGGAATCTGGCTCTCGTTCGGCCTGGGCGGCATCATCGAGTCGGCTCTCCTCTCGGGCGACTACCGCGGCTGGCTTCTGCGCGCGCTCGGGCTCACGTACGATCAGCGGAACTCCCTCGTCGTCGGCTTCGCCATGGGGTTCGCCGTGATCCCGATCATCTTCACGATCGCCGAGGACTCTCTCTCTAACGTCCCCCAGCACCTCGTCGCGGGGTCCCTCGCCCTGGGGGCCACACGCTGGCAGACGGCGGTGAGGATCGTCCTTCCCACGGCCTCCCCCGGAATCTTCTCCGCCGTGATGATCGGGTTCGGCCGGGCCGTCGGCGAAACGATGATCGTCCTCATGGCCACGGGGAATACGCCGATCATGGACTGGTCGATCTTCAACGGCTTCCGCGCCCTCTCGGCCAACATCGCCGTCGAGCTTCCAGAGGCCCCGGAGGGCGGAACTCTCTTCCGCGTCCTCTTCCTCGCGGCCCTGCTCCTGTTCATGATGACGTTCGTCGTCAACACCGTCGCGGAGCTTGTCCGCCTCAAGCTCAGAAAGAAGTACCGGTACCTATGAACCGATTCTGGAAGAGCGGCGACCCGTTCATCTGGCTAACGGCGGGAGGACTCGCCTTCTCCCTCCTCATGGTGGCGGGACTCATTCTGTTGATCCTCGCGAACGGCCTCGGGTTCTTCTGGCCGAATGACGTCGTCCTCCTCGTCCTGGACGACAAGACCGCCGTCATGGGGCAGGTCATGGACCGGGAAGAGATCCCCCAGCCGGGCGCCCCTCCCGGGACGCC
>JACPZO010000119.1 GCA_016195465.1 Nitrospirota bacterium
AAGGAATTCCGAGTCGTCTACGAAGAGTACAAGATGGTTCGGGACAGGGAGGTGCCGTGGCGGGTCCTCGTTGCGGACGACAAGGGCCTGGTTGTGCGGCTGGACGTGAGGGCGTTCGAGGTCCTCGATGCCGTGCAAGATGGGCTTCGGAGGCTCGATCTGCCGCCGGGGACGGTGATCCGGGAGAGGCTGTAGGGACGGGACGCAAGAGAGGCACAGAGGGACAGAGGCACAGAGGGGCAGAGGCACAGAGGGGCAGAGGCACAGAGGCACAGAGGCACAAAGGCACAGAGGGGCAGAGGCACAGAGGCACAGAGGCACAAAGCAGAGAGGCATAAAGCAGAGAGGCATAAAGCAGAGAGGCATAAAGCAGAGAGGCATAAAGCAGAGAATTCCAGCCGGGCCGGCCCCGGCATGCTGGCTTGACTGCCGGAAGATGGGTTGAAACTGGCCGACGATGTTGGTATAATGTTTACGTTTTCCCCCGACAAACTTCTTCCGGTTTTGCAGTCCATCCCCCGGGGTCTCTCTCTTGCGACTGGACCGTTTCCCCCGAACGAAACCAATCCGACCCGCCTGATCATCGCCGAAAGGGGGGATGACCATCAGTGAGCGTTCATCGTTCTAGGGACCGACATCATTTCCACCGTCAAACCTGGGAGGTTGATATGAGGAAACTGCTTGTTGCGGTCTTGAGCGGAACATTCCTGTTCACGGGGCTGGCCGTATTCCTGGCTCCGGATCGGGCGGACGCGATCCCCGCCTTCGCCAGAAAGCACAACGTCGATTGCGCTTCCTGCCACTCCGCATGGCCCCTTCTGAACGCCAGCGGCCGTAAGTTCAAGGAGAGCGGGTACAAGTTCTCCGAGTCGATGGAGAAGGACAAAAACATGGTCGTGTCTCCCGGGATACTCTTCGACCGGTACTTCCCCGTCACCGTTCTGGCGAAGTCGTACGTTTACGACAAGGAGAAGGGCAAGGACAAAGTGATCCGGCCGCTCCACGAGTACGAAATCATGGTGGGGGGACGCGCCGGCGAACGCCTCTCCGGGTTCCTGGAGCTCGAGGGCGCCTACGACAACGACTTCACGCCCAAAGCCGAGTTGGGGGAGGTCTCCTATCACTTTGCGCCGGAGGCGAACGTCCTTCTCGGGTTCGTCCCGACGAACTGGGCTGACCCGTACGAATCGCTCGCGGACTGGGGTCGCCGGATGACCCGCGCGCACAAGGCTGTCTTGGACAAGAAGTACGGGGGTGCGGACGGAAACGCCGCGCTCAGACACCCGCGGCAGACGATCGGGGTCAGCGGCCGCGCGGCCGGGATGGTCTTCTACAACGTGGGATACGGAAGCGCCGCGGACGACTTGACCGGGTCGGATCCGAAGACCCTTCTGGGGCGGGTCGCGGTCGAGTTCATGCCGGGTATCCACGTGGGCGGTTTCGGCGTCTCGGGCAAAGCGGACTCGACGCTCATCAACGACGCCGCGACGATCAAGGAAGAGCACAAGTTCAGCCGGACGGGTCTCGACTTCCAGGCTGGGTTCGGCGATGTCCTCGTATACGGCGCTTGGATCAAGGCCAAGGACGATCCGCTCAAGTCCTCCACGTCCGGGACCACGACGACGTACAGTAAGGGGAGCGCGGAGAAGAACGACGGCGCCTACCTGGAAGCGCTGTACATCGTGAAGGACGGCGTCCGGCCCGTGGCGGTTCCTCTCCTTCGCTGGGAGAGCTACGAGGAAAAGGACGGAGCGGACAAGTACAACGCCGTTGCGGCGAACGTGGGCTACTACGTGACGAGCAACTCGAAGGCGAACATCGAGTACTGGTCCCAGACGAAGGTGCCGAGCGGCAAATCGAAGGGCAACCGGACGACGCTCATGTTCACGCTCCTGTTCTGAGGAGCGGGAGACGACAGGAATCACGGACGATCCGGGAGTTTGGCTCACGGGCCCCGGTTTCTGGGGGCCCGCACGAACAAGGAGTGATGGAACAGTGAGGCGCAGACTGACCTCCGGCGTTTTCCCGCCCCTCGTCGTTCTCCTGGTCATCTTGATCGATCCGGCCCGCGGCCTCGCGCAGGAGGCCGGGGAGAGGCTCTACAAGGAGCGTTGCTCGATGTGCCACGCCCTGCCGAAGCCGGGGGAGAAGACGGAGAAACAGTGGCCGAAGATCATAGAGCAGATGGCCGCCAACGCGCAGCTCAACGCCCGGGAGAAGGAGTCCGTCCTCAAGTACTTGGTCGAGCACGCGCGGCACGAGACGGTCGAGGCCCGGATGGCGGAGGAGAGGAAGCTCTTCGAGACGAAGTGCTCTCTTTGCCATTCGATCGACCGGATCTACGTGCTGAAGCTCACGCCGGAGGTGATGGACCACATCGTCAATCGGATGAGATTGCGGGCACCCGATTGGATCACGCCGGAGCAGGCCCGAAAGATCCTGGAATACATGAAGGTTGACCCCCATGAGCGCAGGCAACGGAAGGAGGTCAAGGAAGGACCGGCCGTTCTCGTGCGTGAGCGATGTTCCGCCTGCCACGAGCTGGAGCGCGTTTACCTGGAGGCCGAAAAGCCCGGCACGAAGGACTGGATGCACATCGTCAAGGAAATGCAGGAAAAGGCCCCGGAGTGGATCACGAAGGAAGAAGCCGACCATATCGTCGGCTTCTTGAACGACCTGAAAGCGAAGAAACCGGCGCCGGCCACGAAACCCGGGTCTTAATGGGGTTGATTTTTTCCTTCCGGGTCGCATAATCTACCCTCAGGCGGGGTCGCGGAGCGTTCCGCGGGGCCGCTTGACGAACCGACCGGGGAGGAAAGAATGATCGATCTGACCGTCCTGTACTGCGGGCGTGAAACACCGTCCACGCCGCACCGTTACGGGAAAGCCCTCAAGAACCTAAAGGTTCCGGAACACCAGGCCCACGCCGTGGCGAAGAGCGCCATGGAGAGGCGGCCCGTGACCGTCTGGAACACCACCCGCACGTGCAACCTCCGGTGCGTCCACTGCTATTCCAACTCCGAGGAAAAGAAATACGAAGGGGAATTGACCACCGAAGAGGCCAAGGCCCTTATCAACGATCTGGGCGATTTCCGGATCCCCGCCCTGCTCTTCTCGGGGGGGGAGCCGCTCGTCCGGAAGGACATCTTCGAGCTGGCGGCCTACGCGCGGGAGAAGAAGGGCGTCCACGTCGTTTTCTCGACGAACGGAACGCTCATCACGGAGGAAGTCGCCCGCCGGATGCGCGCGATCCGCGTGTCGTACGTGGGGATTTCGCTGGACGGCATGGAGGACGTGAACGACCGTTTCCGGGGGGTGGAAGGGGCCTTCGCCCGGGCCATGAGAGGGTTCCGGAACTGCGTGGCCGTGGGCCAGAAGGTCGGGCTTCGGCTTACGCTCACCCGCCAGACCTTCAATGACCTCCACCGGATCTTCGATTTCATCGAGGCGGAGAAGGTCAACCGGGCGTGCTTCTACCATCTCGTTCCCTCGGGACGAGGGCACGGCGTCGTCGACCTGAGTCCGGCCGAGTCCCGCCAGGCCATGGACGTCATCCTCGACCGGACGATGGACTTCCACAGGCGGAACGTCTCGGCCGAGATCCTGACCGTGGACAATCACTGTGACGGCCCGTACATGTACCTCAAGATGAAGGCGGCCGGGGACCCCCGGGCGGAGGAAGTGTACGAGATGCTCAAGTGGAACGGCGGCGGGCTCTACTCGTCCGGCGTCGGTTTCGGGTGCATCGATTTCCTCGGAAACGTGCATCCCGATCAGTTCTGGATGCACTACACCTTCGGGAACGTGCGCGAGCGGAAGTTCTCGGAGATATGGATGGACACGGCCGACCCCCTCATGGCGGGCCTCAAGGACCGCCGGAAGCGCATCAAGGGGCGTTGTGCCGGGTGCCGGTTCCTCGACCTTTGCGGCGGGGCGCTTCGGGTCCGGGCCGAGATCTCGACGGGCGATCCGTGGGCGTCCGACCCGGCCTGCTACCTGACGGACGAGGAAATTGGCGCCCAACCCGGGACTGGCGAGGGGACCCTCGGTCCCCGGACCGAGACGGCCGGAGTGGTCTGAGTGGCCGGAGTGGCCGGGGTGAGATGACGAGCCGGGCCTCGACAACTCCCCGGGGCGTTGTTATTAACAGTCCAAGAATAGGGACAACGTTGAAGAACCCCGCCTTGAAAGGCGGGGATTCTCCGACCTCCAAGGTACTTTTCGTTATTTGCATTCGTGCGCTTTGACCCCGCCCCAAGGGGCGGGGATTGCGGCGCACTGCGCGGTTCATTTGCAGAATCCCTCCTGACCTCCCTTTTCCAAAGGGAGGCATTACCCCTCTTTGGAAAAGAGGGGGAGGGGAGATTCTGTAAGAACGTGTCCATACTATTTTACGACCGCTAATATGAGTTGAGCGTGGCTTGGCTCCGGGACGAGGGGGGGACAACATGGCGCAGTGTCCTTACCTGAGGTCCGTCATCCGCGGAAGGCCGGAACCCTGCGCCGAGGAGTACTGTTTCGCCTCCCGGGAAGGGGCCGCCCGAGTCCCCACGATCCGGGAAAGGGACTTGTACTGCTATAGTGAAGATTACGTCCTCTGCCGCGTCTACCAGCTCCGCGCGGAAGAGGAAGAGGCGTCAACCTGGACCGGGACCCGGCCGAGGCCGGGCAAGGAGGCCCCGCGATGAGAAAGTCCAAGCCGTACAGCCCGGCCGCCGTCAAGAAGAGAGAACTCCTTCCAAAGGACCCGTATCTCCGAAAGAACCCAAATCCCGATGGGGCCGTGTGCGCGGAATGCGGCGCGGTCTATAAGAGCAAGCGCTGGGCTCTGCCGGCCAAGGGAGCGAGCGTTTCGCTCAAGGCCCGGGCGTCGATTCCGGCCGTCGTAACGTGTCCGGCGTGCCAGAAGGCCCGCGAAAAGTACCCGGGCGGCGTCGTGACGCTCCGCGGGCATTTCCTGGACGGGCATCGGGACGAGATCCTGAACCTCGTCCGAAACGAAGAGGCCCGGGCCCGCGGATACAATCCTCTTGAGAGAATCATCGAGATCAAGAGCCGCGCCGGCGGCATCGAGGTGACGACGACGACCGAGAAGCTGGCCCAGCGGATCGGCCGCGAGGTCAAGAAGGCGTACGGCGGGACCCTTGGGTACACTTGGTCGCACGACGTCAAGTTCGCCAGGGTCGGATGGGAACGCGAGAAGGAAGGCAGGGAACCCCGGTGACCTGTCCCTACCACCACCCCGTCTACGAGGAAGGAACGATCCGGGAGGAGTACTGCCTGGGGTACGGTCCCGACAAGCTCCGGGTCACCACGATCGACGAGCGGACAACCCTTTGCCGGGGCGAGGCGTACACGACGTGCCCCGTGTTCACGCACCGTCAACGCGAGGAGGCCGTGGCGCGGGGGGCGGGGTAAATTGCAAATTTCAAATTGGAAATTGGAAATTGGAAAAATTGAAAAACGGATAGGGCATCCGTGAGGACTGCATGCGCAAAGGGATGTTCTGGGAGCCGCTCCCGGACAAGAAAGTTGTTTGCAATCTTTGCGCCCACCGGTGCGTGATCCGCGACGGGAAGCCGGGCGTCTGTTTTGTCCGCTTCAACGAGGGGGGCGTCCTCTACACGGTCGTCGATGACCGGATCGTTTCGGCGAACGTCGACCCGATCGAGAAGAAGCCGCTTTTTCACTTCCTCCCCGGTTCCCGCTCCTACTCCATCGCGACGGTCGGCTGCAATTTCCGGTGCCTCCATTGCCAGAACTACGAGATCTCGCAGGCGTCCAAGCGGCGGGAGCGGGGGGGGAAGCCGCCGGCGTCGTTCCGGGAGGAGATGGAGTCGCGGGCGGTCGGGGAGTTCGTAACGCCGGATGAGATCGTCGAGGCCGCCGTCCGGACGGGCTGTCGTTCGATCTCCTACACCTACACGGAGCCGACGATCTTCTACGAGCTGGCGTTCGAGACGGCGAAGCGGGCGGCCGAGAAGGGGATCGCCAACGTCTTCGTGACGAACGGCTTCATAACGCCCGAAGCTCTCCGCGAGATCCGGTCCTTTCTGCACGCCGCCAACATCGACCTCAAGGCGTTCACCGAAGAGTTCTACAAGAAGGTTTGCGGCGCGGCCCTCCAGCCCGTGCTCGATTCGATCCGGCTCCACCGTGAGCTTGGGATCTGGATCGAGGTGACGACCCTGATCATCCCCCATCACAACGATTCGGAGGAAGAGCTTCGGAAGATCGCCGAGTTTATCGTGGGCGTCGATCCGGAGATCCCTTGGCACGTCACGCAGTTCTATCCGACCTACAAGCTGACGGACGAGCCGCGGACGCCGGTCTCCACCCTCCGCCGGGCGCGGGAGATCGGTTTCGAGGCCGGTCTCAAGTACGTCTACGAGGGGAACGTTCCGGGAGAAGGGGGAGAGAACACGTACTGCCCCTCCTGCAAATCCATCCTCATCGAGCGTTTCGGATTCAGCATCCTCAAGAACCGTCTCGATGGCGGCCGTTGCCCGGACTGCGGCGCGGCCCAGGCCGGCGTCTGGCTGGGTCTTCCGGGCGGCCGGCCGACCGCCCATCCCGTTCAAACCGTTCGCGCTTGAGAGGTCGTCGAAAGCATCGGACCTGTCCGCGCGAATGTTGTTGATCTCGCCTCAAGCGTTCTGATAATCTCGGGTCCGTTCACAAGCGGCGCTGGTCGTCGCTCCCAGCCCGGGGGTCATTCCCTTCAACGAAGAAGGAGGCAGTCCCATGCGTTTCCTCGCCACGATTCTGTTGTTCCTGACCATCGGCTTCGTTCACGAGACGGTTGCGTACGATTCGGCCGCGTCCGAGAAAAACGCGGTCCAGCCGGCCCCGAACGGGATCTCAATCCCGGCAGGGTACAAGGACTGGCGCGTGATCGCCACCGCTCACCGAACCGACAACAACACCCTCCGCGTCATCCTCGGGAACGATCTCGCCGTTGAAGCGGCCCGAAGCGGGAAGACGAATCCCTGGCCGGAGGGGGCGGTCCTGGCCAAGATTGTGTGGAAGCAGAAGAACGACGAGAACTGGGCGGCCGCCCACGTACCTGCGGCGCTTGCCCACGCCGAGTTCATGATCAAGGATTCGAAGAAGTACGCCGGGACCGGAGGCTGGGGGTACGCGCGCTGGATCGGGATGGACCAGAAACCGTACGGGAAGGACGCGAACTTCGCGCAGGAGTGCGTGGGCTGTCACACGCCCGTCAAGTCGATGGACTACGTCTTCACCCGCCCGGCCCCGCTCCCATAACCGGAAAGGGAGTTCGGAGTTCGTGGTTGGGAGTTCGTAGCATCAAAAACATATAGACTCCTGGACTACTTACTCCGAACTCCGAACTACCTCCCCTACGCCTTTTTCGCTTCTTCCCACAAGGCGTCCATTTCGGCCAGGGTCATCTCGCCCAGGTCCCGCCCGGCTTCGTGGGCTTTCTCCTCGATGTGCCGGAAGCGGCGGATGAACTTGCTGATCGTCTTGCGGAGGGCGTCCTCGGGGTTCACGCCGATGAACCGGGCGATGTTCACGAGGGAGAAGAAGAGGTCGCCGAGTTCCTCTTCCATCCGTTCCGGGTCCTTGGAAGCCAGGACCTCGCGGAACTCCCGGAGCTCCTCCTCGACCTTCTCCATGACCTGCTCCGGGTGGTCCCAGTCGAATCCGACGCGCGACGCCTTGTCCTGGAGGCGCTGGGCCCTGAGGAGCGCGGGAAGCTCGCGGGGGACGCCGTCCAGGGCGGACCGCTTGCCGGGGCCGCCCTTCTCGGCTCTCTTCTGCCTCTCCCAGCGGTTCAGGACGTCCGCGCTCGTCTTTGCCTCCGCGTCGCCGAACACGTGGGGGTGGCGCTTGACCATTTTGTCCGCGATTCCTCCGATGACGTCGTCGATCGCAAATCGTCCCTCCTCCGAGGCCAGCTCCGAGAGGAAGACGATCTGGAAGAGGAGGTCGCCCAGCTCCTCGCGGACGAGATGGGGCTTTCCTTCATCCAGCGCTTCCAGGACTTCGTAAGTCTCTTCGAGAAGGAAAGGCTTGATGCTCTCGGCCGTCTGCTCCCGGTCCCACGGGCATCCGCCGGGGCCGCGAAGCCTCTTCATGACGGCGACGAGATCGGAGAGTTTCCTGTCGGTGTCGGTCATTGCATCTCCTGTCGCCGGGACAATGGGTTCGAAACGACACGATACTACCGAAAAGTCCCGGTTCCCGGCCAGTTGAAAGACGCTTCCGTTCCTTGACTCGCGTTCCGCCGGCTGAATACAATGGGCACATGCCTCACCTCAGCCCGGTGCGCGAACAGGCCGAATCGTATTTCGCCGCCCTCCAGAGCCGGCTGGCCGAGACCTCCTCTGCGGGGACGGCCGGTTCGGGGACGGCCGTCGCCGCCCAGGTCGACCGGGGATTGGCCCTCGAGACTCTCAAGGGCTTCTACCAGGAGTCGTGGGCGGGTCTCAAGCTCCGGCACGAGCACGGCGCGTCCGGGCGCGACGTCGTCTGCGGACACACGGGCCTGATGGACGCCGTTCTCCGGCAGGTCTTCGCTCTGGCCGTGGAGAACCTGCGCGCCCGGGATCTCCCCGTCTCGCTCATCGCCACGGGCGGGTACGGCCGCGGCGAGCTGAATCCCTGCTCCGACGTCGACATCCTCTTCGTCTACGACGGGATCCTCTCTCAGCCGATCCGCGATCTCTCCGAGTGGTCGCTCTACTTTCTCTGGGACATGGGTCTGGCCCTCGGGCACTCCGTCCGGTCGATCGGGGAATCGATTCAGGCGGCACGGGTGGACACGGTGACGAAGACGTCCTTCCTGGAATCGCGTCCGGTCGCCGGAGACGCGGGCGTGGCCGACCGATTCCGGGCCGCGGTGGCCGCCGAGCTCGTGGCCCGGAAGGCCGAGGCCTTCATTCGGGAGAAGCTGAACGACGCGCACAAGCGAAGGACGCGCTTCGGCGAATCGGTTTTTCTTCGCGAGCCTCACTTGAAGGAGGGCGAAGGGGGCCTGCGGGATTATCAAACGGCCCTCTGGATCGCCAAGGTGAAATATCGAGTCGCCACGTTCGAAGGTCTCATCCCCCTGGGCGTTCTCTCCCAGGAGGAGGCGGACGGATTGGGCCAGTCCCTCGATTTCATCTGGCGCCTGCGGAACGAGCTTCACTATCGGTACGGCCGGCGCAACGACGTCCTCTCCTTCGAGGTCCAGGAGGCGATCGCCCGATCCTGGGGGTACGCCGACCACGAGGGTTTCACGGCGCTCGAGCGGTTCATGCGCGAATACTACCGCCAGGCCAAGAGGCTGGCGACGCTCTCGAGGAACGTCATCACCCGTGCGATCCGGAAAGGGGCGCGCCCGTTCGGTCCGCTTTCGGTCCTGCGCCGGCGTCACGCGGGGGACGGGATCTATGTCACGTCGCGCAACATTTTCGCTTCCGAACAGGCCAGGGAGGCTTTCGTGGAGCGGCCTGCGCTCGCGCTCCGCCTCTTCGAGGAGTCCCAGCGGCACGGGCTCCCCGTTTCCGATGTCACGATCGAAGGATTGACGGCGCTCCTCCCCCGCATTCCGTCCGAGGCTTGGAGCGGGGGAGAGGCGGCGGAGCGGTTCCGGGCGATCCTCTCCGCCCCGCGGGGCGTGGCGGACACGCTGAATCTCATGCACGAGTGCGGCGTCCTGGACCGGATCCTGCCGGAGTTCGCCGCGCTCCGGTGCCTCGTCCAGCACAACCCCTACCACACGTACACGGTCGATACGCACACGCTCATCGCCGTCCGCAATCTTGAGCAGCTTCGGGGGACGGTCCAGGCGTCGCGCCAGCCTCTCGCGCAGGCGCTCTCCCAGATCCAGTCTCCGGGTCTCCTGTTCCTTGCGACGCTTCTCCACGATTCCGGCAAGTCTTTCGGCGCGGAGCGGATGCACCTCGCGCTGGATCTGCTTCCCGGCGTGGCGGGCCGGCTGGGTCTTACGGCGGACGAAACCCAGCGGCTCCACTTCCTGGTCGCGGAGCACCAGACGATGTCGCAGATCGCCCAGCGCCGCGAGTTGTCGGACCCGCGGGTCGTCGCCGACTTCGCCGGCCGCGTGGGGGACATCGAGAACCTCCGGATGCTCTACCTCCTGACGTACGCCGACATCTCGGCCGTCGGCCCGGACGTCTGGTCCGACTGGAAGGGGGCGCTCCTCCGGGAGTTGGCCGATCGGACGCGCGAAGTGCTCGAGCGGCGGCGGGTCGCGGTCCCGGAGCGGGCCGAGCAGATCTCCGAGGCGCGCGACGCGATACGGACGCTGGCGCGCGGGGTCCATCCCGAGGACGTCGTGGAATCGTTCCTCTCAATGGCGCCGGACACCTATCTTCTCATGACTCCGCCCGAGCGCGCGCTGGAGCACTTGGAACTTCGCCGCCGCCTTCCCGAGGAGAAGCTGATCATCGCGCATCGCCACATGCCCGAGATGGGCGTCACGGATCTGACCGTTTGCATGTACGACGCCTTCGGGATCTTCTCGAAGACGTGCGGGACGCTCGCCGCCCACAACATGAACATCGTCGGGGCGAGGATCGTGACGATGGCGGACGGCGTGGTCCTGGACTCCCTCCAGGTGACGGACCCCGCCGGACGGATCGTCCGGGACGAGACGATCTGGGAGGGGGTCGAGCGATCCCTCGGGGAGATCCTGACGGGCGTCCGCCGCGTGGAGGCGCTCTGGTCGAAGAGCTCGATCCGGCTTCGCAAGAAGGATCTCACGATCGGCGGGGTCATGACGAAGATCGTCGTGGACAACGACCTTTCGGACCGCCACACGGTCGTTGAGGTGTACGCCCACGACCGGATCGGCATCCTGTACCGGATCACCAAGGCCCTGTACGAGCTCGGTCTCTCGGTGGCCAACGCCAAGATCTCCACGGAGCTGACCCAGGTGATCGACGTGTTCTACGTGACCGACCTGCTCCGGCACAAGATCACGAGCGTCGACCGGATCAAGAAGATCGAGGAAACTTTGCTGGCGGCCGTCGCCGAGCCGGGACCGAAGGGGTGACGAGGACGGTGAATGGGTGAATCGGTGAATCGGAAAAAACCTCCTTCCCTATTTACCGATTCACCCTCTTGCCGTCCCTAGCTGATGCGTTTCCGGCTCCGCACCCTCTGCTTCGCCTCCCTTGCGCTTCTTCTCGCCGGGGCGCTCCTTCTTTCCTGGCGGCTCTCGGCCGCCGTCCAGCCCTTCGTCATCGCCGGGATCGAGAAGGCGTTCGGTGCGTCGGCCGGCGCCTCCCGGGTCTCCCTCGGGGTTTTTCCTCCCGCCCTCGTCATCGAAGATTTGGCCGTCCCGCCGCACATGTCCGTCTCGCGGGTCCGGTTCAACGTCTCTCCCGCTTCCGTCGTCGCGGGGGAACTGGTCCTTACGGTCGACATCGAGAAGCCCGCCCTTCGCGGAAGCCGGAGCAAGGAAGGCGTTCTTTCCTGGCAGGGAGTCCAGGACCGGTTTCTTTCGTACCTTCGCGTCCCTCCCCCGATCCCGATGCGCGTGGCGAAGGTTTCGATTCGCGCGGCCCGGGCGGATCTCCTCGACGAGTGGACCGGCGCCCGCGTCCGAATCGACGGGCTGGCCTCATCGATCGGCCTGGGCCAGGGGGGCAATGCCGATGAGGCGTCGTTGACGGCCGAATCTCAGTCCTTTCGAGTCGACTTCTCCGACGGCCGAACGATTTCGGGCAGGGGCGAGACGGCCCTGCGAGTCAGCGGCCGGGAGGTCGTCATCAAAAAGGCATCGGCCGTCGTGGACGGGATGGACGTCTTGGCCGGCGGGACGGTCTCTCTCTCGCCCGAAGGGGCGGTTGACATTGCGGGCCGGGCCCGGGGACCGATCGAGAAGGCCCTCGTCCTGGCCGGCCGGAGGGAGGATGGAGGCGGCCTTTTCGAACTGGAAGGAAAAATCACGGGAACCGTCGAGGCGCCGCTCGGGCGGGGCAGGCTCACGGTGACGGAGGGAAGGATCGGGCCGGTCCGGGTTGAGCGGTTTTCGGGCGAGATTTTGGCAAGCCGGAAGGGCCTTTCGGTCGGGCGGGGAGAGGCGGCCCTTTTCGGGGGGCGGGCGAGGGGAACGGCCGAGGTGGCGTGGCCGGACGGCCGGGTCAGATACGCGGCCGAGGCCGCCTTCGAGTCCCTTCGAACGGAACAGATCGGTGCTTTGGTCCGCCGTCTGCGAAGCGGTGCTCCGGTCGTTCCCGGAACGGTCAGCGGCCGAGTCGACCTCAAGGGTGGCGGGGGCGAACCGTGGCTGAGCGAGGGATCGGCGGACGTGGAGTTCCTCGGTGAAAAGGGATCGACCCTGTTTCCGCGGACGCCGGCCGTGAGGAAGGCGCGCGTGGCCGTGCGCCTTCCACGGGAGGGCGCGGGGAGCGTTTCCGCCGAAGCGGAGACGGAGGGCGGCCGGATCGACGTGAAGGGACAGGTCGCGCGGTCGGGCGAGATCGACCTTCTCGGGTCCGCGGCCGTCGATGACGTCGGTCCCTGGTTCGCCGGATTCGCCCCTCGACCGGCGGCGGGGCCCGCTCGAGCGGAAATGAAGCTTGGCGGCCACATCGACAGCCCTTCGCTTTCGATGGCCGTCAAGGCCGGGCCGGGCCGATATGCCTCCGTCCCTGTGTCATCCGTGGAAGGGCGAATCGGGTGGGAGGAAGGAAGGCTTACATTCGACGACGTGACGGCCCTGATGCCCTCCCGTCGGCCGGGAGGGGGTGATGGACGGTTCGATCTCAAGGGTTCGATCCTGGGAATCCGACCGGGGGAATCCGGCCCCGCGCCGGTCCGTTTCGACCTCCTGTTGACCGTGGCCCAAGGGGACCCCCGGAGCGTCACGTCCATGTTCCACCGAGACCTGCCGATCGAATTGACCGCGGACGGATCGTTCCGCCTGACCGGAACGCCATCGGCCCTTTCGGGGCGGGGGACGCTTCGATCCGGACCGGGAGAAGCTTACGGTCAGACGTTCAGCGCGGCCCAAGCCGTCTTTTCCCTGACCAACCGGGATATCCGCTTCGACCGGGCGACCGCGCGGCTGAATGGCGGTCAGGCGGAGGGAAGCGGGTGGATCGGGTTCGACGGGTCATACGAAGCCGATCTCAAGTTTGCGTCTCTTCCCGTATCCAAGATTTCTCTTTTAAGGGGCGTCGAACCGGCCGGCGCGCGGATGGAGGGTGCGCTCGGGGGGTGGATCCGAGGGAAGGGGACGTTCGCGGACCCCGGAATCGACGCCGAGATCGTTTCTTCGGGCCTTCGTCTGGGGGGCCGTGCCGTCGGGCCGCTCCGGGCGCGCCTCTCGACCGAGGGGCGTTCCGTTGTCCTGAGTGCCGATCTGGCCGAGCCCTCCATCCGCGCGGAGGCATCGCTCTCCCTGCGGGCTCCCCGCAACTTTCGGGCGCGGGCGGCATTGGAGAACGTCCAGCCGCTCGCCTATCTTGGGCCGGGGTGGCAGGAGAAGGGAGTCGTGAGGCTTTCGGGAGCGGTAGAGGCCCAGGGAGACCTCGACGATCCGCGGCTTCTCCGGGGCGAAGTCCGCCTGCACGACGTGGAAGCCTCGAGCGGAGATTTCCGGGCCGCCAACCAGGGGAACGTCGTCTTCTCCATCCGGGAAAGGACCGTTACGGCCGCTCAGGCGGCGTTCGTCGGCCCTTCCACGTCGTTCAAAGTGAGAGGAAGGTGGGAGGTACGGGGGGCGGTCGACCTCGGCCTGGAGGGACACGCCGACCTTCGTCTCCTCAAGGTTTTGACGTCCGAGGTCGAGGACGCGTCCGGCGCGGCGTCGTTTTCCGCGAGCCTCTCCGGAGAGACGTCGTCGCCGGCCGTTCGGGGGTCGATCCGGGGAGCGGGCGGATCGCTCCGCCTCAAGTCGATCGCCCAGCGGGTCTCGTCTCTCGGAGGCGAGATCCATTTCGCCCCCGGGCGCGTCTTGATCGAGGGTGTGAAGGGAGAGGTGGGCGGAGGGTCCGTTGCGATCGACGGGAGCATCTCGTTGGCGGGCCTGAAGCCCGCGTCGTTCGCCGTCGTGGCGCGCGCGCGGGGCGTTACGATCCGCCCGTGGGGCGAGGCGGCCGTGAAGTCGAACGCCGATCTCGTTCTGGGAGGGGCGGCGGCGCGCCCTCTTCTTTCCGGAGAGGTCCGGCTGGTCTCCGGGCGGTACCGGGAGCGGTTCGACTGGAAGACGAAACTGGCCGACCTGCGGCGGCGGGTCGACCGGCCGAGGACGGAAGCGGGATGGCTCGGAAAGGCCGACCTGGCGGTCCGCGTCGTGGGGCGAGAAAATCTCTGGATCGACAACAACGTTCTGCGCGCGCCGGTCACCGTCGACCTGGGGCTCGGCGGAACGGCGGCCCGCCCCGGCCTCGTGGGACGCGTCGAGGCCCGCGAGGGGACCATCCTCTTCCGGTCCCGGGAATTCAAGATATTGAACGCGGCCGTGGAGTTCGTGGACCCGCGGCGGATCCAGCCGGTGATGGATGTCCGCGCGGAGGCGAGGATCCAGTCGTACGTCGTCGAGATGTCTCTCATGGGGACCTTGGACCGGTTCTCGCTCGCGCTCAATTCGAGCCCCCCGCTGTCCGAGTTCGACATTCTGTCCCTCCTGACGGTGGGGCAGGTCCCGAAGACCCTCGCGGGACGGGAGACGGGAGTGGCCACGGGGGAGGCCGTTTCGTTCCTGACGGGGCGCCTGCAGGACGTGGTCGAGGAGCGCGTCCGCCGGATCGCGGGGATCGACCGTTTCCAGATCGATCCGTACGCGACGACGTCGAGCCTCGCGGGGGCGCCGCGCGTGACCGTCGGGAAGCGCCTGCTGGGCGACCGGCTGTACGTGACGTACTCCGCGTCGATCGGGACGAGCGAGGAGCAGATCATCCAGCTCGAGTACCGGCTGACGGACCAGATCTACCTCGTGGGGGAGCGCGACGAAACGGGCCAGGTCGGAGGCGATGTCCGGTTTCGGTTCCGGTTCAAATGAACGGAAATTCGGTGAATAGGTGAATAGGTGAATGGGTGAGGAATCCCCCCGTTCCCCCCTTTTTCAAAGGGGGGGCAGGGGGGATTGGGTGAATCGGTGAATGGGTGAATCGGTGAATCGGGCGAAGGTGGCTGGGGTACTTATGGTCTTCCTCATGATCTCCTGCGCCGCGTTTGCGCGGGCGGGGGAGACGTCCGCGCTCGTGGGGCGGCCGATTGCCGGATGGGCTTTTCAGGGCCTCGTGCAATTTCCCGCCGTCGAGGCCGAAGATCTGGCCGGGTTCGCCGTCGGGGAACCGCTCGACCGGGCGCGCCTCAGCCGCGCGATCAAGCGCCTGATGGCCACGGGCCGCTTCGCCGACGTTCGGGTCGAAGGGGAGGAAGAAGCGGGGGGCACCCGGCTGGTATTCCGCGTGACCGAGCATCCGATCCTCAGGAAGATCGCATGGGACGTCCCGCTTTCCATGCGCGGCGAAATCGAAAGACGGGTCCCTTTCCGAACGAACGGGGCGTTCGATTCCCGGATCGTTCCCCGCGCCGAACGCCGAATCGTTTCCTTCCTTCGGGGCGAGGGGTTCGCTTCTCCCGTCGTGGAGGTTCGTCCGGTTGACGAAACATCCGGAAGCGTGGATCTCCAAGTCCGGATCGTTCCGGGGGAGCCGATGCGCTGGGCCGGCGTCGAGGTCGTGGACCGGAGTGGAACGAAAGTCGATCTCCCCGGCGGGACGTCTCCTCCCTTCGGAATGGGGACGCCCGTCCGCGCTGCCGACGTCCGCCATGGGGCCGAGAAACTCCAGGCCTCCCTTCGGGAGCGCGGGTGGTACGAGGCGTCGGTTTCCCTTGCCTCGGAGGCCGATAGACTCGATCCATCGGCGCGGTTCACCGTGGAGACCGGGCCGCGGTACGACGTCCGGTTCGAGGGCGGGATTCTCCTCGATGATCCGCGCTGGCGGGAAGAAGTCCGGAGGGTTCTGACGGACTGGACGGGCCCGGAGACGCCGGGGGACGCGGCGCGCGTCCTGGAGAGGTACTACCGGGAGGCCGGGTATCCTTTCTCGCGCGTCGAAGGCAAGACCGATCCGGTCGAGGGCGGCGCCCGGCGGATCGTTTTCCATATCGACCCCGGTCCCCGGCCGCGCGTCGCGGATGTGCGCGTTTCGGGCGCCCTGCGGATCGGGCCCGACGAGATTTTCCCTCTCCTCTCGGTCCAACAGGATCGGTGGACCACGCGCGGCTTTTTCGATCCGGGCCGTCTCGAAGAAGACGCGGAGACGATTCGGGCTTTCTATCGCTCGCGGGGATTCCTGTCGGCCGAGGTCGGCGTTCCGTCCGTCGACGTGTCGCCGGACCGCTCCTCCGTGTCGGTCGAGTTCCAGGTCCGGGAAGGCGAGCGGACGTTCGTGCGCTCGGTCGATCTCACGGGGCTGGTCTGGAATTCGCGGGTGGAACTCCTTCCCCACATCCAAACGCGGCCCGAAAGTCCGTACGAGGAGGAAAAAGCGGAAGAAGACCGTATCCGCCTCATGGAGCAGTTGGCTCGAAAGGGCCATCTGCAAGCCACGGTCGATCTCCTCTCGACCTTCTTCGATGACGGGCGCTCCGTGGGGATCACCTTCGACGTGGATGAGCGCGAGGCGCGCGCTCTGGGCCGGATCATCGTCCTCGGCCTCGTGCGGACCCGGCGTCCGGTGGCGGAGCGGGAGATTCGCTTGAAGGAAGGCGACCCGTACGACTTCGAGGGACTTCTCCTGGCCGAGAACCGCCTCAGGCGGCTGGGGATATTCTCCGAGGCCCGGTTCCATCCGGTCGATCCGCTCGACGAGTCTCCCGTCCGGGACGTGGTCCTCTCTCTCAAGGAGGCGGATGCCGGCACGGTCGAGTTCGGCGCCGGGTACGGCGACTACGAGCGGTGGCGCGGGATGATCGAGGTCTCCCACCGGAACGTCGGAGGGTGGAACAGGCGCGTGTCGGGACGCCTGGAGGCTTCCACGCTCGAGAAAAGACTCCTGCTGACCGGGAGGGAGCCGCGCGCGTTCGAGACGGAATACGATCTCCGGGTGCAGGGAGTGTGGGAGGAGACGGAGAAGCGGAACATCGACACGCACGAAACGATCTACAAGATCCGCCGGAGCGGGGTCGCGGCCGGGCCGGAAGGGACGTACGCCTCCGTCTGGAAGGCGTCGCTGACTTACCAGTACGAGAACACAACGATCCTCGATATCAGCCCCGGGGCCGTCCTCTCCCGCGAAGACGAGGGCCGGCTGGGGGTGTCGAGCCTGACGCCGGCCCTGTTCCTCGATCTCCGGGACGATCCGTTCGAGCCGAGACGCGGTCTCTTTGCCGGTGCGTCCGTCAAGGGGGCGGCGAAGGCGATCGGGTCGGAGATATCCTTCTACAAACTCTCGACGCAAGCGAGCGCTTACATTCCCCTCACGGGGCGCGTCGTTCTCGCCGTCGGAGGGAAGTGGGGGCGCGGGAAAGCCTCGGGCGAGGACAGAAACCTGCCGGTCTTCGACCGCTTCTTCCTGGGCGGCCGGTCGTCCGTTCGGGGGTTCTCGCAGGACACGCTCGGTCCGAAGGGAACGGATGGGACGCCGTCCGGGGGGAACGTGATCGTCCAGGGGAACGTCGAGCTTCGGTGGTCGCTGGGAAGGGAGTTCCAGGTCGTTGCCTTCGCGGACGCGGGGAACGTCTGGCTCGTTCCGCCCGCCGCGAGCGACCTCAAGCTCCGGCAGAGCGCCGGTGTCGGCGTCCGGTACAAGACGCCCGTCGGGCCGCTCCGCCTCGACTACGCGCGGAAGATCGACCGGGAGCCGGGCGAGTCCTCGGGGGAATGGCATTTCTCCCTGGGACATGCGTTCTAGGAAAGGCCGGTGAATCGGTGAATGGGTGAATGGGTGAATCGGTGAATCGGTGAATAGGTGAATCGGTGAATCGGTGAATCGGTGAGTCGGTGAATAGGTGAATCGGTGAGTCGGTGAATGGGTGAATCGGTGAGTCGGTGAATAGGTGAATCGGTGAATCGGTTGAGTTTGGGGGAAACAGCTTGAAAGGCCAACTCATAACGATCTTGGCAATTGCCGTTCTTCTCGCCGCGCGGCCGGCGGGGGCCGGCGTTCTCCTCGACGGCGTCGCGGCGACGGTCGACGGTCAGGTGATCACGGTCTACGATTTGACGCGCGCGGAGAGTGTGGCGCGGATCCTCGTCGGGGAAGATCCGGCTAGCCGGGCGCGGGTATCGAGGGAGGACGTCCTGGAGGCGATCGTCAACCAGAGGCTGACCCTGACGGAAGCCATCCGGCTGCGGATGGACGAAAGCGATTCCGAGCGGGTCGAAGAGGTCTTGCGCCAGGCCATGGGCCGCTACGCGTCGGCCGCGGTATGGAAAGCGGCAGTCGAGGAGGCGGGCCTGTCCGAATCGGACGTCCAGGAGGAAGTGGAAAAGCAGGTGAGGCTTCTCAAATACCTGCACCGCCGTGTTCCGGTTGCCGTGACGCTCGCGGATGCGGGGCGGTATTTCGAGGAGAACCAGACCCGCATGGGCGGGGCGTCGTTCGGCGACGTGGTCGACACGATCCTCGACCTGTTGCGCGAGGAGAAGTTCAACGCCGCGATGAAGGAGTATCTTGAGAAACTGCGGGAAGCGGGGGAGATCCGCATTCGGCCCCGGCCATGAGGCGCGGAACGGCCGGGGCGTCCCCGGCGCGGCGGTTCTTCCTCCCCGAGAGACCGTTGAAGAACCCCGCCTTGGAAGGCGGGGATTCTCCGACCTCCAAGGTGTTTTTTCGATATTTGCATTCGTGCGCCTTGACCCCGCCCCAAGGGGCGGGGATTGCGGCGCACTGCGCGGTTCAGGATGGCTTGAGAGGCGCTCGCAAGGTCCCGTCAGGTTCATGCGCGGCTACGGGTTTCTCTTGAGGAAGTTCGTCGCCTCGACATGACCCGGGATTCGTTCCAGCACCTGTAGGTATGCGGTCTTGGCCTTTCCGGCATGACCCAGCCACGCCTCGGCGCGGGCCAAGTAGACGAGAACCGTGGCGTCGGCCGGGTAGCGCAAGGCCACCTCGGCCGCGTGCTTGGCCAGATCCTCCCACTTTCGCTCACCTTCCTCGCAGATCATGAGGCGGACGTTCGCCAGGTAGTCCCAGGGCGATACGGCGAGGACCTGCTTCGCGTGGTACGCCGCTTCCCCCCACCGTTGTTGCGCCAGGAGCGGCAAGGTGAGGCCCAGCCGCGCGTCCAGGGACCTGGGATTGACCTTCAAGGCCGCCGTGTATTTGTGGACGGCCTCGTTGTGGCTGCCTTGCAGGTAGTTGAGCCATGCGTGGCGAAGCAGGGCGAATTCATGGGGAGGCTGTCTTGCCACGAGCGGGTCAAGGACGGCCGCGGCCTGGGCGTACAGGCCTCCCTGCTCCAGTTTGTATGACTGGGCCCATGGATCATTGCCGGAGGCAAAGGCCGAAGCGCATTGCCACAGGAAAACAGCGAACGTCAGGCTCGGCAGAAAGTAAGGCTTCACGGCTCGTTCCTCCCTTGTTGTCGGTGACCCCCTTTTTTCTCGCGGCGCGCCGGTCCTACCACTCCCCGGCGAGCGCAAGGAATCCGTAGAGGCTCGTGTAGGAGACGTTCTCGCGGGCCAGGGCCGTTTTGTACTTCTCCCAGCCGGCGCCGAGCAGGATGCTCGTGGATCGGCCGACTCTCCACCCCGTGCTGAGGGCGATCGCGCCGGTCTGCAGGTCGGCGAGGTTGTACACGGCGGCGCTGTCCCCATCCACGGCGTAGATCCGTTCGCCCAAGAGGAATGCCAGTTGAACGTTTTCGAGGAGGGCGTCCGATTTCCTCTCCGGGCGATAGGTCCACTTCACCTCCAGGGCGGACGTGCCGTCCCGGCCCTGGGAGCGGACAGGGTTCGACGAAATGATGAAATAGCCGCGGAGCTGGAGCCACTGCTCGCCGTTCAGCCCGAATCCGGCCGTCGGGGTCCACTGCCGGACCTCCAGATTGCCGGGCTGCGTCGCGCTGCGCCCAAACCGGCTGGAAGCATAGCCGACGTCCATGCGGACCGTTCCGCCGAGGTCCGAGACGGAGAGCCGAGAGGCCAGCACGCGGACTTGGTCCGTTCCGTTGGTCGCGTCGTTGTTGTCCACCGCGTGGAGGTCCATGCGGAGGCCGATCCGGGCAGGAACGGCGTCCGGCACGTAGGAAGCCCGACCTGACAGGAAAGACGCATATTGAGCAATGTCGGGGTAGCCCGGCTTGCCGTTCACGTTTGCATAGTCGCCTCCGACCGTGAGTCCGGCGCGCTCGAAATACTGGGCGTCCAGGAACAGACGTCCGCCGGTCACGCTCTCCCGCGTCGGGGAACCCTGGTAGCGACCGTAAGAGAACGCGGGGGTCAGGCTGAGCGTCCAGTCCTCGGCTCCGAGCGCGTCGGTCCCAACGATCGCAACGAACATCATGGAAAGAGCGCAAATGCGGGGTCTCATCTTTCCTCCATTTGGCTCACGGCTGAAAGGTTCCTTTCCTGGGCGCAACGGGGCACTCCATTGTCATCCACGCGACCTTCGCTCTCGATGAAGGCGGTCCAACGCTTGGAACCGGCTTCCACCACGAGGGACTCGCACCCCCCGATGGGGGAGATCGCGGCCGATGTCGAGACGCGAAGGACGGCCCCCAGCCCCAGCCGGAGGGTGTGCACGCCCTCTTGTCGCCAGACTTGAGCGGCGTCATCCCACGTTCTTCGATATCGGCTTTCCACCCACGCCCCGAGCGGACGAGAGAAGGCCACGAGAAGCCGCTGCCAAGCCGCGAGAGGCATGAGTCGGGCCG
Organism: Nitrospirota bacterium; assembly: GCA_016195465.1. Classification (GTDB taxonomy): domain Bacteria; phylum Nitrospirota; class RBG-16-64-22; order RBG-16-64-22; family RBG-16-64-22; genus RBG-16-64-22. The sequence goes on from JACPZO010000119.1 coordinate 20,818, forward strand.
GGGGGCTGTCGTGCCACTGTACCGCCCCGCCGGTCAGGGGGGTGAGGCCCATCGCGAGGAGCCACAGATCGAGGAAGCGGTCCCGGTTTCCGCGGCGGTCGAAGAACGCCAGGATGTTCGGTTTTTCCTCGAACGCGGCGCTCCCTCCGATGTCGGAGACGATCCGGAACTGTCCGAGCAGCGTGACCTCAACGCTCAGTCGGCGGCCCGCCGGAGGGCGGGAGGAGGATTCACGGAAGCGGTAGCCGAGCGTTCGCCCCGCGGGCAGGTGCAGGGAGGCGGCCAGGCGCTCGTCGCGACCCGAAGCCGCGACGCTTGTCCCCTCCACGGGCCGTCCCGCGAGTTGGAAGACCGGATCGGGTCCAGCTTCTGGCCCAGCCTCTGCCCGCGCGAGGATGTTGCAGAGATGGAAGGGAGACGTGGGGCTGCCCAACGCGGGCTCGCGCTGTACTTGGAGGTGCAGGTGGGGCTGAGGGGACCGCCCCGAGTTGCCGCAAGCCGCCAGGGGCTGTCCGGCGGACACCCATTCCCCCTCTCTGACGACGATGGAGCCCGGGCGCAGATGGGCGAGCAACACGGTGTGCCCCGTGGCGATCCGAAGAAGGACGTGGTTTCCCCAGTTGTGAGTCGTGTCGACTTCGCCGGGCGCGTTGTCGGGAAGGTCGTCCTGACGGCGAACGACCGTGCCCGACGCGGGCGCGGTTACGCTCGCTCCGTAGCAGTTGTAATCGTCGAGCGTTCCTCCGTCCGTGCGGAAGCTGCGGCCCTGGTCGAGGATGAAGAAGTCGAGAGCGTGCTGCCAGGGCGGCTGGTGGGTGTGGCGGCCGTGGAAGCCTTGGTAGACGTGCCATTCCCCCAGGAAGGGAGGGAAGAGAGGAACGCTTTCCGGGTCTCCCAGGCGCGTCTTGGCGAGCCGCGCGCGCTCGTAGCTGATCTCGGGAAGGGCGGGGTTGGCCAGCGTCAGAACGGGCGGCGAGATTCCCAACCTTTGACGGAGGCCGGCCAGCATGGTGTAGGCGGCCAGGAGGAAGGGAGAGGCCAGAGCGGGGAGATGGTGGGGGGTCAGAACCTGTTTCAATCCGGCGGAGGCCAGCGCCGCGAGCGCGGCCCCGAACATCGCCACAAGGAAGCCGGCGCGGCCGGGGACGCTGAAGATCCCGCCCAGGGCCATGGCCGTGAGCATGAAGTTGAAACCCGTCAAGGTCGGCGAGGCCGCCGGATCGCCCAGGAAAACCAGCGTGGCCGTTCCCACGCCGTAGCCGCAGAGGGCGAGGATCGCCAGATAGCGCGAGGTTGCCAGGAGCCCGACAAACAGCAGGAACCCGGCGATGGGGTGAGGAGCGAAGAGGAACCATCCGAGCGCCTCGAAGAAACCGTCCAGACCCAACGGAAAGACGGCGCCTGTATGCGATGGCAGGGGGCCGGGCACGAGGTTCCCGGAGGCTTGGGCGGCCAACCCCAGCGCCCACGAGACCAGGACGAAGGGCAGGCTGAGCACGGGCAGCTCTCCCGCGCGCCAGAGCAGGGAGGCGATCGCGGGGGTGACGATTGTGGTGAGCGCCGCGCCTGCCGCAATCAGCACGATGAGCCCGGCGTCCGGTATTGTCGAAGCGCCGATCCAAAGTCCGACGAGGAGACTGTTGTATACGATCGGTTCCGGGCTCCCGACCGAATAGCCGAGGAGCCTCGCGGCCCAGCGGCCGCAGAGCGCGGCCAGCAGGCCGGAGAGACCGATCGCCGGTTTCCAGAGAGTGGCGGCGAGAAACAGAAGTCCCGCGAAGGGGCTCTCGCAAAACAGGACGGCCGCGTAGGAGCGGGCCACCTCGGCCGGCAGCGCGACGATCGAGGACAGGCGGGCGAAAAGCGGTCGGCTTCCGTCCATGACCTCAGTCCGGCAGGCCGTGCGGATAGGGGTTTCCCAGGTGATCCGGCAGCCGCTCCAGGGCGGTGATCGCTTCCAAGTCCTCCGCTCTGCGCACGACGGAGACCGCGCCGTCTTCGTGAATCATGACGACGTTTGGACGGTACTGGATGAATTGGAGCCACTGGGTGTTGTTGTAGGCCCCCGCCGGACCGATGACCAGCGAGTCGCCGACGCTCAGAGGAGGAAGCATGACGCTGTGTCGGACGACGTCCAGATTCATGCAAAGCGATCCATAGACGACGGTTTCCTCGGGAATGCCGTCGAGCGGGCGGACGGGTTTGAACTCGTGGTGGTACCAGAAGCTGGTGAAGAGGAGATTGACGCCGGCGTCCACCACGACCGCCCGGCGTCCGTCGGGGAGCCGCTTGGTTCCAACGACGCTGGCAACCAGGACCTCCGCATCGTCGACGATCGCTCGACCGGTCTCGAGGATGAGCGTGGGGGGGCGTCTCCTCCGGCCGGAGCGGCGTCGCGTCGCCTCCATCAGCGCGGAGGCGATCGCCTCCGCGTACTGCTCGATGCTGGGCACAACCTGGTCCGGAGGGAGGTAAACGCCGTGGAGGGAGTTTCTCGAGGCAAACCCGCCCCCGATATCGATCGTCTCGATCGCGCATCCCGTCTCGCTCTCGACGGCCTTCATGAAGTCGGCCATGATGCGGACCTGCGAGATGTAGGCCCGGACGTCGAGAATGAAGGTTCCGATGTGGCTGTGCAAGCCCGTCAGCCTCAAGGACCGACCGGCCGCGATATGTCGCGCCGCGTCCATCGCCTCGCCGGAGTCGATGTTGAAGCCGAACCGACTCCACGGGTCGGCATATCCCGTATCGAAATTGAGCCTCATCGTGACGCCGATCTTCTTGCCGGCCCGTTCGGCGATGTCTTCGACCAGGTAAAGTTCGTCCAGGTGGTCCAGGTGGATGGATGCGCCCTCGGCGACCGCCGATTCGAGGATGGCGCGCGGCTTGTAGGGCCCGTTGAACAGGATGCGGGATCCCGGGACGCCGAGCGCCCGCGCCTTCTGATACTCGAAATCCGACACCACCTCGGCCCACGCGCCTTCCTGGTGCAGGACGGCGCACACGGCGTTGAGATAGTTGGTCTTGTAGGACCAGGCGTAGCGGACACGGGGGTAGCGCGTGGCGAACGCGCGGCGAAGCCGCCTCACGTTCTCCCGGAGCTTCCTTTCGGAGATGACGAACAACGGGGATCCGAATTCTCTGACCAAGCGCGCGATCTCGACGCCGTCTACGTCGGGCTGGAAGAACTGGTAGCGGCTGGCGCCGAACTTGTTCATCGCGCCGGCGCGGTGCGGCGTGATGGTGGGCTTCTGCCATGGGAGTCGCGTGCGCCGGCTCATGAGGGCCTAGGCGTTTTGGCGGTTTCCGTCGATGACGACGGACTCGTAGGTCGACAGGGGGACGATGGTTTCCTCCGCGTAGCGGACGAACATCGTCCCGGCGAGGGGCTCGGAAAACGATGGAGCCGGCTTGCCCATCATCAGGTGGAGCAAGGCGGCCGGGAGGTTTCGGCCGACCCCGTGCGTGAGATAGATCCAGGCCGGGAATCGGGGATTGATCTCGACGAGATGATAATTCCCGCGGCGGTCCCGGATCATCTCCACCTCGAGGGGGCCGCGCCACCGGAGAACGGAGACGAGAGCGGAAGCGGCGTCGAGCAGGGCGCGGTCATGCGTGCAGATTCCCGCCCAGGCCTTGCCCTTGGCCGTGACGGCCCGCTTCTTCATCGTGACGGCGCCCAACATGGCGCCGTCGCCGTCGCCGATGGCGACGAGGTTGTGTTCTTCACCCTCGACGAATCGCTGGACGAGCACGGGGAGCCCCCATTCCGCGGCGATCCGGCGGAACGCGGAAGCGCCTTCGTCGGCGCCGAAAACGACCTGGGCGTCATAGAAGATCCCCTTGACGACCATGGGGTAGCGCCAGCCTTCCTTGTGGCACGCATGAAAGAAGCCGGCGTGGTTGACTGGACGGATGGAAGGGCACGAGACGCCCGCAATCTTCGCGAGCTCGGGCAGGCGGTCCTTGTCGCGCAGCCGAAGCTGGTCCAGGCTCGGCAGAAACGTGCGGATACCCATGGTCGTGAGCCGCGGCCCGAGCCGAATCAGGGACGGCAGTTCCGCGTCAAGGCAAGGGATCAGGGCGCGAAGTTTCTCCTTTGCGTGGATGTCGGCCAGCCGGGAGATCAAGGCCTCCTCGGTGTTCGAGGGGTAGGGGGTGAGAAAGGCGGCGTCAAAGTACCGGGGCAGATAGAGGCCGGGGTCCATCGCATCGTATCCCAGGCCGACGATTCGGACGTCCCGCCCGAGGGCTTCGCGAAGACAGCGGGCCACCGCCACGCCCGGACCCGGATTGTCCGGCTTGGCGTTCAAGCCGGTGACGGCGACCGTGCGAACGCGACGATGGCCGGTTTTCATCCGTTGTGCTTTCGAAGAAGCGCGACGAACTCGAGGATGTCGCGCTCCGCCTCGCGGGGGTCCGCGTCATACTCGCTTTGCACGGTCGCGGCGATTTCGACGAGATCCTTGTTCTGCTGCAACAGGCGGAGCAGGCGCAGCCCCGTGGAGTTGACCGTGAAGCTGTTTCCCGTGACGGGATCGAAGACGAAGCCGTTCTCGCTTACGGCAAGACGCTGCAAGGCCTCCTGGGACGGCAGGAGGACGCGGTCAGGCGCCCCTTTTCTCGGCGATGAGGACGTCAAAATGCGATCCCTGAGCGAATTGCGGGCCGGCCTCGCCGGATTGTGGATAGTATACCACGATTTCGAGAGGCCGGCCCACTAACAGGATGCTGAAAAAGGCCATCCATGGCTTTTTCAGCCACGACTTGCGCGAAGTAAATTCGCGCAAGTCTTTCAAATCGCTCGACTCCAAATCTTCGCGATTTGGCGGTGCATCCCTGCACCGTGCGCAGGCTGCTGTTTTTCAGCAGCCTGCTGAAGGCCGTCCCGTGCTACCGGTGCTGGCGGTCGTGCTTCTCGCGGTAGATCTTGCGGCTCTCCACGTCCTGGGCGTGGTTGATCCGGGCCCGCTCCTCGTTCGTCACCACGCCGTCTGATTTGGCGCGGTCTTCCATCCTGTTGATCCGCTCCTGGCCGCGTTCGAGGCGCGCCGTTTCCCGTTCCGTGAGCTGGCCCGACGCGATCCCCTGGTCGATCCGCTGTTCCTGGTTGGCCTGCCGCTTGTCGATGCCCGGCGTGTCCGCCGGCCCGGCGAAGGCGGGCGTTGAAAGAGCGAGAGCGAGACCCGTCGTTGCAAAGATCCTCGAGTACGACATGTCCTGATTCCTCCTTGGAAAGGGTTAAGCGTCGGTTCCGGTACCGGCCTTCTTGCCGTCATTCGACCCAGGCCGGGCGGAAAGGTTGAAAGCCCGATTGACCCGCGGTCTCGCCCCTCCTATAATCCTTGCCATGGTGAATCCATATCGGCGCCGGTTCGGACTACTCGAGAGGGTTCGTCCGCTCGTCTGGCTTGGGCTCATCGGTTTTGCCGGTGCGTCTCTTCTGTTTTCGACCCCTTCGCCCACTTTCTCATCCGCGGGGAACAACGAAAGCGTGATCGTCATCACGGTGAGCGACGCCATCACGCCCGTGACGGCGGAGTACATCGGCAAGGGGATCGACATGGCCGCGGACCGGAAGGCGGCGGCCCTCGTGATCGAGCTGGACACGCCGGGCGGGCTGGACACGGCCATGCGGGAGATCATCGTCAAGATCCTCGGCTCGGACGTTCCCGTGGTCGTCTACGTCTCCCCGCCGGGGGCGCGGGCGGCCTCGGCGGGCGTGTTCATCACGATTGCGGCGCACGTCGCGGCGATGGCGCCGGGGACCAACATGGGCGCGGCGCATCCTGTGAGCCTGGGGCAAGGGAAGATGGACGAGGAGATGGCCGCGAAGGTGACGAACGACGCCGCGGCGTACATCCGGTCGATCGCGGAGAAGAGGGGAAGGAACGCCGACTGGGCCGAGGAGGCCGTCCGCAAGTCCGTATCGGTGACGGAGAGGGAGGCCGTCAAGAAGAAGATCGTCGATCTCGTCGCGGAGGACCTGACCGCGCTTCTCAAGGCGATCGACGGCCGTGAGGTCGTGACGGCGACGATGAGAAAGACCCTCAAGGTCGCGGACGCAACGGTCAAGCGGGAGCCGATGGGGGTGCGGCTCAAGTTCCTCTCCATCCTCACGAACCCCAACGTGGCCTACATCCTGATGATCCTCGGGTTCTACGGTCTCTTCTTCGAGCTCTCATCGCCGGGCGCGATCTTCCCGGGCGTCTTCGGCGGCATCTGTCTGATCCTGGCCTTCTACGCGTTTCAGACCCTGCCGGTCAACTACGCGGGGCTCATGCTGATCATCCTCGCCATCATCCTCTTCCTGGCCGAGATCAAGGTCGTGAGCTACGGGATCCTGACGATCGGAGGGGTCATTTCCATGATCCTCGGGTCCGTCATGCTCATCGACGCGCCCGGAGACGTCCCGTACATGCGGATCTCTCTCGGCGTGATCATTCCGACGGTGGCCGTCACCGTGCTCTTCTTCCTGGTCGGGGTCGGGCTGGCGATCCGATCGCTCCGGGAGCGGGCGAGGATGGACAAGGGCGGGTTGGTCGGCCTGGAGGGCGTCGTGAAGACCACGCTGGATCCGCGTGGCGTGATCATGGTCCACGGCGAGCTTTGGAGCGCCGTCTCGGAAGAGCCGGTCGGCGTGGGCGAGCGCGTCATCGTCACCGACGTGGACGGCCTCACCGTCCGCGTCCGGAAACCCTAAGGGAGGCCCTATGAGCTATATCATCAATACCCTTCCCGCCCTCATCGCAATCGTCTTCCTCATCGCCGCCGTCGGGCGGGCGATCATCAAGGTCCTCAAGGAATACGAGCGGGGCGTCATCTTCACGCTCGGAAAAGTGAGCCTCGCGCACGGCGTCAAGGGGCCGGGGCTCATCCTTCTCTTCCCCATCATCCAGAAGATGGTGAAGGTCGATCTCCGGACGGTGACGATGGACGTGCCGCCGCAGGATATCGTGACGAAGGACAACGTCACGGTCAAGGTGAACGCCGTCGTCTATTTCCGAGTCGTGGAGCCGCGGAAGGCGATCCTGGAGGTCGCCGATTACTACTACGCGACGTCCCAGATCGCCCAGACGACGCTCCGGAGCATCCTGGGACAGAGCTCGCTCGACGACCTTCTTTCGAAGCGGGACGAGATCAACGCCGACCTCCAGAAGATCATCGACCTACAGACCGAGCCGTGGGGGATCAAGGTCTCCGTCGTGGAGGTGAAGAACGTCGATCTTCCCATCGAGATGCAGAGGGCGCTGGCCAAGCAGGCCGAAGCGGAGCGGGAGCGCCGGGCGAAGATCATCCACGCCGAGGGGGAGTTCCAGGCGGCGCAGAAGCTGACCGACGCGGCCTCGATCATCGCGACGACGCCCACGGCCATCCAGCTCCGGTTCCTCCAGACTCTCACGGAGGTGGCGGCCGACAAGAACTCGACGATCGTCTTCCCGATCCCCATCGACCTCTTCAAGCCGTTCCTGGAGAAGGGGAAGGAAGGGAAGTGACGTCCGATGGTCAGAGCGAAAAACTTAAATCCCGGACAGTGGCGAGCAGTGGCTCCGGGAGATTTCCGAAGCCTACGCGGACGCTCGAGAGGCAATCCCGTTCGGCGACCTGCTGGGCACACCCTTCGATGAAGGGGATCTTTTTCACCTGGCGCCTTCGGTAGCGCTCAAGTTCCGCGGGTTGCCCATGACCGAGGCGAAAATCCGCCGGGCGACAGAGGCCGCGCTCGCGAGTTACGTCGCGAATCGAGATGAACACGAGGCGACCCTGAACCGCAAAGTGCGCCCGAGTCCCCGCCCCTTGGGGCGGGGTCAAGGCGCACGAATGCAAATAACGAAAAGTACCTTAGAGGTCGGAGAATCCCCGCCTTTCAAGGCGGGGTTCTTCAACGATCCTCGCTTGTCGTTCGCTTTTTGCTACCTGGCGAGTCATTTCGGTCTGGGTCTCTTGTCGGTCCCTGAGCGGGAGGCAATCATGCGGTACGTCGAGGAGAACGAGGCGGAGCTTGAGCGGCCGATCGAAGACGCAACGAGCCCCTGACCCGCGCATGTTGCAGACGCGCGCGGGTGATGCGCACGAGGTCAGTCGGACGCCCTCGAATCTCTCAGGAAAGCCCGCGGACGAACTTCTCAAGCGTGAGGGAGGGATGAAGACCGAGGGGGTTGTGGTGGGCGCTGCGAGGAGGAAGCCCGTCCGGCGTCGCCACGCGAGCGGCGCAGATTCTCTACTGGCGGCTGTGGATGCGATCCGACGCGATGCGGCACAGCGGTTGGACCCTCGCCGCCGCGTCCTCATGGGACAGTACCTCACTCCTGCGTCCGTGGCCGCATTCATGGCCGGGATGATCCAGTGCCGGAAACGGGTCATCCGCGTCCTCGACCCGGGTGCCGGGGTCGGGTCCCTCTCGGCCGCTCTTGTAGCTGCCATGTGCCGGGGGCCGCGGCGCCCGGACGCGATCGCCCTAACCGCGTACGAAATTGATCCCACGCTCATCGGCCACCTCCGGGCGACGCTCGACTTGTGCCGCGCGGCGAGCGAGGACGCGGGGATCCGGTTCGAGGGACGCATCGTCGCCGAGGACTTCCTCGAAGTTGGGGCGAGAACCGTGGCCCGAGATCTCTTCGCCGCCGGGGAAGACGAACGATTCGAGTGCGCCATCCTGAACCCGCCCTATAGGAAGATCCGGACGGAATCCCGCGAACGCGAGATCCTCCGCGCGATCGGGGTTGAGACGAGCAACCTGTACGCCGGCTTCCTAGCCGTGACGGCGCGGTTCCTGGCCTCCGGCGGTGAGATGGTCGCGATTACGCCAAGAAGCTTCTGCAACGGCCCATACTTCGAGCCTTTTCGCCGTTTCTTCCTGGAGTGCATGCGCTTTTGCCGGGTCCACGTATTCGACGCGCGGGACCGCGCCTTCGCCGACGCCGAGGTTCTGCAGGAGAACGTCGTATTCCGTGCGGAGAAGACGACCGATCCGGGCTCGTACGTCGTCGTTTCGTCGAGCCTCGACCCCGACGAATCGACCGCGCACATTCGAACGATCGAGCACGACGACCTCGTTCGGCCCAACGATCCTCATGCCTTCATCCACATCGTCCCGGATGGCGATGGAGATCCGGTCCGGCATCGGATGGTGAGCCTCGATGCGAGCTTGGCGGATCTCGGCCTGACCGTCTCCACTGGACGGGTCGTAGACTTCCGGGCAAAGGATCTCCTCCGCGAACACCCAGGACGGAATACGGTCCCTCTCATCTATCCTTGTCACCTTCAGAGGGGCTTCGTTAAGTGGCCGAACGGCCACACCCGGAAGCCGAACGCGCTTGTACTCACCTCCGGAGCCGACGACCTGCTGGTCCCCGCCGGGCACTACGTGCTGGTGAAAAGATTCTCGGCCAAGGAGGAGCCGCGTCGGATTGTGGCGGCCGTGTACGATCCCGCTGACGTCCCGGCCGACCGAGTCGCGTTCGAGAACCACCTGAACTACTACCACATTAGGGGCTCAGGCTTGCCGGCGACCGTGGCGAAGGGGCTAGCCGCCTTCCTGAACTCAACGCTCGTGGATTCCTTCTTTCGCCAGTTCAGCGGACACACTCAGGTCAACGCCACGGACCTCCGGTCCTTCCGCTATCCGTCTTGGAACAGGCTCAGTGCGCTCGGCCGGCGGATCGGGAGGAGCTTCCCCGCCCAGGAGGAGTTGGATCGTCTCACCGAAGAAGTCGTGTTCCGTGGTTGATCGGTTACGCCCCAGACGGACCCCCACCGCGAAGCGCGTCGATGAGGCACTGGACATCCTGAGGGGGCTGGACGTGCCGAAGGCGCAGCAAAACGAGAGGTCTGCTCTCACTCTCCTCGCGTTGCTCGGAATGACGCCGCGGAAGCGGTGGAGCGAAGCCGAAGCTCCCATGCTCGGTATCACCGAGATGATGAACGTTTTCCGAGACCGATTCGGAAAGAGATACGCACCGAATTCGCGGGAGACGGTTCGCCGGTTCACCGTTCACCAGTTCGTCCAGATGGGGCTGGTCGCCGCGAACCCTGACGACCCGCGTCGCCCCGTGAACAGCCCGGACAACCGTTACCAAGCGGCCCCAACGCTGCTCAAGCTCGCCCGGGCGTATGGTTCGCCCGAGTGGAGCGAGAGCGTGACGGTTTTCCTTAAAACTTCCGAAGCGCTCTGCCGGCTCAAGCCGAGGGAGCGCGAGATGGCGCTGATCCCCGTGAGGCTTCCCGACGGCAGGAAGTTGCGGCTTACGCCGGGAGGCCAGAACGAGCTCGTGAAGAAAATCGTCGAGGAGTTCTGCGCCCGCTTCACTCCGGGCGGGGTCGTGGTCTACGTCGGCGACACGGGCGATAAACAGCGGCACATTGAGACCGGTTACTTGGAGCGGCTTGGAGTAGAGATTGACGAGCATGGGAAAATGCCCGACGTGGTGATCCATCTCAAGGCGAAGAACTGGCTCGTCTTGATCGAAGCCGTCACGAGCCATGGCCCCATCGGTCTCAAGCGGCACAACGAGTTGAAAGAGCTCTTCAGAACGGCTCGCGTCGGTCTGGTGTTCGTGACGGCCTTCCTCACCCGACGGGCCATGATGAAATACCTCGCGGACATCGCGTGGGAGACGGAGGTCTGGATTGCCGAGACGCCCAGTCACATCATCCATTTCAATGGCGAGCGGTTCCTGGGGCCGTATAAGTGACGCACGCGGTGGACCGACAACCCTCGACATCCCAGTCCCGCTCACGGAACATGGGGCGATGGCAATCCCCCGTTGGGGTGGAAGATTCATCATTCTTCCTGCATTAGTGGCAGACGCTCCGCAGTCGTTTGTCAAATTCTTCGGTGAGGGTGACAATCGGGCAGAACGAACGATGAAGATCTTTGAGGAGGTGAAGGGGTCCGGCTGTCATTGGGCCTGCGCATATCCTAAAGACAAACGTCCGCGACAGGTCGAAGACGGCGCGGTCATGTTCATGGGAAGGCTGGTGGAACCCAAGGATACCATTATTTATGGCCGAGCCGTGGCGATGCAGCATCAGGAAGGACGCGATGACGCCACTCCTGCCGATATGAAGTTGCGGCCGTGGAAGGAGAAATGGCCGCATTACATCCGGGTGCATCATGCCGAGTTCATTGCAGGGACTTTGAGTAATGGCGTTCCTCTCTCTCAGTTGATGGAAGAATTCAAGTCAGATGCTTTTGCCTCCACGAAACAGCACGCTGCCAAGGGGAGCGGCAATACCGATCCGCGAAAAGCGTATATGCGGCAGGCAGCGGTAAAACTCTCCGATGAGGGATATAACTGGCTCAACAACAGGTTGGAGGCTGCATTTCAAAATCATGGGAAGCTGACTTCGAGCGAGCTGGAAAAACTCGATTGGCCAGATCGCATCGTTAGGCCCCGTTCCGGCGGAAGTCATCGCGGGTGACGCCGGGACGTTAGGTCGGTGTCGAGAAACGCATCTTCGGTCTCTCCCTCTGGGAGAAGGGGCGTTTTCGGCAAGCTTCTAATCGTTCGGCGTGATCCGGCCTTCGGCGGCGGGTGAGATCGTGCCCGTCTTCTCCAGCCACTCGACGACGCTCGATGAAAGCGGCGGGCCGCTCTCCGCGCCCAGGGCCTGCGGGGCGCGGGCGAGCGCATCGAACCCTTCCTTCCCCGAGGCCATGTAGTCGTTCACGGCCACGACGTACGTCTTGCCGGGATCGAGAGGCTTCCCGCCGACCTTGATTTCGCGCGTGCGTAAGCCGGCCGCCGCGTTGGGGTCGTAGCGGAGCGTGAGCCCGGAGACCTGGAGGAACCGGCCGTCGGGCTCCGGGAACTTCGACAGGCCGTTCTCGAGCGTCTGCGCGAGTTCCTTTCCGGTCAGCTTCACGGCGACGATCACGTTCGGGAACGGGAGGACGTTGAAGACGTCCCCCCGGGTCAGAGTCCCGGCGGGGATCAGGCGGTTCCCGCGGATTCCGCCGCCGTTCATGAGGGCGACGTCGGCCCCGGTCCTTGCGCGCATGATGTCCGCGATCAGGTTCCCCAGGTTTGTCTCCCGAGTCCGGACGATTTCCGTCCGGGCGTCGAGGGGGACGGCCGTCCGCGCGAGCGGCTGGTCCAGCTCTCGGCGGAAGCGATTCAGATAGGAATCGCGTAGAGCCGCCATCTCGGCGTCGTCCGGAACCGCGCCATCGACGGGGATCATCCGGTCCCGCCGTCCAGTGACCCGGCCGCCGTCTTCCATACTTATGACCACTTCGCCCAGCAAACGGGCGTCCGACCCTGCCTTCAGGATGAGGACCCCGCCCGCTTCCCGTCGGATCGGCTCGTGCTCGTGCCCTCCCAGGATCACGTTGATTCCGGGGACCTCGCGGGCGAGCTTCTCGTCCGTGGCAACCTCCAGGTGCGTAACCGCGACGATGACGGAGGCGCCTTGCTGTTTCAGTTCGGCAACGGCCCGGCGGGCGGCGTCGAACGGGTCCCGGAACTCCACCTGCTTCGAGGGAGAGGACATGATGGCGGTCTCCGGGAGCGTGAGGCCGAGCACGCCAACCTTCACGCCGCGGACCTCGCGGAGGAGCCAAGCCGCCGCGCCGCCGAAAGGTTTCCCCGTCGCCCGGTCATAGACGTTCGAGGAGACCCACGAGAAGCGCGACTCCTTCATGCGCTGCCTCAGGGTCGCGTCGCCGAAGTCGAACTCGTGGTTCCCGAAGGTCGCGGCAGTGAGGCCGAGAGCGTTGTAGGCTCCGACCATCTGCTCGCCGCGAAGGAAGATCGATTCAACCGACGGTGAGATGAAGTCGCCCGCGTGGAGGAAGAGAGTCTCCGGGTCCTTGGCCCGGATCTTCTTGAGGAGCGTTCCCAGCCGGGCGATCCCCCCGCGCTTCCCCTCGTCGACCGCGTCGATCGTGTAGTGGTCGTTGATGAGAAGAAGGGTGATCCGTCTCTCTTCATCGGCTGGCGCCGTAAGAGGGAAAAGAACGATGCCGGCAAGCAGGGCGAAGAGCCGAATTCTTCGAACCATGAAGGAACCTCCGAGCGTCGGGGACGAGGCTGAAGGATATCATATCAAGGTGCACCGTTGGGCGGATTGTTCAAGTCTCTCAAGGAGTTGCCTGCGGAACCGGGGGCGGGGGGACGGGTGGGAGGCATGGCGCATACGGCCGGCGGCGACCCCCTTGCTTTTCGTAACGGCCGGCATTAAGTATTGGTTGGAGCCACGAAGCGTCAAGGACGTAAGTGCGGAAGGCCGTCGGGTCTCTGTCATCAGCGACCGAGCGGTTCATCCAGCGTCGTGGCTCTTTTCTTTTGCTTCTATCAGGATGCTGAAAAAGTCCATCCATGGCTTTTTCAGCCGCGACTTGCGAGAAGTGAATTCGCGCAAGTCTTTCAAATCGCTCGAAACCAAATCTTCGCGCCATCTTCGAGATTGGGCGGTGCATCCCTGCACCGCGCGCAGGCTGCTGTTTTTCAGCAGCCTGCTAAGCGCCCGCGGAACGCGGCGGGAGTTTCGATTGCGAAGGACGTCTGCCCTGCCAGGACAAGAAGGTCCTGGTCTCCGGTTACGAGAACATCGGCCTTTCCGCCTTGGGCGAGCGACAGGAACTTCTGATCGTGGGGGTCCCTGCAACGCGGAAGTTCCGCCGTTCGTCGGGAAACCAGCACGGTTTCGGCGAATGGTAGCAAGCAGCCCAGCAAGACCTCAATTTCCTGGACGTTAAGCCGGAACTTCGGATAGGCGAGAACCCGAAGGAGTTCTTCAGTCGTGGGTTTGTCGATCAGCGGAATGATGGTCCCATTCGTCCAGGCGTCGCGGATCCACGAAAGGCGGCCTCTTTCGAAAACGACGGCCGAGACGACAACGTTGGTGTCGAGGACGACTCTCAGCCTTTTGCCTTTCGGGCCCATGCTACGGCATCGGCGATGTCGGATTCCGCGATCCTCAGCGCGGCCAGCTTCTTTCGGACCTGCCTTGTCTTGTCCTGCCTGAGAGGCTCGAGGACGATCCTGTCGTCCTCCCGTCGAACGTCGAAGTACTCGACGCGCGGGAATTGTCCCACGATCTTCTTGGGAAGGGTAATCTGGTTCTTGACGGTCATCTTGGCGAGCATGGCCGGACCTCCCTCCAGTAAGGATACAAGGAAAGAATACATCGGGAATCCGGCGTTCATCAAGAGGAAAGCCGTCGCGTCCGGTCAGGGCACGGAGACGGATGTGCGATGCGGGGGTCCACGGAGGACGCGTGGATGTAGGACAAGCGCCGATATTCGAGCGCCGAGATTTGATTTGCGCTCCCGCGCTTTTCCGGCTACAATATAGCCAGAGTGAAATACGAAATCGTCCTTTCTCCCGAAGCTGTCGAAGATTTTCGAGACCTGAAAGCGAACATTCGCGCCTCCGTCCGGGACGCGATTGAAAGCCACTTGCGGCATGAGCCGACGAAGACCAGCAAGAGCCGTATCAAACGCCTTCGGGGATTGTCTCGCCCGCAATTTCGGCTGCGCGTGGAGGACGTGCGCGTCTTCTACGACGTGACCGAAAAGACCGTTGAAGTTCTGGCGGTCGTTCCGAAGCATGAAGTGGAGCAGTGGCTTGAAAAAAAAGGAGGAGAGCCCCATGAAGACCGCGGCCTTGAATGAAGTCAAGGACGATTTGTCCAGATACTTGCGCCTGGCGGAGAAGGAAGAAGTTCTCATTACCCGGCATGGCAAACCGGCAGGCGTTCTGGTCGGTTTTGCTTCAGAAGATGATTGGTTCGATTATCGGCTGGAACATGACCCGCGTTTTCTCCAGCGGATCGAACGCGCACGACAAAGCCTTCGCGCGGGGCGGGGAGTCAAGTTCGAAGGTGACGAGAAACAGAGGATCGCGCCGTCTCGCAAATGAGAAAGGGAGGCGATCGTTGACAAAGGCTGATTCCGTGTGGTAACGTCCGCCTCCGTTGATCGGGTTCCCGGGTGATTCCGCGTTCGGCGGAATAGAATCGGGAAGCGGGTGAAACTCCCGCGCGGGACCGCCACTGTAAGCGGGGACGAAAGCCGCATGGGCCACCGTCGTTCACCGACGGGAAGGCGCGGCGAGTAGGACGATCCGCGAGTCAGGAGACCGGCCCGGGAACCTCTCACGAGTCTCTTCGGACAAGGGAGCGTGTGAGGTATGTTCCGTTACGGTTCTTCGCCGGCCGGCTCTTGGCGGCCGGGCGCGTTCATGTTTTCTTTTTCTCCTCGTCGGGGGGCTTGCTCCTCACCCCAGCCCTTTCCCCACCGGCCCCAACGGGAAGAACGGAAATCTCTCGCTACCTTCCGCCTGAGTTCCGCCGTTCCCATTCTTATTCTGGTCCTCCTTTTATTTCCCGCCTTTTCCGCACAAGTCCACGCCGGGACGTTCACGGACGCGCTGGGCCGCAAGGTCGATCTTCCCGACTCTCCGCGCCGGATCGTCTCCCTCGCCCCGCACCTGACCGAAATTCTCTTCGCCATCGGCGCGGGGGACCGCGTCGTCGGCGCGACGGCGTTCTGCGACTACCCGGAGGCGGCGCGGCGCGTTCCTCGGATCGGCGGCTTCTCCGATCCCTCGATCGAGCTTGTCCTGGCCGCGCGGCCGGACGTCGTGATCGCGACGCTCGTCGGAAACCGGCGCGAAAGCGTCGAAGAGCTGATCCGCCTCGGTCTTCCGGTCTACGTCTCGGGAGCGGAGGCGATCGGCGAGATTCCCCGAGAGGTCCGCCGGATCGGCGCGGTTGCCGGGGCGGTCCAAGGTGGAGAGACCGCGGCCCGCCGGATGGAAACAGCGCTCGCGGAGATCGCCCGCCGGACGTTCGGACGTCCCCGCGTCGCCGTGTACTACCAGCTCTGGGACCAGCCGCTCATGACCGTCTCGGACGGAAGCTTCATCCACGATGCGATCCGTCTTGCCGGGGGGAGGAACGTCTTCGCCGGGCTCCCCGTCGCTAACCCACGCGTGGGCCTTGAGGCCGTAGTGGCCGCCAGACCGGAGGTGATGATCCTCTCGGGGATGGGGAAAGAGGGCGCCGGGCTTGCGTCCCGGTGGTCCCGGTACGCGACGATCCCCGCCGTGGCCGCGGGGAGGATTCACATCATGAACTCCGACCTCCTGCACCGCCCCGGCCCGCGGGTCATCGAGGGTGTCGAGCAGTTGGCCCGCTGGATTCATCCGGAAGCGTTTTCCGATAGGCCGGGACGATGAGCCGGATCGTCTTCTGGATCGCGGCCGTCCTCTCTCTCTTCGTCGCGGTGCTGTCGGGCGCTCTCGCCGGTTCGGTTCCGGTGGGCGCGGCGGATCTCGCGGCCCTGCTCGGCGGGGAGTCCGGCGATCCGGTGGCGGTCACGATCCTTCGCGAGGTCCGCCTCCCGCGCGTCGCTCGGGCCGCCCTTGTGGGCGGAATGCTCTCCGTGGCCGGCGCCGTGTTCCAGGTCCTGCTCCGAAATCCGCTCGCCGATCCTTACGTCCTCGGCGTCTCGGGAGGGGCGGCCGTGGGCGCGATCGCCGTCGTTCTGGCCGGGGCGGGTTCCGGATGGACGATGGCGGGCGGGTCGCTGGCCGGCGCGCTTTTCACCGTGGCCGTCGTGTTCCTTCTCGCCGGGGCCCGCCGGGGGGCTGGCGGGGACCGACTTCTTCTCACGGGCGTCGTTCTCGCGAGCTTCTGGGGAGCGCTGGTGGCGCTGTTCCTCTCCGTGAGCCAGAACGAGCGGCTTCGCTCGGTCCTCTTCTGGCTGATGGGCGACCTGGGCCAGACGGGCGCGCTTGCGGGGACGGCGGCGGCCTTCGTGGCCGGACTGGCGGGGCTTCTCTTTCTCGGGCGGTCCATGGACGCCCTGACGTACGGGGATCGTCACGCGATGGGCCTCGGCGTCGCCGTCCGCGAGGTCCGGGCGGTGTTGTATGTCGCAGGCTCTCTTCTCACGGCCGCGGCCGTATCCGCCGCCGGGACGATCGGCTTTGTCGGCCTCATCGTCCCGCACGCCGTCCGTCTCTCCGGCGTTCGGAGCCACCGGGAACTGGTCCCGGCGTCGGCCGTGGCGGGAGCGGCTTTCCTGGTTCTGGCGGACACGGCGGCTCGTACGATCGTGTCGCCCATCGAACTGCCGGTCGGCGTCGTCACGGCGTTCCTCGGGGCGCCGTTCTTTCTCTGGCTCCTGCGCCGGGAGAAGAAGGCGTGACGGGGATTCGGCCGGGCGAGGAAGGGCTCACGCTCCGGCGCGTATCTTTTTCGTACGGCCCCGAACGCCGGGGAGACGGCGTTCGGGACATCGACTGGGCGGTCCCGCCTGGGGAGGTCGCGGCCGTCGTGGGGCCGAATGGAGCGGGGAAGAGCACGCTCATCGCGCTCGCGTCGGGGTGGCTGAGGCCCGCGGAGGGCTCCGTCTCCTGGCGGGGGAGATCGCCCGGAACGCCGTCCGCCCGCGCC
>JACPZO010000120.1 GCA_016195465.1 Nitrospirota bacterium
AATGTCCGATAATACATATTATGTAAAATTTCCGAACAGAGTGGGGCTTCGGAAATTTTACATAATATGCGCTCAAACCCACCTTGGCCCGGAGAGGGCCCGCCTTGCCGACGATCTCCGACAAGGTTGGGTGGAATTCGGAAATTTTACATAATATGCGCTCAAACCTACCTTGTATGCGCTCCAACCTACCTTGGCCCGGAGAGGGCCGCCTTGCCGACGATCTCCGACCTTTCCTTCGGTTCGTGAATCCCCATCCCCAGCCCGGAGAGGGCCGCCTCGCCGACGATCTCCGACAAGGTTGGGTGGATGTGGATGCTTTGCGCGATGTCAGCCAACGTCATCCCTTTCCCAATCGCAAGGGCCATCTCCTGGACGATGTCGGAGGCTTCGGCACCGATAACGTGAGCCCCGACGATTTGCCCTTGCCCGGTTGCCACGATCTTGGCCAATCCGGCGATCTCGCCGATCGCATGGGCTTTCCCGAGTCCCCGGAATTGAAAACGGCCGATCCGAACTTCGCCGAACTTCTCCCTCGCCTCGCGCTCCGTCAGGCCGGCCCGACCGACCTCCGGGTACGTGAAAACAGCCCAGGGAACGACGGTCGGATCGTACTCTCCCTTTTCGGTCACGGCATGATGGGCGGCGGCCAATCCCTGGTGCGATGCGGTGTGGGCCAGAAGGAGACCCCCGGTCATGTCTCCCACGGCGTACACGCCGTCCTTGGAAGTTCGCATCGACGCGTCGACGACGACTTCTCCCCGCCCCGCGAGACGGACGCCCGCCTCTTCGAGCCCAAGATCCCCCGTTCTTGGCCTTCGCCCGACCGTCAACGCGACCGTCTCGAACGACTCCGTCCGCCCTTCTCCGAACTCCACGCGGACAGCGGAGCCGTCCCGGTTCACGCTTTTTACCATGGTTCCGGTCTCGACCTCGATCCCCTGCTTCTTGAATTCCTTCGCGAGGAGAGCGGACACCTCCTCATCCTCGATCGCCAGGATTCGCTCCAGGGCCTCGACCAATAGCACCTTCACTCCAAGCGACGCGAAGATCGAGGCGAACTCGCACCCGATGACGCCGCCGCCAATGATGAGAATGCGCTCCGGAAGGACGTTCATCCAAACCAAGGCGTCGCTGTCGAGGATCCGTTCGCCGTCGATCGGGATGCCCGGAAGCCCCGCAGGCTTCGATCCCGTCGCGAGGATGACCCGGTCGAACGCAATCTTCCGATCCTCGCTCCCGCTCTCGATGACAACGCTCCGGTTGCCGTCCAGGCGGGCCATTCCCTGGATGACGTCGACGCCCCAGCTCTCGAGCAGACTGCGAATCCCCTTTTCCTGGATCGCGACGATCTTTCTGGCCCTTTGCTGGATACCCGCGAAATCGATCTCGGGTTCTCCGGCGAGACGGATCCCGAATTCGCCCGCCCGCCGCACGTTGCGGGCGATCCGGGCCGATGCGGCGAGGGCTTTCGTGGGGATGCACCCCTTTTGGAGACACGTCCCCCCAAGTCTTTCTTTCTCGATAAGCGTTACCGCCGCGCCCAGGCGCGCGGCCCTCAAAGCCGCGACGTACCCCCCCGGACCCGAACCCACGACGGCAATTTTCATTTGAGGCATGAGATTTGAATCCCCCATTGGAGTCTGGCTCTCCCGCAGTGTAAACTATCGAATATGAAGATGACCGTCGATCGCATCCAACAGACTTCGGCTGCTTCAGGCACCCGCGAGACCGCGGACCTTGAACGGATGGAGGCGCGGACCCGCCATTCTCTCCACCCTCGCGCCTACGCGGGTTTCCGCTTCGTCTATCCCGTTCTTTCGCGGCGCGCGCGCGGCGTTTCCCTGGGCGTGAACCTCTCTCCCGACGCGCGGTGCAATTTCTCCTGCCGGTACTGCCAGGTCGATCGCCGGGGGTCTCGATCCTCGTCTCGGATAGATGTTGGCGAGATCCTCGCCGAAGCGTCCGCGATCCTCGACGACTGGGCGGACGGAACGCTCACCGACAAGGCGGGCTGGGGCCCCCTCCCCTCCTCTCTTCTCCGCCTCAACGACTTCGCTCTTTCGGGGGACGGCGAGCCCACGCAGTCGCCGCTCTTCGGGCCGGTCCTCGAAGCTCTCCGCGGTCTTCTGGACAAGAGAAGCCTCGGGTCCGTGAAACTCATCATTATCACGAATGGTTCGGGACTGTCACGTCCTTCCGTCAGGCGCGCGCTGTGCGGCCTTCGCCCTCGGCATGACGAGATCTGGGTCAAGCTCGACTGGGGGACTCAGAAGGCGTTCCGGGAAACGACCGGGACGCGGCGCTCGCTCTCGGTTCACCTGTCCCGCGTCGTCTCGGCCAGCCGCGTCCTTCGCGTTACGATCCAGACGTGCCTTTTTGGGACGGAGGCCGGGGGGCCGTCGGAAACGGAGATAAAAGCCTACGTCCGATCCCTTCGGTTCCTCCGGGACCGGAAAGCCGATATCGCGCGCGTTCAGATCTACACGATCTCCAGGCCGCCCGCCGATCCCCGCCTTCGTCCCCTTTCATCCGGCCGACTGGACGAGATCGCCCGGATCGTGAGGGCTGAGACCGGCTTCCGAGTGGAAACCTTCGGGGCTTGATTGACGGCTTCATGTCGCGGCGTCAGGTTTCGTGCCGCTTCTTCTCGTCCTCGGCGGCCCAGTTGATCCCCATCAGCGCCGTCGCCCGATCGAGCTCGGCCTTGACCATGTCGGGCCGGTTCATCTTCTTGTAGACGCCAGCCCGGCCCAGATGGATGTCGGCGTGCGGACCCTTCAAACGAAAAGCTTTTTCCCACTGATTGAGAGCGGAGCCGAACTCCCCCGCGGACTCGTAGAGACGGGCCAGTTCCATATGCGCGTCGAGAATGAGGTTCCGATTCATGAGGGCTGGGTCCTGTGTCGACAGAACGGATATTCCCTCCTCGATGGCCTTCCGGGCGTCCTCCATCTGGCCCTGCCGGCTTTCTCCCAGGCCGATCAAGATGCGGGCCTGGCCGGCATGAACGGGAATCAGTCCGGCGTCTAATGCCTCCTTGAGGATGGATGTGCGCTCATCCAGTCGCCCGTCAGGGGTCAAGAGAAAGAGGGCCTGGGCCCGCGCGTACAGCTCGAGGCCGGGTTCATCGGCATGCTGTTCGGCATCGTCTTCCCGGACTCCGCGCGGCTGGGCGACGGTGATGCGAACGGCGTCGTCCGGGACGGAAGGCGCTTCGAGCGAAGCGTCTTCTTCGCCAGGCAAGGCCGCTTCCTCGCGGGTCGGCTCGATGGCCGAGACCAGAGTTGCCGCCGCGCGTCCGAGAAACTCTTCCCCGCCCCCTTGCTCTCCGTGGGTTTGAGACGCCCCCTCGCGGGCGGTCAGGCGTACGCCGCACATGTCGCAGTAGACGGCCGGCGACGGAACGAGGGCCTGGCAACGGGAGCATGCGACAGGTTCGCGAGAGATGCTCTCGGCCAGTGGGGACGCGGACATCATCGGACGAACTCTTCCTCGATCGGCGAAGGAGGCGGCGACGGCTGTTGTTGTTGAGGCGGCGGCGCCGATGGCGTTGCCGGCGGCGGAACGGGTTTCCGGGGACGAGGCCCGGCCGGGATAGGGTTCTTCGAGAGGAATCGGCTTATGACCCATCCGTCCTTATCGTCGGCGACCGGTCTGACGCGGGCCCACGCGCCCTCCTCGCCCACGAGGACCACCTTCTCGTTTCGCGTCAAGACGCGCAGCACTTCGCACTTGGTGAGGGGGCAGCCGCGAAGATTCAGGCGGACGGATGTCACGTACAGGACGGCCTCCGCGGGAGGCGGGGGCGCCGTCGTCTTCGGCGGCGGGGGCGGCGGAGCAGGAGCCGGAGCGGGCTCCTGCTTGGGAGGAGCCGCGCACGAGATGAGGACCGCGGCGACAAGAACCAGCAGGAATATCAGGTGGGTCCTAGCGGCCGCCCGCCTTGAGAGCTCGAATACGACTGCGGATCGACTCAACGTCCGGAGCATTGGGATCTACCTCGACATAGGCTTGATAGAATCGAAGGGCTTCGCTCGTGTTACCCTCGTCCTCGAACAGCTTCGCCAGGTACTTGTATGGGGTTCCGTTTTTCGGATTGATCTCGATCGCCTTCTGATACGCCTCCTTGGCTTCCGCGTTCATCGCGAGCTTGCGGTACGCCACCGCGATATTGACGTACGCCTTGTACCCGTCCGGGTTCACCCCCACGGCCCTCCTGAACGTACTCAGGGCCTGGTCCATCTTTCCTTCCTGGGCCAGCCGGATGCCTTCGGCGTTGAGGCGCTCGTACTCCGCCTCCGGGTTCTTTGTCTGCGCGATGACGGGCGCGGGAGCGGGCGACGGTTCGACGACCTTGACCTCGGCCGGGGGGGGCGACGGCGCGGGCGGCGTCTTGGCCGGACGGGATGAAACCAACCACCATCCTCCGCCCAGAAGGACGACCGCGACGCCGGCCCCCGCAACCGCGAGCTTCCACGGAAAGGCGCCCGCCTTGGACGGCGTCGCCGGAGCCGCCATGATTCGCGTCGCGCCGGCCTCCTCCCGCCGATGAGGGGCGGGCTGCGCCGGCGGCGGTGTCGGCCGGGAGATCAGAACCGTCGCTTCCTCCGATCGGCTCACGGGCGAGGGGGGTTCCTCGATATCTCGTCTCGCCTGCATGACGACCGTGGCTTCCTCCGGCCGCCGCACGATTACGGTGGCGGAGGCTTCATCCGCTTGATGCGCTTCGGATGGAGCAGGCTCGGGCTGGGGGGAGGGTGCGGCGAACGGGATGGCCACGGTCCGCTCGGCGAGCGCCTCCGTCGGAAGCTCCATCGCCCTGGTTGCCTCGGCGATATCGGCGCCGGGGGTCTCCGCGAGGGCCGGAACGGGCACGGGATGGACTTCTCCCCGACAGTGGATGCAGCTTGCGGCCGGAGAGGCGTAATAGAGGTCGCAGGCCGGACAGGACGCGAGAGGCGATGGAGATGCGGCCTCTGACAGCGCGCCGCCGCATATCCGGCAGAATCTTTTCTCCCGCGCGAAGAGAAGGTTGCAGGTGAGACAGTATGTCGCCTGGTCGATTTCCACGGATCGAGGATCAGGTCCGCTGGCCCCGGGCGGCTTCGAGGCGCGCTCGCTCCTCCTCCAGCGCCTTACGCCCGGCTTGGATCGCTGCCACGATCAGCGACTTCTTCTCCTCCGCCATGCTCTTTCCGCCCTGGATGAGCTCGCTGGCCTTTTCGCTGATCTCGTCGGCGAGTTCGGCGATTCTGTCACCGACCTCCCGCTCTTTTTCCACGAAGCGCCGGCGCGCGAGATCGGCCAGATCGACGAGCTGTTCGCGTGTCTCGCGTCCGCTCTTCGGCGCATACAGGAGCGCGACCGCGGCCCCGACGATCCCCCCCAGGAGGAGAGGAATGATGACCCCACCGCTTCGTTCATCGGACATGGCGATCCTCCTAATGGGGAAGGGAAACCCAGGCGCAAACCGGCGGATGCGGCCGTCGAATGTCGGGAAACCCCCCGAGACCCGTCACGCAGGCCGCTTCCCGGCCTGCCATCCACTATATCATACCGGGGCAAGTGTCACGGGAGCCTTAGTCCCGAGCTACGCTTCGAACGAAGAACCGCAGCCGCAAGTATGCTTCGCGTTGGGATTCTGGATCTTGAAGCCGCCTCCCAGCCCCTCGACGAAGTCGATCTCCACGCCCCGGAGATACGACACGCTCTGCGGATCGACGAACAGCTTGAGGTTCCCCGTCTCGATGACGAGGTCGTTTGCCTCGGGAGCCTCGTCAAACCCCATGTTGTACTGGAATCCCGAGCAGCCGCCTCCCACGACCGTCATCCGGAGGCCGTACCCTTCCTTCCCCTCTTCCTTCTGGAGAACTTTCAGCTCTTCAATCGCTCGATCGGTAACCGTAATCATGGCGAGTCACTCCTCTTGGCCTCTTGGAAGCGTCGTTGATTCAAGCAGGAAGACAGCCCCCGCTCCGTCCGGGCTCCGGGGACCGCCGACATTCCTTACGGTGCTTATAACTGATACGGTTTTCGGCTGTAAAGCGGTTTCGGCGGGGTTAGCGTCGAGGGCGGGCGGGCGGCGCGACGGGCCGGTCTTCCAATCGATGCCACTTGCCGCGAAGGCCCCAGGAGATGGCCAGAACGAGAACACCGGCCAGAATGAAGCTTGAGATTTCGAGAACGTCCGACATCCTGTTGTCTCCAATATGATTGTAGTGCATGATCCCTGCAACAACGGTGTTGCGGAATTTCGTCACTGGCGCGTTGCCGTCCAAAATCCGTAGAACTCATCGAGCCGATGGAACCAATTGAAATATCAAGTCATTTTGCGGCCAGCCATTTCCGATCCAAAAGTCCGTTGCCGGCGGACAATAGAAAAAAGCAACTCCCTTGCCACGGAATCGGCGTCAGGGAACATTGTCAGCCCGGATCAGGAGAGGAGAAAAACCCTCGCGCGCCAGCCGAGACGAAGCCTCGCGGGCTTCGTTCTCCGATCGAAAGATCCCGACCCTCACCCTATAGTATATCCCCTCCCGGGCCGTGTGCTCGAAAACCGTCGTTCCTGGGAACTGTTTCGTCATTCTTTCCTTGAGGCGTTCTGCGTTCTTGATTTCCGCGAATGCGCCGATCTGCAGCCAGAAGGCGTCCGGCGCAGGCGGTCCCAGGCCGACCACGGTCATTCGGACCTTGGCGGTTCCGGGGCCCACGATTTCCAGGGCCTTGGCGGCCCCGTACGAGAGATCCAGAAACCGCCCGGCCACGAAAGGTCCCCTGTCGTTGATCCTGACGTCCGCGCGACCGCCGGTCGCCGTGTTCTCGACTTGCACGACGGTCTGGAAGGGAAGCGTCCGGTGCGCGGCGGTCATGTCGTGCATGTTGTACGTTTCTCCGGAGGAGGTCTTTCGGCCGTGAAAGTCGGTTCCGTACCACGAGGCCGTTCCGGTCTCGACGTAACCGACCTCCACGCGCGCCATCGGCCGCTCGGGTGGGATGAGCCGGGGACCACACGCTGGAACTGCGGCAAGAAGCAGGCCGACGATGATCGGCCCCGCCAGGTCGATCCCGAACAGGGCGCCCTTCGACCGCGGCGAATAGTATGGACACGTTCTCATAGAATCTCCCCTGCCCTCTCTTCTCCAAAGAGGGGTAATTCCTCCCTTTGGAAAAGGGAGGTTAGGAGGGATTCTGCAAATGAACGTTGTTCCTGTTCTTGGACTGTTAATTAGTCTCAAGGACGTACCTCGTCGGGTCCGGAATTCCGGCCTGGCGGAATCCATCCCGGCGGATGCGGCAGGAGTCGCACGATCCGCAGGCGGCCGCGGGCGCGGGCGGGTCGTAGCAGCTGTGCGTCTGGGAGAAGTCGACCCCCAGACGGTGTCCTTCACGGATGATCTGGGCTTTCGAGAGCTGGATGAGAGGGGCCCGGACGCGGAAGGACGATTTCCTCTCGACCCCGGCCTTCGTCGCCAGGTTGGCGAGCGATTCGAAGGCCCGGAGGAACTCGGGACGGCAGTCCGGGTACCCGCTGTAGTCGACGGCGTTGACGCCGATGAAGATCTCCTCTCCGCCGAGCGACTCGGTCCACGCCAGGGCCAGGCCGAGGAGGATCGTGTTTCGGGCCGGGACGTACGTCGACGGGATCGCCGGCCCCCGCTCGGCCCCAGCCGGAGAGGACGCCTCGCGCGGGACGGGGGAGTGCCCGGTCAGGGCGCTCACGGCGATGGAGGAGATGTCCAGCGGAAGGACCCGGTGCAGGGCGGCGCCCTGCCGGGAGGCGAGTTTCCGGGCCGCTTCGACCTCCCAGGCGTGCCGTTGTCCGTACAGGATGGTGAGGGCGTAAACGCTCCTGCCCTCTTCACGCGCGAGGGCCATGGTCACGGCGGAATCGAGCCCGCCCGACAGGAGGACGACGGCCGGGCGCGTCATCGTCCGGGGACCTCTCCCCAGATCAGCTTGTGAAGCTGGAGCCCGAGGCGGACGCTCAGGCGGTCATCCAGGATCCACTCGGCAAGCGCGTTCCACGGCAGGCGGCCGCTCACCGGGGAAAAGATGACGGTCTGATCTTTCAGCCGGGGGTGCGTCCGGACGAACTCCCGGGCCCACTCGTAGTCGGCGCGATCCGAAAGGACGAACTTCACTTCGTCGCGCGGCCGCAGGCGGTCAAGGTTTCCTTCGATGAACGTCCCCTCCTCTCCGCTCCCGGGGCACTTGACGTCGAGGATCGTGACGACGCGCGGATCGACCCGGTCGGTCGGGACCGCTCCGCTCGTTTCGAGCAGGATGGTGTGTTCCCGTTCCAGGAGGGCCGACAAGAGCGGGTACACCTCCTCCTGGGCCAAGGGCTCTCCTCCGGTCACCTCGACCAGGCGATCGCCCAAGCCCTCGATCCGCTCGACGACGTCGGCGACGCTCATCTCCCGCCCGCCGCCGTGCGCGTAGGCCGTGTCGCAGTAGGAACACCGGAGCGGACATCCCGCCAGGCGCACGAACGCGCACGCCAGGCCGGCGAACGTCGATTCTCCCTGGATCGAGCGGAAGATCTCCGTGACTTTCACGCGGCCGCCCCCCCTCTTCGCTTGACCCCGAGGTACGCCTCCTGAACCGCCGGGTCGTTCAGGAGGTCGGCGGACGGGCCGGAGGCCACGATCCGCCCGGTCTCGAGGACGTAGGCGCGGCTTGAAAGGGAAAGGGCGGCCTTGGCGTTCTGCTCCACGAGGAGGACGGCCAGGCCCTCCCGGTTGATTTCGCGGATCATGCGGAAGATCTTCGAGACAAGGATTGGGGCCAGCCCCAGAGAGGGTTCGTCGAGCAGGATCAGCGCAGGGCGCGCCATCAGGGCCCTTCCGATGGCGAGCATCTGCTGTTCGCCCCCCGAAAGCGTTCCTCCCGGCTGGCCCAGCCGCTCCTTCAGCACGGGGAAGAGCGTGAACACCCGCTCCCAGTCGTCGGAGGATGCCGACCGCAGAAAAGCGCCCATCTCCAGGTGCTCGCGCACGCTCAACCGGGGGAAGATCCGGCGTCCCTCCGGAACGTGCGCGATTCCGCGAGCCGCGATTTCGTGCGGCTTGAGGCCCGAGATCAGCTCCCCCCGGAAGCGGATCTCGCCGCCGACCGGAGTCTGGACGCCGGAGACCGTCATGAGGGTCGTCGATTTTCCCGCCCCGTTGGCGCCGATGAGGGAAACGATCCCGCCTTCCGGGACGGACAGGGTGATTCCCTTGAGCGCCTCGATCGAACCGTACGTCGTGACGACGTTATCCAGGTCAAGCAAGCGAAAGCTCCGTTCCCAGGTAGGCCTCGATGACCCGCGGGTCGCGCTGGACGTCCTCGGACGTTCCCTCGGCGATCTTGACGCCGTGGTCGAGGACGACCACGCGGTCCGATATGCCCATGACGAGCTTCATGTCGTGTTCGATCAAGAGGACCGTGATTCCCTCGCCGCGGATCCGGCGGACCAGGTCCATCAGGTCGTTCGTCTCGTGGGGGTTCATGCCGGCGGCCGGCTCGTCAAAGAGAAGGAGCTTGGGTTCGGTGGCGAGAGCGCGGGCGATCTCGAGCCGCCGCTGGAGCCCATAAGGAAGCTCAGCGGCCGGCCTGCCGGCTTCCTCCGCCAGATCGAGGAAATGCAGGATCTCGGACGCCCGGGCCAGGGCCGATTCCTCCTCTTCCCGGAAGGCCCGCCCGCGGAAGAGGGCCGACGCCAGCCCCTGGCGGCTCCTCGCGTGGGACCCGACGAGGACGTTCTCCAGGGCGGTCATCCCGCCGAACAGCCGGATGTTCTGGAACGTCCGCGCGGCGCCGAGGGACGTCCGCCTGTGCGCTGGGAGGCGGGTCACGTCCCTTCCCTCGAACCAGATCGTCCCCGCCGTCACGGGCAGGATCCCCGTGAGACAGTTGAACAGGGTCGTTTTCCCCGCTCCGTTCGGGCCGATCACGCTCGTGATCTTCCCGGACTGGATGGAAAGATCGACGCCGTCGACGGCGCGGAGTCCGCCGAAAAGGCGCGTGACGGCCCTGGCTTCGAGGAGCCACATCGCCTTATCGACTCCGGGGCGGGACGGCGCGAGCGGCCGGCCGCCGGAACTCGTAGGCCAGGCTCCGGCTTCCGATCAGCCCCTGCGGCCGGAAGACCATCATGAGGACCATGGCGGCCCCGAAGATCAGCATCCGGTAGTCGGAGAAGCCGCGAAGGAGCTCGGGGAGGATCGTGATCACGGCGGCGCCGAGGACAACGCCCGGCAGGGATCCCATCCCCCCGAGGACGACCATGCACAAGATGATGACCGACTCGAAGAACGTGAAGCTCTCGGGCGAAACGAACGTCATTTTCGCGGCGAAGACCGACCCGCCCAGGCCCGCGACCGCCGCCCCGAGAGCGAACGCCAGGAGCTTGTAGCGGGCCACGTCGATGCCGACCGTGCGGGCGGCAAGCTCGTCCTCGCGGATCGCGACCCAGGCCCGTCCGATCCGTGACTGGAAGACGCGGCGCATGGCGAAGAGCGCGGCCAGCGCGAGGACGAGGACGCAGTAGTAGAAGGAGCCCGGCGTGTCCAGGACCCATCCGCCGAGGGAGGGCCGCGCGATCCCGAGGATGCCGTTCGGCCCGTTCGTCACTTCGTCCCAGTTGCGGAGGACGAGGCGGGTGACCTCTCCAAAGCCGAGCGTGACGATCGCGAGGTAGTCTCCGCGGAGCCTGAGAATGGGGAACCCGAGGACCAGACCGAAGAGGGCCGCCGCCACCATCGCGGCCGGAAGCCCGACCCAGAACGACGCATGGCCGCCCGCGGAGAGGAGGGCGTACGTGTAGGCGCCGATTCCGTAGAACGCGACGTACCCCAGGTG
>JACPZO010000118.1 GCA_016195465.1 Nitrospirota bacterium
AATGCCTGGGACTCTCTCCTTGAGCGTACGCTCTACGCCTTGCTTGAGTGTAACGGCAGCCGACGGACAGGAACCGCACGCCCCCTTGAGTCGTACACGGACGACCCCATCCAAGATGTCCACCAGCTCGATATTGCCGCCGTCCGCGACGAGGGCCGGACGGATATAGTCCAGGGCCTTTTCGACCTTCCCCCTGAGCTCGGGCGTCGGCCGGGGATAGATCCTGAATCCCTGACCTTCGAAATCGACCGTCAGATCGTACTCGACCGCCTTTCGATCCCGATCGATGAAGACCCGGACCCCTTCCGACTCGAACACATCGTCCTGGGTGGACGGCTCGTCCTCGATATCCAGGGAGTAGTCATACCCCCCGTTCGCCTTCGTCACCACCACGCGGAGACCGGCCCCGACACGATCCTGGTCCTCCTGAAACCGGCGAACAGCCTCCGCCGCTCTCTCGGTCAATATCACCATCTCTACCCCTCCCGACCTCCCCTTACAAAGGGGAGGAGTTGCCTTCCCGATTCACCGATTCACCGATTCACCGAATCTAGTAAGCGTTCCGATTGATGAGACCTTTCCAGAGTGTAAGCCACATGATCTTCAAATCGAACGCGAGCGACCAATTCTCAATATAGTATAGATCGTACTCGATCCGTTTTTCCAGCGACGTGTTTCCCCGCCAGCCGTTCACCTGCGCCCAGCCTGTGATCCCCGCCTTCATCTTGTGCCTCAGCATGTAGCGGGGGACCGTTTTCCTGAACTCCTCGATGAAGACGGGGCGTTCGGGCCTTGGCCCGACAATGCTCATCTCCCCCTTGAGGACGTTCCAGAACTGCGGAAGCTCGTCCAGACTCGTCCGCCGCAGAAACGCCCCCATCCGCGTCCGCCGCGGGTCGTCCGCATCGGCCCACTTGGGCCCCGTCCCGGCTTCGGCGTCTTCCCGCATTGTGCGGAACTTGAGCATCGTGAACGCTTCCCCGCCGAGGCTGATCCGCTCCTGCCGGTAGAAGACCGGACCGGCGGACGTGAGCTTAACCATGAGCGCGATGAAGCCCATGAGCGGACCGGCGGCGACCAGGAGGGCGGACGAGACGCCGATGTCGGCAACCCGCTTGAGGATCCGGTTCCAGCCGTAGAGCGGGCTCTCCGAAAGGCTGACGATCGGGATGCCGTCGAAATCGTCGACGCTCGCGTTCAGGGTCACGTACTCGTAAAGGTCCGGCACGATCCGGATGTCGGCCGTCTCGTCGGCCAGGTCGTCCAGGATCTGGGCCAATCTCTGGTGCTCCCGCAAGGGGAGGGCGACGAATACCTGATCGACGTCGTTTTGCCGCACGGCTTCCTTCAGGCCGCTGACCGGCCCCAGGACGGGGACCCCCGCCACGCTCTCTCCGATCCGGTGATCGTCGCTCAGGAAGCCCCTCGCGCGG
Organism: Nitrospirota bacterium; assembly: GCA_016195465.1. Lineage (GTDB taxonomy): Bacteria > Nitrospirota > RBG-16-64-22 > RBG-16-64-22 > RBG-16-64-22 > RBG-16-64-22. The sequence continues at coordinate 1,434 of JACPZO010000118.1, forward strand.
AGCCCCGCCCAGGCGTTCTCGCCGATTCGTTCCGCCACGCGCCGTCCGGTCTCCCCGCCTCCGACGATGAGGGCGTGACGGAGGTTGTACCCGCGCCGCCGCAGGACGCGAAGGAGTTCGCGCAGGGCGCTCCGGGAAACCCAGAGGAGAAGGACGTTCAGGAGCCAGAAATACACCATGACGACGCGGGAATACGAGTAGTCCCGCACGAAGAACGTGATGAGAATCAGGATCATGGTGGAGAAGGTCGACGCCTTGAGAAGGTCCCGGAATTCGTAGATGAGCGACGCCCCGCGCCGGGGAAGGTAGAGTCCCAGCGCCTTGAACACGACGGCCCAGACGACGACGGCGTAAGGAAGAATCCGAAGATACGGTTCGAGCGGGGGAACGCCCCTTTCGATCGGGATCAGGTCCCAGCTGAACCGGATCCAGTACGCGAGAAGCCACGACGCGGACAAGACGAGCATGTCCGAGATGAACAGGCCCGAGAGGAGAAGCTGGCTGTGTTTCCTCAGCATGGCATTCCCGCGGAAAGGGTCCGGGACGCGGTTCTTGCGAGGCCGATCAACTCGTCCGCGGCGGCCGCGACCTCGCGTGTCCCCACGGCCTCCATGCATTGACGTCCCGCGCAGGCGTATTCAAAGCCGAGGGTCAGACACGGAGAACAGGGAAGGGACCCCTTGATCGTCCGCGACCGCGGATCGCGGGGGCCCCATCTGACGGGATCCGTCGGCCCGTGGATCGCCACGGCGGGCGTCCCCACGGCCTCCGACAAGTGGACGATTCCCGTGTTCCCGCAGATCACGACACCGGCCTCCGCAACCAGGGCGGCGAGATCGAGAAGGGAGAGCTCTCCCGCCGCGACCCACGAACGCGTCCGGCACAATGCGGCCACTTCCTCGGCCAGCGATCGCTCGCCCGCCGATCCCGTGATGACAACCGAACACGACCGCGTGTCGGCCAAAACGCCAATCACCCCAGCGTACCGCGCGGCCGGCCACTCCCTCTGCCATCCGTGGGCCCCGCAGCCCGGATGGATCACGACGATCGGGTCCCCCGGACGCAGACCGGCGGCGGAGATCCGCGCGCCGATCGCGGCCCGCCGTTCGAGTGGAATCGAGACACGCGGAGGTCCTGCCGCCGGTTGAATACCAAGCGGCGCGAGAAGCCGGCCGAACATTTCTCCCTCGTGCACTCTCCCGTCGTGGCTGACGGGATCGGTGTACAGGGCCCCCCTCCCGAACCCCGCCGTCGCGAAACCGATCCGCCGCGGCACGCCGGCCCAAGCCAGGACAAGGGTCGTCACGTGGGTCCACTGTTCGAAATCAACGGCCGTGTCGGCCTTCTCCCTCCGGATTTCCCAAACCGCCTTCAATGTGGCGGCGGGAGACCACTCGACGATCCGGTCCATCCCCCCCCAGAGATCGAAGACGCCGCGGTTCACGCTCGACGCCAGCGCGATCATTCGAGCGTTCGGGAAAGCTTCGCGCAAGAGACGGAGATGCGGAAGGAGGAGGATCGTGTCTCCCATGGCCGCGAGCTTCGATATCACGATTGTCCTCGGAGACTCCTCTTTCTGGCCTATCCGGCCCGGACGCGGTGTCAACCGGCACAACAATCCCCCCATGAGGGCGTCGACCCGCTTGAACCCCTGTCGGCCCCGAAGACCCCTCATGCGGTCTTCCCCGATACGACCGCCGGACGGCTCATGACCTGTGCGACATCTTCCATCACTTGGTCGGGGGTCACGAGGGCCAGACAGCGTTGATGGGAACAGGCCGGGAACCGGCCGCGGTCGTAGCACGGGGAGCACGGTTCGCCCCGGTAGACGAGGCGCGATCTATCGCCCGGCGGAAATTTGATCCGGGGATCCGTGGGACCGAAAAGCGCGACAAGCGGGGCCCCAACGGCCGCGGCGAGGTGCAGCGGGCCCGAATCGTGCGTGACCACGGCGGCCGCCTTCTTCATCACGCCGGCCGTCTGGGAAAGCGGCAGGCGGCCGGTCAAGTCCAGGACGCGCCGTTCCCTTTCGACGATCCCCCGAGCGATCGGCGCGTCGCCCGCCCCCCCCAGAATGACCACTCTCTCCCCTTCCGCCAGAAGACGCCGCGCCAACTCCGCGTAGTGCGAGACGGGCCACCGGCGCGTCGGCATCTCCTCGCCCGGGTTCGACGCGCCTCCGGGACAGAGGACGACCGGGCGCTCGGCGCCATTCTCCTCCAGTATCCGCTCCGCCGCGAGAGAATCCGCGGCCGGGACGAAGAACTCCATCTCCTCCCCCGCGTCCGGGATCCCGAGAACCGACAGAACGTTGAGATAGCGCCGCATCTCGTGGCCGGCCGTCTCGGGCCCTTCGTAGGCATGGCACGTGAGAAACGGACCCCGGCCGTTCCACCCGATGCCGGCCCGCACTGGGACGCCGCACGCCGCGATCAGCGCGTTGACCCGGACCGCCCGGTGAAGGATGATCGCGGCGTCGTACCGGCGGCCGCGAAGGCGCCGGACGAACCGCCAGATCCCCCCTATCCCCCGAGATCTCAATTCCGCGTCATTAAAGACGACCGCTTCGTCGATGTTCGGGTTGCCCGCAGCGGCGCCTGCCGACCATTGTCCGACGAGCAGCTCGATCCGGCAGGCGGGCAAGGCGCGCCGCAGAGCCCGGAAGACGGGCGTCGCGTTGAGCACGTCTCCCATGGCGAACATCTTGACAACGAGCAGACGCCTCCACGAGGCCGGATCAATGGCGCTCATTGTAGACATCCCGGTAAAGAGCGAGAGTCTCCCGGGCCGCCCGGTCCCACGAGAACGTCCGGCTCCGGAGAATTCCTTCCCGCCTCAATTGACCCTGGAGCGAGGGATCCGACACGACGGCGAGAATGCCGCTCGCGATCGACTCCTCGTCGTACGGATCGACGAGGACGGCCGCCCCGCCGGCCACCTCCGGCATGGAGGAGATGTTCGACGTGACCACAGGCGTCCCGCACGCCATCGCCTCCAGAACCGGAAGGCCGAACCCTTCGTAGATCGACGGGAAAACGAAGCATGACGCCCCCGCGTAGATAGCCGCCATTTCGTCCCTCGGCACGTATCCCAGGAAGCGGATGCTGTTCGTCGTGGTTCCGTTCGCGGTTCTGAAGATCTCGTCGTACAGCCATCCCTTCTTTCCCGCGATAACCAGGGAGAGGTCTTCCCCTCCCGGCATCCGCGCAACCCGGTCGAACGCCCGGATCACGCGGGGCAGGTTTTTCTTGGGCTCGAGGTTGCCCACGTGGAGGAGGTACCGGCCGCTTATTTTATACCGATTCAGCACGGATTCAATCCGTTCCGGCCCGGGCGGCGCGAATTCCGGACCGGCCGCCTCGGGAATCGCCACGATCCGGGAAGAGTCCACTCCGAGGATGTTCATCAGGTCCAACCGGGTGCATTCGGATACGGCGATGATCCGGTCGGCGCGCTTGACGGCCATTCGGACGAGCCACTGCATGTAGAGGGAGTACCGCCGGGGAACGGTCTCCGGGTGAAGGAAGACGACGAGATCGTGGACGGTCACCACCGTCCGGAACGTCGGGGACCGGAACGGGATCAGGAAGGCCGGCCCGTGGAAGACGTCCACGCCGGCCCTGTTCAAGCGATAGGGAAGGATCGCGTGTTCCCAGAAATCGCCGAAAAGGTGATTCTCGTGAGAAAAGGGCGTCCGGATAAGGTCCACGCTCTTGCCGGGGAGAAGCTGCGCCCGGCATTGGGCCTGGTTGCAGACGTACGAGTAGCTGTTCTCCTTGTCGATCTCGCGCAGAGCGCCAAGGAGATTCGAGACGTAGAATCCCACGCCCGAGTGGGTGGGATTGATCGTCCGGACGTCAATCGCGATGTGCATCGTCCATTCCAAGACACGCGCCCAGAAACTCGGCCGTCCGGGCGGCCCAAACCGGCCAGGCGTACTTCGTCTCGGCCCGCTCGCGCCCCCGCGCGCTCATTCGTGTCCGACGGGACGGGTCTGCCAGGAGATCGGCGATTGTCCGCGCGAGCGCGCGAACGTCCCCCTCCGGGAACACGGCCCCGGCGTCACCCAGCACCTCTGGAATGGCCCCCGAAGAGGACCCCAAGACCGGAACGCCCGAAGCCATCGCCTCGACAAGCACCCGGCCGAACTGCTCTTTCCAGGTCCGCATCGTGCGAGAGGGGAGCACGAGGAGATCCATTCCTCGATAGGCATCGGGAATCGACTCCTTCGGAACGTTCCGGATCCATTCCACCCGCCCTCTCGACAACCTCCACGTTGCCGCCTCGCCGGCCAGGGGACCGTCTCCCACGATCCGCAAGACGACGGGAAACCGCAGTTCCTCGACCGCCCGTCGGAGATCCTCGATCCCCTTCTCGCGCACCAGACGCCCGACATAGCCGATCACGGGCGGATCCGACGGATTCTCCCGCGCGGGAACGAACGCGAACCGCCCGACGTCCGATCCCCAGGGAATATGAGCGATCGGTCCGACGAACCCGCGCCCGCGAAGGACGCCCACGCCTTCGCTGTTTCGCGCAACGGCGCCCGCGGCGGATGAGAATACCCCCCGCTCCAGCCGGGTGTCCAGCCGGTAGAGCCAATGCCACGGCTGAGGATAGCAGGCGTCCGACATCGGGACGTTCTGCCACGTATGGAAAACCACGCGCGGGCGGGGCCTGACCGCCCGCGCGCGCCGCACAACCTGCGTCGTCAGCCAGAAGTTTTCGTCCGTCAGGACGTGGACGACGTCCGGAACCGAATCGAAAGCCTCTCTCAGCCCCGAAAGAAACACGACCCTGTTCGGCGACTTCCCCGCGAGACGGCCGACGACCGTTCGATAACCGTCATCCACGTCCCTTGCACCGGCGCGGCGAACCCAGATCCCCTCTCGAAACGCGTGGGGGCGGAGAAGCGTCAGGTCCACCCCAGGCTCTCTGGACAGGGCCCGCGCCTTCCCACGCTCGTCTTCCGAAACCGAATTGAGGTCGATGAGGAGAATCTTCAGAATATCTCTCGGATCGGGCCGAGACGGGCGATAAGGTTCTTCCGGGAGAAGTGAACGACGGCCGCGGCGAATGGAACGCTCGCCGCCAGGGCCCCCCAGGGAGTCCACCCGAAGATCGACACGGCGATTGTCCCGGGAATAACGGCGGCCGGCCCCATCCACCAGTCCGCCGGCATCCAGCGCCCCGCCTCCGCTCGGACGAAGGCCGAGAAAGTGAAATAGCGCACGACTTCGGCCGCAACGAGCGCCATCGCGAGACCGACCGCGGAATAGGCGAGCAGAACGCCGACGATGACCGTTCCAGCCCCGGCCGCTTGGGCGAGAACGGCGTTCCCCTGGCGCCCCACGGCCCCCAGGGCCTGCGACGCCGTGTGATTGAGGAAGAACGCGGGAGATCCCGCGGCAAGGATCATGAGCACGGGGCCGGCGCCCCGGTAGCCGTCCCCGAACAGAAGACCGACCAGGGGGCCCGACAGAACGGCCAAGACAAGCCCCGCCCAGATTCCGACCAGCAGAAGCAGACCGTTTCCCTGATGGAACCGGCGCCAGGCCTCCGACGGAGACGGCCCAACCTTCGCCGCCATGTGCGGGAACGCAACGGCGCCGACGGCCCCGGGAATCACACCCAGGGCGAGAAAGAGCTTGGAGGCCGCCTGAAATTCCCCGGCGGCCGAAAGACCCATCCCCAGGGAAACGGCCACGGTTGGAAGGTTCAGCGGAACGGCGCCAAGGACGTTGCCGACCGCGAAGGGGACCCCCTCGCGCAGGACTTGTCCCAGCCCGTCCGTTGGTTCGGCCTCCGGATCGGCACGGGTGTACCGGCGGACGCGAATGCCCATCCCGGCGGCGTACAGGATGCCGACGGCGATCGAGCCGAAGAGAAGAACGGGAACGGACGAGACACCGGCCGCGAGGAGGGCGGCAATAACCGCCAGGTTCGCGGCCCGATACGCGACGAGGAAAGCCGACCTCTCCCCGAAGCGCTGGGTCCCTGCGAGAACAGCCGCGTATGTCTCGCCGATCGAGAAGAGGCCCAGACTCCCGACCGCCAATGCCGACGCAATCGGCAAGTCGGGATGGTTGGCCCAGATCGCAATCGTTCCGCCGACGATCCCCGCGCATGCGACAACCAGGGCCCCTTTCAGAAGGACAACCTTGAGAAGCCACGACCGGACCCGCCCGGGGTCTTGCGCGGCGCGGCGCGTCACGACCGGTCCAATCCCCATCTCCAGCAGGTATTCGAGGAGACCGGCGACCGAAAGGGCCGTCGCGTACAACCCGAACCCCTCCGAACCCAACCCCCTGGCCAGGACCAGAACAAGGACGAAATTGACGACCCGTTCGGCCGCAAAAGCCGTCCCCATCGCCTGGACCTGAAAGAGAAACCTAAAGAGGCTCACCGGCGGCTTCCTCGTAGACCCGTACCGTCATTTCGGCCGCGCGCCGCCAGTCGAAGAGAGCGATCCTCGCCTCTCCCCTGGCCAGCAAGACTTCGCGCAACCCCTCCTCCGCGGCCAAGCGTCCGAGCGCCTCTACGATCGGCCCCTCTTCCGGCTCGACGAGAAGCGCCGCGTCTCCCGCGACCTCCGGCAACGCTCCGCGGTTGGAAGCGATGACCGGCGTCCCGGCGGCCATCGCTTCGAGAACGGGGAGTCCGAAGCCTTCGTAGAGCCGGGAACTCCGGCTCCTTCTCGATCCGCCCGACGAAGACGAGGTCGAGATCGAGCCCCCCGGCCCGCACGCGCCGGAGGATCTCCGGAAGGAGATTGACGTTCTTCCGCCGGTCGATCCCGCCGACGTGGAGAAGATAGGGGCGC
>JACPZO010000001.1 GCA_016195465.1 Nitrospirota bacterium
CAATATTTCAAGAAAATTTGGCTTTCCCACTAGATTTATCCGGTTTTGCGGCAAACAGATTATCCGCTCGGTTTTTTTCCCGCAACTCCCTGTTTTTCGTCCTCCAGATTTCCAATTTCAAATTTTCAATCTTTCGGCCCTGTTAACGATTGGCTTGACATTCCGGGGAGCGTTGGATATATGGTTACAGTGTAATATCCCCCCCCCAGAAGGTGATCTCTTGGAAGTCCGCCGGTCGACCAGAATACTTGCCGCGATCGTCGTCGCGTCTTTTGCGATGATGTCGCTCCCCGTTCGAGCGCTCGCGCTCTCGTTCCCCGGCGATGCCGCGCAGGGGCAAACCTGCAACCTCCACGGGGGCAAGTGCCGCCACGCGGCCGGCCAAGCCTGCACGCACACCTGCCATCTCCAGATTCCCGAGGAGAAGAAGGAAGCGCCTTCCTGCCCGCTCCACGCAGCCAAGGAGAATCAGGCGGCGGACCATTCACAGAAGCCGCATTCGGAGGGCGCTCACAAGGCGCCGGCGCTTCCCAAGACCGGGCCTGGATCGGGCATGTGCCAGATCACAGCCTGCGCGCCCGGAGATGAAATCGCCTCGCTTCCCGGCATCGAGCCGACGATGACGTGCGATCCCGTCCGGGTCTCTTTCGCCGGACCATCATCGTCCGTAGTCGTTGTCCGACTTCCATCCCCTGTCTCGCTCGACACCGGTCCACCCACACCGCCTCCTCGAAGCTAATCCCTCACCCCAGGTCAGCCTGAGCTCCGCGGGTCGAGGCTTGCCCGGAGTCGCGCGCTCGTACTAGCGCGCGTCTCCGCGGCGGCGTTCGTTCTCGTCCGGCTGACCGGTCCCGTTCGTCCCGTACCTTGACCAGAAACTGACCCTGTCCGGTTCGCGCCATCTCGGCGGGCCGGCCTGGAGGGTACTGCATGCTCGAAATCATCTACAAGGGCGGATTCGCCATGGTCCCGCTCATCGCGAGCTCGCTCGTCGCCGTCACCGTCATCCTGGAGCGGTCGTGGTTCTGGCTGCGGCGGCGCGGTGCGCCGATGTTCGCCGAGGTCTTCCGCCGCGTCGCGGCAGGCGAATACGCTTCGGCCCTTCGCGGGCTGGAGGAGCGAAATACGCCCGCGAACCGCGTCCTTGCCGCGGGCCTGACGTCTCCGGACCGGCCGGCGGAGGCGATGGAAGGAGCGATCCTTGCCGAGGCATCCTCGGCGAAGCGATTTCTCCCGGCCCTCGACACGATCATTACGCTGGCTCCTCTTCTGGGTCTCTTCGGGACGATCGTGGGGATGATCCGGTCTTTCGGCATCATGTCGGCGACCGGAATCAGCCAGCCGCACGCCGTCACGGGCGGGATCGCCGAGGCGCTGATCGCGACGGCTATGGGTCTCATCGTCGCCGTCGTGAGCCTTGTCCCTTACAACTACTTCCAGGCCCGCGTCGAGAGAGAGATGGAATCGCTCGAGATTCTCGCCACGCGCCTCGAGGCCGCCCTTCCGGAAACCGGCGCGCGGGTCTCCGGCGGAAAGGGCGAAAGGGAGAGAAATGCGCTTGCGACGGTCTTCTTCATGATGGCGACGCTCGCAATGACCGCCCAGGAGGGGATCGCCGTGAGTCTCCCCAAGGCCGCAACCGGCCAGCGGGAGCCTGTGCGCCTCATGGTCACGGTGACGGAGAACGGCGGCCTATTCCTGGACAAGGCGCCGATCGCGCTCGATTCTCTCAAGGGAGAACTGGCCGGCCGCCTCGCGAAGGCGCCCGACACGGTCGTCGTCCTGAACGCGGACAAGACCGTCTCGCACGGCCGCGTCGTCGAGGTGCTCGACCTCGTCCGCCAGGTGGGCGCCGGCCGCCTCGCGATCGCGACGGAAAGAAAGGAGGTCGGGTCATGAGATCGTCTCTCGCCGCTCCTGCGCCCCGGATCCCCGGCGCTTTCACCGTCTCGCTAATCCTCCACCTGGCCGCGCTCGGCTTCGGCTCCTTGTACCTTTCGACAAGAGTCGCGCCTCCGGTCCTGATTCCCGTGGAGTTGATGCTGGTCGAACCGGAAGCGCCCGCCGCCGCGCCTGTGGCGGTCCCCGCGCCGCGCCACAAGCCTCCCGTCGTGGAGAAGAAGGCGGAAGCGCCGGAGCCCACAAGAACGGCGGAGACTATCCTCCCCGAGAAGGTCGAAGCGCCCGCTCCTCCGGCTGCGTCCAAACCCGCGGAGGCCGTAAGGCCGGACGAACCGATCAGGCAGACACAGGCCGTCCTCCCACCCGGTTCGCTTGCGGTGAGTCACCGCGTCCTGCCCGCTTATCCCAAGATGGCGCGCCGCCACGGTCTTGAAGGGACGGTTGTTCTCCGTCTTCTGGTCGCGGAGACGGGCAATGTCGGGGACATTGTCGTCGACGCACCCTCGGGCTGTATCGACCTGGACAAGGCCGCCATCGAAGCCGTCCGCAAGTGGCGGTTCATTCCAGCGACGCGTGGCGGCGTCGCCGTCGCCGTCTGGGTCCGCCAGCCGGTCACGTTCAGGCTGGCGTCATGAGAGAAGCGGTCAGCAATCAGCAGTCAGCACTCAGCAGGAACGGAAGACAAGTCTTAAATCTCTTGGCTGAAGGCCGACCGCTGAGAGCTGATCGCAAGTTCTCTCTGATTTCTGCCGCCCGCGGCTCCGCCCACCCGCGCGGAGCCTGCGGCAGTCCCCCGCCCGGGTGCCGACGAAAGGCAGCCACCTCCTCGTCGGCACCCGCGGCGGATACGGGAGGACGCAATATGAAACCGCACCGCGGCACGCAATATGAAACCGCACCGCGGCAGTCGGCACGCCGACACGTCTATTGCCCGGCGACGTCTGAACACTCACAAAAAGGAGGAATGAAATGATAAAGAGATCGCTCTCGCTGTCGTTTCTCGTCTTGGTCTTTCTTGCCGCGCGGCCCGCCGAAGCGTGCGACTACTGCATTCTCTCGCAGGGCATATCGCCGCTCGAGACCGTCAAAGGCGCAGGCATACGGGTGAATGAACGGTATACGCTCCTGAACAGCCTCTACAACGGGACACATGAGGTTGACAACCGGAGCGCAAAAGGCCTGAGCGCAAAAGAGGAATACTGGACAACCGAGATTACAGGCTTTTACAGCGTTACTCAGGATGCGACGCTCCTGGCACGGAAGCTACGGGTGGCACGCCGACAAGGGAGAACAATCCGGAGTTGGAGATGTTGCCGTGATGGGACGTTACACTTTCTTCAAGACGCACACTATTGATGCCACCACCTCTCTTGCGGGTCTTGCCGGAATAAAGTTTGCAACCGGCAAGACGGACGGCAAGACGGAGGACGGCGCGGACTATCTTGATTCCCATCTTCAGCTTGGGACAGGCTCAACGGATTTTGTCCTGGGGTTTTCCATGAGCCACGCTGTGCGGGACTTTCCTTTCTCTTGGCCTGAACGGGGAACTGAGGGGGAAGGAAAAGGAAAACGGGGTAGAACTTGCCAACTCGGGGGGGCATACGATCTATCTCGCTCCGGCGGTTCAGGTCGTGGCAGCCCCTCACTGGGTATTTGAGTTGTCTTATCAGCATCCCGTCTATCACAACCTCGGCGGTACTCAGCTCGGAGAGGACTACAAGGCCGTGGGGAGCGCCACGTACTTGTTCTAGGACGATCAAGAGGAACGGAGCCAAGGCGGAACACGAGCACAAGATGTAGTTCCACCCTCAAGGCGCTCGCCCTTCCCCGGAGGACCTGGGGAAGGCCTTCTTTCCGACGCCAGACAGGGAAAAACCGGCCGGCCCCCCCGGGCCAAGTCATCGGGAGGTAAACGTGAGAAGGACTTTTGGTTCATTCATCGGCGTGTTGCTTTGTTTCGCTCTTTCCGCCGGGGCGGGCGCCCAGGATAAACCGGCCGCCAAGCCGAAGGACGCGCAACAACTCGAAGAGATCGTGGTCACGGCGACCAAGACGGAGAAGGAGACGGCCGAGGCGCCCGCAACCGTCAGCGTCGTCACATCCAGGGACATCGAGTCGATGAACGTCCAGTCGCTCGACGAGGCGCTCACGTTTCTCCCCGGCGTGTTCGCGACCCGCCGGGGGGGCCATGAGCCGAGCGTTATGAGCACGAACGTCCTCCTCCGGGGGATCCCGGACTATTCAAGGACCCTCGTTCTCGTCGACGGTCAGACGCTCAACGATCCGTATATCGGCGCGGTCACGTGGGAGTCGGTCCCGCCGGAGACGGTCGAGCGGATCGAGGTCGTCCCCGGGCCCTTTTCCTCCCTGTACGGCGGAAGCGCGATGGGCGGGGTCATCAACATCATCACCAAAATGCCGGCAAAGAGGGAGTTCCTGCCCAAGCTGGGGTACGGTTCGTTCGGCACAAAGAGCGTGGGCCTTCTCTATCAGGACCGGATCTCGGGCACGCTGGGCGTCATCCTGGGCTACGGGTACAAGGAAAGCGACGGGTACATCTCGGACGAGGTCGTCCTGAAGGCGATCGCCGGATCGACGGGAACGCGGGTGAGCGGATGGGAGCGGACGACCGATTCGTTCGGGAACGCCGCATACAAGGTCGGCGACACGGGACGGCGCGGATGGAACTCGCACACCGCTTCGGCCAAGCTTGTAGCGGAGCTGTTCGACGGTTCGAAGCTCTCCCTCGCGGCCTCCTACTTCTCTTACGAGAAGGAATGGGAGCGGTTCAACACGTATCTCAAGAACGCGGCGGGGACCGAGGTGAGCAGCGGAAGCGTCACGCTCTCCGACGGCGGAGACAAAACGATCGCCCTTTCCGAATCGAACTTCCTGCAGGGACCAAACCCGAAGGTGATGTACAGGTACAGCCTCGGATACGACACGAAGATCGGGAAGGCCGGATCGTTCAAAGCGAGCCTGGGATACATCGACATCCCGATCTACGACTACACCATCCCCCTCTCCGGCGCCACGTATGAAAATGGCGGAGCGGGAAGCAGGCTTCACCGTCCCAACACGGAGCTCTCCGGCCTCGTCCAGGCGAGTCTCCCCGCCGCCGAGAAGCACTTCGTCGTCGCCGGCGTCTCGGCGGCACACAGAAAAATCGAGACCTACCAGTACCGGATCGGCGACTGGCGGAACGCGGACGAGACCGGCGTGACGGAGAACAAGACCGCCGGAAACGACACCTCCTACGGGATATTTCTTCAGGACGAAATCTATCTGACCAATCGGCTCACGGCCTATCTCGGCGCTCGCTATGACTGGTGGACGACCGAAGGAACCATCGAGCAGGTGAAAGCTCCTGTCTACCGGAACGAATACGGCGCGAGAAACCAGTCCCACGTCAGCCCCAAGGCGTCTCTCGTCTACCGTCCGCGGGAGTCGACGACCCTTCGGACCTCCTTCGGAGAGGCGTTCCATCCCCCCGTTCTGCGCGACACGTTCGGGTGGTGGACCCCGGCGGCCGGCCTCGTCTATGAGCCGAATCCCGACCTGAAGCCCGAGGTCGTCACGTCCTGGGAAGCCGGCTTGGAGCAGAGGTTCGTGGCGGGGACGCTCGTCCGCGCCACGTACTACGAGAACAGGCTGAAGGACCTGATCTACCGGACGCAGACGGCCACGACGCAGAGCATCGCCAATGCCGGGAAGGCCCTCGTCAAGGGAGTCGAACTTGAGGTGCGCCAGAAGATCAACAAGGAGTTGAGCGTCTTCGCCAATACGACGTACAACGACGCGACGATCACGAGCAATCCGGCCAAACCTTCAACCGAAGGAAAGCGGATGACCCGCACCCCTCGGAACATGTTCAGCGCGGGTCTCCAGGGAGTCCAGGGACCCTGGTCGGGTGCTTTGACCGGCCAGTACGTCGGCAAGACCTACGCGAACGACGAGAACCTGGACACGATTGACGGGGTTTACGGATCGTACGATCCGTTCTTCGTGATGAACGCCAAGGTGGCGTACAAGGTGAAGGAGTGGATCACGGCGTCCCTGTCAATCGACAATCTGCTGGATCGCGATTACTACCAGTCGTTCAAGGCCCCCGGGAGATCGTACTTTGGCGAAGTGTCTGTGAGGTTCTAGCATGAACCCTGGAACACACCGCCAGCCGGTCGCGAGAAGCCTGGCTCCCCGGCCGACGCTGGCGGCGTCTGTCTTGATCGCGGCGTTCCTGCCGCTTCTTCCAATACCCGCGGCGGACGGGGCGGACAAACCGCCCCGTCCGGCCCGCGACAGGGACAAGGCGTGGAGTGAATCTCTGGCAAAACCGTCGTTCGCTGTCACGGCCGCCTTCGACGAGCGCGGAGGGCTGTGGACGGCCGCGATCCGCGGCAGGCACCTGCACGTGAGCCGGTCGGACGACAAGGGCGTTTCCTGGAGTCCGCCCGTCAAGGTCAATGCCGAGCCAGAAGACATCCTCGGGGACGGGGAAAACCGTCCCAAGATCATTGTCCGCAAGGAGACCGTGTACGTCTCCTGGACCCAGGGGCTGGCGAAGCCGATGTCCGGCGACATCCGCTTCTCTCGCTCGGTGGACGGGGGCAAGACCTTTTCCACCCCGATCTCTGTGAATGACAACCGGGAACAGATCAGCCACCGGTTCGACGAGCTCGCCGTAGACGGCCGCGGGCGGATCCACGTCGCGTGGCTCGACAAGCGCGACTCCTTTGCCGCCGAGAAGATCGGGCAGAAGTACAAGGGGACGGCGCTCTACGCGGCCGTCTCCGTCGACGGCGGCGCGAGCTTCGGTCCGAACGTCAAGCTGGCAGACCACGCCTGCGAATGCTGCCGGGTTGCAATCCGCACGGACACCGACGGAACGCCCGTCATCCTCTGGAGGCACATCTTCGGGAAGAACGTCAGGGATCACGCCATGATGCGCCTGGATGGAAAGTCCCGGATCATCCGCGCCTCCTACGACGACTGGCACGTGGACGGCTGTCCGCACCACGGCCCGGCGCTTTCCATCGGGCCGGACGGTGTTTACCATTTCGCATGGTTCACGGGGGTCGGAGGCAGGCCGGGAATCTTCTACGCCCGCTCGGCGGACGGGGGTGGGACAATATCCCCGGCCGTGAGGTTCGGCCGGCCGGAGGCTCAGGCCTCTCGTCCCCAGGTCCTCAGTCTGGGAGCGCGGGTTTTCACGGCCTGGAAAGAACTCGAGGGGGAGGCCGCCGTCGTTCGCGTCGCCATTTCGCAAGACGGCGGAAGGAGATGGTCCGACCCCCGGACGGCGGCGTCTACGTCCGGGGCCTCAGATTATCCATTGTTGATCACGAACGGCCGGGAGGCGTTCCTCTCGTGGAACACGGCGGCGGAAGGATACAGACTGGTTCCCCTTGCGCGGGGTGCGGCTCATGAATAGGCGCAACGCCAGGCGGCTCTCTCTGGTTTTCGCGGCGGTGTTGCTCGTTGGCCTGCAAGCCGCCTTCTCCTGGGCCGCCGGCCTTAAGCCTTTCGACCGAGGAAGCTACAAGGAGATCGTAACGGCACGGTCGGGAAAACCGTTCATCCTCGTCTTCTGGTCTCTGACGTGCCCCTACTGCCGGGAGGATCTGTCTCTGCTCGGAAATCTGCGGAGGAAGTATCCCGGCCTGGACCTCGTGGTCGTCTCGACGGACTCCCCGGGGGAGGCGCCGGCGATTGCGGAGGTCCTGCGGGAGCACTCGCTGGATGGGTGCGAGACGTGGGTCTTCGCCGATCCTTTCTCCGAGCGGCTCCGCGCCGAAGTGGACCTCACATGGTACGGGGAACTGCCGAGATTCCACCTGTCCGGAGGAGACGGCAAGACGCGCGTGGTCATCGGGAGAGCCGACCCCGGCGATCTGGAGGCGTGGATCCGCGCAAACACCGCGCCGGGCAAGATCCCGGCCGCGGTTGGCAATTCCGGACGAAACGGCTAAACTGCATCGTGATTCGTGCCGATTCGACTGGATGGATCCATCTCTCCATTTGCAAAGCGGGGAACCCATGACGGAAGACACAACCGGACAATGACGCCAAAATCGGCACGGGGATTCCTGTTGGTCGGTCTTCTCGCGGGCGTTCTTATTTCGGGGTGCGCGACCGTGCGGAATCCGTCCGAGGTCGCGCAACAGTACGCCC
>JACPZO010000129.1 GCA_016195465.1 Nitrospirota bacterium
CCTCTACGATCGGCCCCTCTTCCGGCTCGACGAGAAGCGCCGCGTCTCCCGCGACCTCCGGCAACGCTCCGCGGTTGGAAGCGATGACCGGCGTCCCGGCGGCCATCGCTTCGAGAACGGGGAGTCCGAAGCCTTCGTAGAGCGACGGCTCCACGAGGGCCCAAGCCCCCGCGTAGAGAAACGCCAGATCGGCCTCGGGCACAAAACCCGCAAACCGGACGTTCTTCTCCACGCCCGCCGCGCGAACGGCCGCTCCCAGCGCCGGGAACTCGGGCTCCCTCTCGATCCGCCCGACGAAGACGAGGTCGAGATCGAGCCCCCCGGCCCGCACGCGCCGGAGGATCTCCGGAAGGAGATTGACGTTCTTCCGCCGGTCGATCCCGCCGACGTGGAGAAGATAGGGGCGCGTCAGGCCGTTCGAGCCCTTGAAGCTCTCGACGTCGGATCGCGACGGCCGGCGAAACCGGCCCACGCCGTTCGGGATGACGGTGATCTTCCCCGGCGTGAGGCCCAGCGTCCCCACGAGGTCTTTCTTCGTCGCTTCCGAGACGGCGATGATCCGGTCGGCCTTCTCCAGAACGCGCACGTTCAGCCACGTGCCGAAGCGCGACCGCAGATTGCGGATCGCGTCCCGGCCGGCGTATTCCTTCCGGAAGACCACGGGGATGATGTCGTGCGCCGTGACAACGAGTCTGGTCCCATCGAGCCGGCCGAGGGGGGCGTCGGTGTGAGAAGGGAAGTGAACGACCCGGACATCGAGCCGCCGTACGGCGGCCGACAACCCCGAGAGGCGGAAAGCCGTCTCCCGTCCCGCGGGAAGTCTCTCGATCCACCCCGGCCACCGCAGGAATTCGACAGGAATCGAACTTCCGTTCAGATCGGGGGCGGGCCCCGGAGAGACGAAGAACTTGATCCGGCCCTTCGGAACGAGATCCGCGAGCGCCCGAGCGAGACCCCGCGCGTGACGCCCTATCCCTCTTTCGAGATGTGCCTTATAGCCGGCCTGAAGGGCCCGCAGATCGAGGGCGACGAAACCTGTCATCCGCCCGAGGCGCCCGAGGCGCCCGAGGGAATTTCTTCGGGGAGGGGCGAGCGTTCCCGGCGCGTCAGGATCTCCTTCACGACGTAGATCGGTTTGTTCTGCGATTCGTGATACGTTCGGGCGAGCATCTCGGCCAGAAGCCCCATCGTGATGAGCTGGATTCCAACCAGGACGAGGAGGACCGCGAGCAAAAGGAGCGGGCGGTTGCCGATCGGCTCGTCCATAAAAAGCCGCACGAAGGAAAGATACAGGCCGGTCGCAGAGCCGGCCCCCAGAAACACGAGGCCGATGAGGCCGAAGATCTGGATCGGCCGGGTGGCGTAGGAAAGGAGGAACTTGACCGTGAGAAGGTCCAGGATGACGCGGACGGTCCGGGACAGGCCGTACTTCGACCGGCCCGCCGTCCGCGGACGGTGGTTGACGGGAAGTTCGGCGACGGAAACGCCGACCCACGAAGCCACGGCGCCGGGTGAAGAACGGGTCTTTCCGGTGAACGCGCCATCCGCTCACGATGTCGTACCCCTCGTCCAGTTTCTTCAGGAGGCGCGGGATGTCGGCCGGATCGTTCTGCCGGTCCCCGTCCATCGTTACGATCACGCTCCCCCCGGCATGGTCGATGCCGGCCGACAAGGCCGCCGTCTGGCCGAAATTCTTCCGCAGAAGAACGGCAACCAGCCGGTCATCCCTCCCGGCGCATTGCCGGAGGACGTCCCCCGTCCCGTCCCGGGAGCCGTCGTCCACGGCGACGATTTCGTATGAGACCCCAGCCGGGCCGAGCGCCGCCGAGACCTCCTCCAACACGGCCTTGGCATTGTCGCGCTCGTTGTAGAAAGGAATGACGACCGAAAGATACGGCTTACTCAACGTCCCCCCTCCCCTCCCCCGCCGGGCCCGTGGGAACGGCATGTCCGCCAAAACTCGGATCGGACAGGTTTCGCCCGGATCTCCGCCGGACGTAAAACAGAACCGCGAGCGCGGGAAACAGGATGAGCGTCTCCCGGACCACCGCGAGGACGTTGTGCCGGACCATCTCGCCGGATACGGGCCAGCGCCAGACGTCCAGGAAGACCGGGACCGGCGACAAATAGTACGCGTCGCTGAGAGGCCAGAGCGCCATGAGACCGAAAGGTTCCTTGGTATCCACCGCCAGGTAGTCCAGGAGAACGTGAGAGGTGTGCAGGGAGAACGCCGCCGCGAAAACCCCAAGGGCCGATGGACCGCTCTTCCAGGTCGCGACCGCGGCTCCCAACCCGACGAGAACGGCCATCCCCAGGGAGTGGGAGATCCCGTGGTGAAATCGACCGGGCTCGCCGACCCAGAGATCGAGGAAGAGATCGAGATCGGCGGCGGCCGCAAGACCGGCGTACAGAAGGATCCGCCCCGCGTCCGCCCGGCGCGGAGCGCCGCGATTCGCCAGGAGGTAGAGGATCCCGCCGGCAAAAACGTGACCGTAGGGTGTCGGCATCGAGCGTCACCGGGCCGGCAGACCGGCCGCCGCGCCCTTTCCGGCTCCATCCGGCCGGAGCAGAGCGACCCCGCCTCCCGCGAGAGCGACCGCCAAAGAGAGAAACGAGAGAACCAGCGCGAGAGCCAGCGCCTCTTCGTACGCCATTCCCCCCTGGATGAATCCCACCACAAGCCCCCCTTCGCCGATCCCCAGACCGCCGATCGAGATGGGGAGCTTGATGACGAACGAGACGACGGGAAGCGTGAGGAAAAAGTACGCGAGCTTCCCCGGTGCGCCCATTCCCAC
>JACPZO010000002.1 GCA_016195465.1 Nitrospirota bacterium
GTTCATCCACAAGAAGGGGCGCGTGGGGATCGTCTCCCGATCCGGGACGCTCACGTACGAGGCGGTCTGGCAGGTGACGAAGCAGGTGCTGGGGCAGTCGACGTGCATCGGGATCGGCGGCGACCCGCTCAACGGGACGAACTTCATCGACGTCCTGGACCTCTTCCAGAAGGACCCGGCGACGGACGCGATCGTGATGATCGGCGAGATCGGCGGCGACGCCGAGGAGCGCGCGGCCGACTTCATCAAGAAGAACGTGACGAAACCGGTCGTGGCGTTCATCGCCGGCGTGACCGCGCCGCCGGGCCGGCGGATGGGACATGCCGGCGCGATCATCTCCGGCGGGCAGGGCACGGCCGCGTCGAAGATGGCGGCGCTCCGCAAGGCCGGAGTGGCCGTGACGGACAACCCGGCCCTGATCGGCGAGACGCTGGCCGGACTTCTATCGAAAGGAAAGAAGGCGGGCAAGGCCGCGCCAAGGAAAGCGGCGGCGAAGAAGAAGGCCACGGCGAAGAAGTCGGCCAAGAAGCCGGCGCGGAAGGTTGCTTCGAAAGCCGGCCAGAAATCCGTGAAACGGCGGAGGTAGTTCTCCAGGTCTCCAGCTTTTTCCCGTTGCTCTGAACAGGAGCCGGCGCGAGAGACGCGGCGGGAGAATTGGTTGGCAGGTCGCGGAAGAGGATCGGTTAGTCATGGGGAGCGATATGACGACGCAAGGAGCAACCGGACGGCGGGAGCGCCTGGAAGAGGCACTCTCGAAGGCCGTCCAGGTTCTTGCCGAGAAGTACAAGCCGGAGAGAGTCGTCCTTTTCGGTTCGCTCGCGACGGGTGAAGTGAACGAGACGAGCGACTTGGATCTCCTGATCGTCAAGGAGACACCGTTGCCGTTCTTCGAACGCCTCCGCGAGGTCGCGCTTCTTTGCGGGCTTGACGTCGGGGCGGACCTCCTCGTCTACACGCCTGGGGAAGTCGAGCTGGCATTACGGGAAAACCGTTTTTTCCGGGAAGAAATCCTCGGAAAAGGGCGGGAGGTCTACCGTGCACCCGCATGACCAGTGGCTCGATCGGGCGTGGGATGATCTTCAGTCTGGTTCGGCATGACGGAGCCGGTTCTCCTCCATCCGGATCGCCTGGATCTCCCCGATCTCGCGGCCTACGAGAGGGTCGGGGGGGGCAAGGGTCTTGAGAAAGCCCTCGCGATGGCCCCGGCGGAGATTGTGGCGGAGATCGAGCGGGCCGCGCTCCGGGGGCGGGGCGGGAGCGGCTTTCCCACGGCCGTCAAGTGGCGGATGGTTCTCGAGAACCCGTCGCCGGAGAAGTACCTCGTCTGCAACGCCAACGAGGATGAGCCGGGGACGTTCAAGGACCAAGCACTCCTTCTTCGCGCGCCGCATCAGCTCCTCGAAGGGATCCTGATCGCGGCGCACGCCGTCGGCGCGAAGACCGCCTACCTCTACATCAACGGCCGGTTCAGGAACGAGATCGCCGTCATGGCCCGCGCTCTTGACGAGGCGCGGGACGCGGGGACCATCGGGACCAGAGAGAAACCTGGCCGCTCCGGGGTTGAGGTCCGCGTCGTCGAGAGCCCCGGCCTCTACATCGGCGGCGAGGAGACGGCCTGTCTGGAAGTAATCGAGGGGAAAGCGCCGATTCCGCGCCAGAAGCCGCCGTTCTATCCCGCAGCGGTCGGTCTTTTCGGGAAGCCCACGGTCGTGAACAACGTGGAGACGCTCTCCAACCTCCCGCACATCCTGGCGCGCGGGGCGGACTGGTACAAGACGATCGGCCCGGTGAACAACCACGGGACGCGGGTCTTCTGCCTCTCGGGCGACGTTCTGCGGCCGGGGCTCTACGAGCGGCCGATGGGGTATCCGCTCCGGGACCTCATCGAGAAGGACGGCGGAGGAATCCGCGGAGGCGGGAGGCTCAAGGCCGTCTTCCCCGGCGGTCCCTCCCTTCCTCTTCTGCCGGCGGACAAGATCGACGTGCGTCTCGACTTCGATTCCATGAAAGAAGCCGGGACGGGGCTCGGCACGGGCGGGATGTTCATCGTGGGCGCGGAGACGTGCCTCGTCGATGTCGTCCACGGGTTCGTCTCTTTCTTCGAGCACGGCTCCTGCGGTCAGTGTCCGCCGTGCAAGCTGGGGACGGAGACCCTGGAGCAGATCGTCTCGCGGATCGAGAGCGGGAAAGGATCGACGGAGGACATCGACGCCGCCCTCCAGGTATGCCGGATGATCGAGCGCAAAGGGATCTGCCACCTGGTTACGGCGGCCGTCCAGCCCGTCCGGAGCTCCATCCTCCACTTCCGCGAGGAATACGAGCGGCACGCCGCGGAGCGCGGCTGTCCGTTCAAGAGGGCGGAGACGCCCGCGGGGAGCCGCCGGTGAGACAGAGCGCGCTCTCCCCGCTTCAGGAAGAGGTCCTGAAAGCCCTCTATTGCCGCCATCCCAGGCGAAACGTGGATGACACGGAAGAAGAGCGGGCTCACGCCCTCGGCGTCGAGATGGTGTCCAAGGAAGTTCTCGAGCTGGAGATCTACCTTCTCGGGCGGGAGACGTTCTCCGATCTTCCGCAGAAGGTCGATCCCGCCGTGTGTCTGCCCCAAGGGGTGTTCCGGTTCATCTACTCCCTCCTCCGCAATCCGCTTCCGATCCCCGAGTCCGAGGAGAAGGTCCGCAAGGAATACCACCTCGACTTCTACGACGCTCTCCGGGACCTGATCGCGAGGAAGCTCCTCGGCGGGTTCACGGCCGGGTACCGGTTGGCGCTTTCCGAGGACGGCTCCAAGATTCCGATTCCTCTTCCGTGGAGCGAGAAGGACGCGAAGGACCGGATCATCGGCGTGGACCTGACGCGGGAAGGGTTCATGGCGGCCCGGGCCGCCATGATGGATCGTTCGACGGGCCAGTCATGATTCGCGCACGTTTTCCGGCTCTCCGTGTGCTAGCATAAGGAGCCGGCGGGAGAGTCGATGCCGATCAGGAGCCTTGCGGGAGCGGTCGTCCTTCGCAACATCCCGTTCACGATCGACGAGAAGAAAGTCCTGCGGGAGATGCGGATTCCCAAGGCCGGTTCGCTCGCCGAGCTGGACTCGGCCACGCTTTCCCGGGACATCAAGAAAGCGATCGACCTGGCCTATTCGCTCATCCAAGGGCAGGCCTGCTACCGGACGTTTCGGATCGCGGAGGTCCGGCCCGACCGGATTGTCATCGAGGGGAGCGGCACGCTTCTCTCGGGATCGAACATGGTGAAGCTCCTCGCGGACTGCGACTACGCGACGCTCATGGCCTGCCACATCGGGGAGGCGCTTCCGGCCCGGGTCGAGGCGTTGTCCGCGGAGAACCTGGCGGAGGCGTTCTTCCTGGAGCGTGTCGGGACTTGGATGGCCGACTACATGGCGGACCAGGTGGACCGCGTGGTCGAGAGCGAGATCGTCAAGAACGGATACGAGCGGACGTTCCGGTACGCATGCGGGTACGGCGACTGGGCGCTTTCGCACCAACCGGAGCTTCTTCGTCTGGTCGAAGCGGAAAAGATCGGGCTCAAGGCAATGCCCGAATCGCACATCATGATTCCCCGAATGGCCGTCTCGGCCGTGATCGGGTGGAATCGGTGGTCTTTGCATGCGCTGAAGAATCTCGGAGATCGTGAGATCGATCGAGCGGTCGCCGATCAGACATTGGAGGCTCCAGAGCTTGTCGTGCCTGGCCAGCCTCTTCGGCGCGTGTTCATGCGGCGGTATTTCGATCCGGTCTTGCAACAAGAGATGCTCCTCCGTATCGTGGTCGAGGAGACGGCATCCGAAAGGGTCGTCGTGACGCTCTACAAGACATCTCGGATCGACAGGTTCTTGGAAGGAGGTGCGTCATGAAGGTGACCTATGACAAGGAAGCGGACTCGATGACAATCACTCTGCGCGACGAGCGGATCAAAGAGAGTGATGAAGTGCGGCCCGGAATCATCGTTGACTTCGGCTACGACGGGGGGGTTGTTCGCTTCGAGATCATGCAGGCTTCCAAGGTTGTGCAGAACACGCGGGAGATCCAGTTCGCCATCGGAGAGTCATAGATGTGTTGGTCTTTTCCATGTTTGCCGTGAGGCATCCTTCAAGGAAAAAGCGGCGCGGTTTCCGGAAGGGGAAAGCATGACATCCTTTCTTGACCGCGTATCCCGCGAGGTTCTCCTCCTCGACGGGTCCATGGGGGCGCTTCTCCAGGGACGGGGGCTTCCGGCGGGGTACGCGCCGGACCTCTGGAATCTGGAGAACCCGGCGGCCATCGAGGCCGTGCACCGGGAGTACGTCGATGCCGGAAGCGACGCGATCCTCACGAACACGTTCGGGGCTTCCCGCCTGCGTCTCGCCGAGTACGGCGCGGAAGCGCGGCTCGTGGAGATCAACCGGGCGGCCGTGGAAATCGCCCGCCGGGCGGCGGGGACCCAGGCGTACGTCGCGGGCGACATCGGGCCGCTCGGAACGACGCTCGCGCCGTTCGGCGAGCTTCCGTTCGATGACGCCGTCGCAATCTTCGCCGAGCAGGCGCGCGCCCTCGCCCGGGCCGGCGCCGACCTGATCGTGATCGAGACGATGTTCGATCTCCTCGAGGTCCGCGCGGCGCTCATCGGCGCGCGGGACGCGGCGCCGAATCTTCCCCTCGTGGCGTCGATGACGTTCACGACCGACGGACTCACGGACACGGGGACCGATCCGGAAACGGCCGCGGCGGCGCTGGAGACGCTGGCCGACGTGATCGCCGTCAACTGCTCGACCGGTCCCGACGCGATGACCGCGGTCGTCGAGAAGATGGCCCGGACGACGCGGAAACCGATTGGCGTCCAGCCGAACGCGGGGCTTCCCGTCCAGCGCGAGGGGAAGACGATCTTTCCCCTTTCGGCGGCGGAAGTGGCGGCATTCGGCCCCCGGTTCATCGACGCCGGCGCGACGCTCGTCGGCGGCTGCTGCGGAACGACGCCGGAATATATCCGCCTTCTAAAGACCACGATCAAGGGGCGGCCCGCCGTTCCCCGGTCCGTGCCGGCGGGCGTCAAGATCACGAGCCGGATGAAGACGGTCTGGATCGGCCCGGGGTTTCCCTTCCTCAAGATCGGCGAGAAGATCAACCCGACGGGGAAGAAGGCGTTCGCCGAAGCGATCCGGGAAGGGCGGATGGACATGATCGTGGCCGAGGCCCGGAAGCAGTACGAGCACGGCGCGCACGCGCTCGACGTGAACGTCGGCGTTCCGATGACGCCCGAAGCCGAGAACATGGGACGGGCCGTGACGGCCGTCCAGAACGTCGTGGACCTGCCGCTCGTCATCGATTCCTCGAGCGTCGATGCCCTGGAAGCGGGCCTCAAGGTCTATCCGGGCCGGGCGCTCGTCAACAGCGTGAACGCCGAGGAGGAGAAACTCGAGCGGGTCCTGCCGCTCGTGAAACGGTACGGCGCCTCCGTTCTCGCTCTCGTCTCCGGCGACGAGATCCCCGAAAAGGCGGCCGACCGGCTGAAAAATGCCGAGAAGATCATGAGGCGGGCTCTGGACCTCGGAATTTCTCCGGACCAGATCGTATTCGACGTCCTGGCCCTTCCGGTCTCGGCGATGCAGGAGGGCTCCCGGGAGACGCTGGAGACGATCCGCCTCATCAGCCGGGAGCTGGGAGCCGCGACGTCGGCGGGCGTCTCGAACGTCTCCTTCGGCCTCCCCAACCGGCCGCTCATTCACAACACCTTCCTCGCCCTCGCCATCGGGGCCGGGCTCGACGCCGGGATCGTGAACCCGTACGACGAGGGGATGCACCGGGCCGTGGAAGGGGCCTCGCTTTTCTCCGGACGAGACCCGGGGTGCCGCCGGTTCATCGAGATTCACCAGGCGAAGGCGGAGGAGCGGAAGAAACCAGCGGCGGAGGCCGGGACGCCGAAGAGCACGCGCGACCGGATCTTCGAGGCCGTGGTGGAGGGAGAGCGGGAATCGATCCAGGACCTCGTCCGCCAGGGGCTGGCCGAGGGTCTCGATCCGTTCGCCGTCTTTCTCGACGTGATGACGCCCGCGATCCGCCATCTGGGCGAGCTGTTCGGGGCCCGGAAGAAGTTCATCCCGCATCTCATCGCGGCGGCCGAGACGATGAGGAAGGGCGTGGAGATTCTGTCTCCGCTCATGGAGTCGGCCGGCGCCATGGAGAAGAAGGGAACGATCGTCATGGCCACGGTGAAGGGGGACGTCCACGACATCGGCAAGAACATCTGCTGTCTGATGCTCCGGAACTACGGATTTGGGGTGGTCGACCTGGGCAAGAACGTTCCGTGCGAGGCGATCCTTGACGCGGCCGCGAAGCACCGGGCGGACGTGATCGGCCTCTCGGCCCTCATGACGACGACGATGATGCAGATGAAGATCGTCCGGGACGCCGTCAGAGAGAAAGGATTGCCCTGCAAGATCATGATCGGGGGGGCCGTGACGACGAAGGAGTTCGCGCGGGAGATCGGCGTTGACGGACACGGGAAAGACGTGGGCGACGTGACGGCCGTGGCCGAGCGGCTGGTCGAAGAGTTGAGGGGAATGGCGAAGAGGTGAATCGGTGAGAAATCCCCCCGTTCCCCCCTTTGTGAAAGGGGGGAACGGGGGGATTTGGTGAATCGGTGACTGGGTGAATCGGTGAATCGGAAAGCAGAAGGGACGAAGATCGACCATCCGCATCACCAAGGCCCCGTTTTTGCCTACTGTCCGAGGTGCGGCGCGGGGCTCTCGGCGCGAAGGCTGCGGGACCACGAACCGGAGCGGCTCGTGTGCGACGCCTGCCGGTTCATCTTCTTCCAGAACCCGAAAGTGGCGGCCTGCGCGATCCCGCGCGTGGACGGAAAGATCGTCCTCCTGCGCCGCGGGATCGAGCCCTCGTACGGGAAATGGGTCTACCCCGGCGGGTTCGCCGACGTGGGCGAGCAGATGGAGGAGGCGGCCCGGAGGGAGACGCGGGAAGAGGTGAACCTCGACGTGACGATCACGGGCCTCGTGGGCGTCTATTCGTATCCCGGTTACCCCGTCGTGATCATCGTCTACAAGGCCGAGGGAAACGGCGATCGGCCGTCGGTCGGAGACGAGACGCTGGAGGTCGGCCTTTTTGGGCCGGACGAGATTCCCTGGGACGATCTGGCCTTTCCCTCGACCGTCCAGGCGCTCAGGGACTACTTTTCCCGGAGGGAAGACGGATGAGACCAATTCGGAGGATCGGGATTTCGACGGGCGGAGGCGATTGTCCGGGACTCAACGCCGTCATCCGGGCGGTCGTGAAAACGGCCGTCAATACGCACGGATGGGAGGTCGTGGGGATCTTCGACGGGTTCGACGGCCTCATCGACCCGTCCAAATCGAAGGTCCTCACGCCGCTCGCGATCCGGGGGATCCTCCCGCAGGGGGGGACGATCCTGGGGACGACGAACCGGGGGAACCCGTTCAAGTATCAGACCGAGGTCAGGGGAAAGATCGTCACGCGGGACCTCTCTCCGCTGGTCATCCGCAACGCGCGGAAGATGGGTCTCGACGCGGTGGTGACGATCGGCGGGGACGGGACGATGGGGATCGCGTACGATCTTCACCGGCGGGGGCTCCCGATGGTCGGCGTTCCGAAGACGATCGACAACGACTTGGCGTCGACGGACATCACGTTCGGGTTCAACACGGCGGTTACGACGGCCACGGAGGCCCTCGACAAGCTCCACACGACGGCGGAGAGCCACCACCGGGTCATCGTCCTGGAAGTCATGGGACGGTATGCCGGCTGGATCGCGCTCGAGAGC
Source organism: Nitrospirota bacterium (assembly GCA_016195465.1). Lineage (GTDB taxonomy): Bacteria > Nitrospirota > RBG-16-64-22 > RBG-16-64-22 > RBG-16-64-22 > RBG-16-64-22. The sequence goes on from JACPZO010000002.1 coordinate 7,789, forward strand.
GGGATCGCGGGCGGGGCGGACGTGATCCTGATCCCCGAGATTCCCTTCGACTACGAGGCCATGTGCGAGAAGATCGTGACCCGGCGGCACCGGGGATCCAAGTTCTCCCTCATCGTCGCGGCCGAGGGGGCGAAGCCCAGGGGGGGATCGGTGTCGCTGGTGGAGAAGGCCGCGGGGGGCCGGGCGGAGCGCCTGGGAGGGATCGGGCAAAAGATCGCCGCCGAAATCGCCCAGCGGACGGGGATCGACACGCGCGTGACCGTCCTGGGGCATCTGCAAAGGGGCGGGAGCCCGACGGCGTTCGATCGGATCCTCGCCACGCGGCTCGGTGTCGCGGCCGTCCAGCTCATCGAGAAGCGCCGGTTCGGACGGATGGTCTGCGTTCGGCGGGGGGAGATCTCTTCGGCGTCTCTCGCGAGCGCCGCTGGAAAGATGCGGGGCGTCCCGCCGAGGGGCGAGCTGGTCCGGGTGGCCGAGGCGCTCCGGATTTCGTTCGGAAGATAACGAAGACCGGTGAATCGGTGAATGGGTGAATCGGTGAATGGGTGAATCGGTGAATCGGGGAAGCCCTCCTCCCCTTTGTAAGGCCCCCGACTTTGTCGGGACAGGGAGGCTGGGCGGGGTAGAGGAGGATTGATGCGTTCCGATGCGATCAAGAAAGGAATCGAGCGGGCGCCGCACCGGGGGCTTCTCAAGGCCTGCGGCGTGACCGACGCGGACATGGAGAAGCCGTTCATCGGCGTGGCCAACTCGTACATCGACATCGTTCCGGGCCACGTCCACCTTCAGGAATTCGGCCGGATCGTCAAGGAGGAGATCCGCGCGGCCGGGGGGATGCCGTTCGAGTTCAACACGATCGGCGTCGACGACGGGATCGCCATGGGCCACGCGGGGATGCGCTATTCGCTCCCCTCGCGCGAGATCATCGCGGACTCCGTCGAGACGGTCGCGAACGCGCACGCGCTGGACGGACTCATCTTCATCACCAACTGCGACAAGATCGTTCCCGGGATGCTCATGGCGGCCATGCGCGTGAACGTTCCGTCGATCCTCGTGTCCGGGGGGGCGATGGCCGCGGGGCATCTCTCAAACGGCCGCGCGGTGGACCTCATTACGATCTTCGAAGGCGTGGGCGCGCGGATGGCCGGGAAGATCGGGGACGCCGAGCTCAAAGAGCTGGAGGACAAGGGGTGCCCCACCTGCGGTTCCTGCTCCGGTCTCTTCACGGCGAACTCGATGAACTGCCTGATGGAAGCCCTGGGGATGGCGCTCCCGGGGAACGGAACGATCCTGGCCGTCGATCCGAGGAGGATGGACCTGGTCCGGCGCGCCGCCCGGCGGATCGTCGATCTGGTCCGCGAGGGCGTTAAACCGCGCGACATCGTCACGCGCGAGGCGATCGACAACGCGTTCGCCCTCGACATCGCCATGGGGGGATCGACGAATACGGTCCTCCACACGATCGCCATCGCTCACGAGGCGGGGATCGAGTATCCCCTCCGCCGGATCAACGAGCTGGCCGAGAAGGTCCCTCATCTGTGCAAGGTCGCCCCCGCCTCCGCCTGGCACATGGAGGACGTGGACCGGGCCGGGGGCGTGTCCGCGATCCTCAAGGAGATCGCCCGAAAGGAGGGCGTCCTCGTTCTGGGCCAGATGACGGTGACCGGGAAGACGCTGGGCGAAAACATCGCGGACGCGGGAATCCTCGATCCCGAGGTCATCCGCCCGATCGAGAAAGCCCACTCCGAGAGAGGGGGGCTCGCGATCCTGTTCGGCAGTCTTGCCCCCGAGGGATCGGTCGTCAAGACGGCCGCCGTCACGCCGGGGATGATGAAGTTCGAGGGGCCGGCCGTGACCTTCGAATCCCAGGAAGAAGCCAACGCGGGGATCCTGGCCGGGAAGGTGAAGGCCGGAGACGTGGTGGTCATCCGCTACGAGGGGCCCAAGGGAGGCCCGGGCATGGTCGAGATGCTGGCTCCCACGGCGAACATCGTCGGGATGGGGCTTGGCGAGTCGGTCGCCCTCGTCACGGACGGGCGGTTCTCCGGCGGCACGCGCGGCGCCTGCATCGGCCACGTTTCGCCCGAGGCGGCCGAGGGAGGGCCGATCGCCCTGCTCCGGAACGGAGACACGATCCGGATCGACCTCGAGCGCCGGACGCTCGACGTGGACGTGAGCGAGGACGAATTGAACGCCCGGCGGGAGTACTGGAAGCCTCCCGCTTTCCGCGTCGCTTCGGGCTGGCTGGCGCGCTACGCGAAGATGGTCACGTCGGGCTCGACGGGGGCCGTGTTGAAAGTGTAGTTGCCGTCTTATAAGGATGCTGAAAAAGTCCATCCATGGCTTTTTCAGCCAAGACTTGCGCGCAGTCAATTCGCGCAAGTCTTTCAAATCGCTTGACACCAAATCTTCGCGATTTGGCGGTGCATCCCTGCACCGCGCGCAGGCTGCTGTTTTTCAGCAGCCTGCTATGGTTGTCGTTCTTGTGGGAAGTCGGGGCTCTTATTTTTCTCGTCCGCGAGAGTTGCGCCGGCTTCCTCCTCGTGCCGCTCGGCCGGCGGAGGCACGCGGATCGGGAGCGTGATCACGAAAGTCGTTCCCTTGCCCGGAAGGCTCTCGACCGCGATGCTCCCGGAGTGCTCCTGAATGAGGCGGTGGGCGATGGAGAGGCCCAGCCCCGTTCCCTTCCGGTCCTCGTTCCTCGCTTTTGTCGTGTAGAACGGCGTGAAGATCCGTTCGATCTGGTCGGGGCGTATTCCCTTCCCCGTGTCGGCGATGGTCAGGCGGGCGAGCGGAACGTTCTCCGACACGACGAGCCGCGTGGCGACCGTTATCCTTCCGCTTCCCTCGATGGCTTCGACGGCGTTCAGGATGATGTTGAGGAGCACCTGCCGGATCTTGTCTTCGTCCAGGGGGACGTGGGGCAGCGACTCGTCCAGCTCCGCCTGAAGCTCGATCGCTTTTTCCCGGCACGTGGGCTTGAGAAGGACGACCACGCTCTCGATGATCGTGTTGAGCGGCTGTTTTCGGAGCCGCGGCGGCTTGGGCCTGCTCAGGTTGATCAGCTCCGTGATCAGCCGCTCGATGCGCGCCATTTCCCGGATGGCAGCCTGGTAGTAGGTGCGGACGAAGTCCTCCTGGGCCCGGATCTGCGGCAGGAGCTGGAGGAACATCTTGATGCTCGTCAGGGGATTGCGGATCTCGTGCGACAATCCCGACACGACGTCTTCGATCCCCTTGAGCCGATTGATCCGCTCCAACTGCTTCTGAGCGTCCAGGTGGAACTCGTGGAGCCTCGCGTTCTCCATGGCGACCGCCGCCTGGGACGCGAGAGTTTCCAGGTACTTGAGCTCGTCGGCCGTGTACGGTCGCCGGGATTCCTTCTGGCCGATGCCGCAGAATCCGATCAGCCGCCCGTTCTCCTTGTTCGAAGGCTCTCGGAACGCAAGGAGAAGGGCGAAATCGTCCGCCGCGAAAAGCTGCTCCACGGAACCGGCGGCCTCCTGAAGACCGAGTCCCGGCACCTCTTCGCGGAGGATGAGGGGGTTCGTTTTCAGGGCCTGGCAGACGGCGTGCTCGCGCGAGATTCCTCCGTCATTGGGCGAGAGATAGGCGGGAGGGTGGGCCGCGGACCGCCGGAGGTAGCCGGTGGAATCCTCGATGAACAGCACGCACGACTTCGCGCCCGTGGCCGTCGCGATCGTGGCGGCGAGCTTCTGGCCGATCTCCTTCAGGTCGAGCATCTGGACGACGGCGCGCGCGAGCTCCGTCAGGGAGCGGGTGACCTCGAGGCTCGACGCGAAGAAGGACCGCGAGACCGCCGACTCGATCTGCGTCTTGAGGCGGTAGAAGGCCACCGCGATGAGCGCGAACGCCGCCAGAAGGATGGCCGAGAAGCCGGGGTCGATTGCGCCGAAGAAGCGTCTCTGCGCGAACAGCGCGATACCAAAGAGCGGGAGAAGGACAAGAAGGAGCGTGACGCCGTACGCGAGCCCTCTCTTAACGATCGTGTGGACATCCAGGAGGCGGAACCGGATGAGGATGTAGCCGTTTGCGGCCGTTACGAGTGGAACGAGGATGTTTCCGTACGGGAGAATGGATATATCGTACCAGAGTGGGAAGTTTGTGCTTCCGCCGATGTACCCCACGACTGTTGAAATCAGAATGTACTCCAGTTGAGTTCTTCCGATGCCAGCGGTTTCCCTTCTTCGCTTGAACATCATGGCCGTCGATAGGGCCAAGTATGCGAAGAAGTAGGCAAGGTAGAGCGGAAAGAATCCTCCCGGCGTAGGCCAGTAGGGGGCGACAGAAGTCTGGTGCGCACCTTGAATGAAGAAACTGGTCGGATCGAGAAGCAAGAAGAAAACCCCCAGGGAATAACCCGAGGCGAGTAGTTTTGCGTGGTGCTTCGGACGTCCAAAGAGGCTGGAGACATGGTGATAGTGGAGAACCGGGATCAGGATAGCCCCGGCCATCATCAATCTGGCAAAGAGAAGGGCCTGCGGCAAGCTGTCGGCCGTCAGCCAGAGAAAATAGAAACCGCTCCAGAAAGAAAGACTGAGGCAGTAGGCGGCATACGTCCGGTGCCTTGGGTCATCCGGCTTCTGGGCGAGGACGAAAATTCCGAGGAACGTATTGATAACCGCATTGACGAGAGTGGTGACTGCAAAGAAGCTCATGATTTCAGGCCTTCACGGCGGCAATGAGGATGGCTTGGTTTCCGAAGGAGATCCTCGATGACAAGGGGACCGCTCCCGATGCCTCGATCAGAGCTTCCATCTCGAGCTGAGAGAAGAAGCGGTAGAGGCCGTGGGTCTCCTTGGCGGCGATTCCTCCAGCGTTGTTCAGCAGTTTTCGGGCTTGATCGACCTGTTCGTGACTCCGGGCTTTCTCCGCGAAATTCCGGTATATCTGGGAGCAGTCCGCCATCGGTTTCAACGTGCTGATCACCATCCGCCCCTTGGGTTTGAGGACTCTTACGAATTCCCTCAGCAGGTCGAGCGGATCGTTTAGATACGAGAGCACGAGATTGCAGACGATCTGATCGGCCGTGCCGGAGCGGAGCGGAAGCGGAGTGTCAAGGTTGCCTTGGATAAAGGTATAAGAACCCGACGCTGCTTCTCCGCTCAGTCTGTTATTGGGCTCCAGGGTCTTGGTCGTGTTTGCGGCCGTCAGGAGGGCATCGTGGACGAAATCGATTCCGACGTAAAGAGAAAGAGGGCGTCTCCCCGAGAGGAAGAAAAAGGCAAGATTGCCCGAGCCGCATCCGGCGTCCAGGAGGATCATAGGCCCTGCGGAGGGGCCGATCATTTCGACGACGTCGCTTGCCAATTGTTGATAGTCTTCGACCTGCCGGATGAGCGTGAAATCGGATAGATAGGACCTCCAGAATTCCCTCTCGTCCTCCGTTCTCTTGTCCATGTGCAATCTCATCCGGTCTTTTTCGATCCTTCGCTGTGTTACCACTTCCCGCAATGACGGTGATTGAAAAGCGAGAGGGACGGATGGAAGCAGGCTTCGATGCGTTTGCTCAACCAGATGTTGAAAGGCAGCGGAAAGGTCCTTCGGATTCTCCTCCAACCTGTGCATTGACTGATCCAGCAGATACAGAGTCTTGCATTCCGAAGAAATGCTCTCCAGGGCCAACTTGACCGCATCGAGAGAGACCCATGTGTCCCTCAATCCTGCAATGACATGCACGGGGACCTGGGTCGACCGGCTGTCTTCGAGCGTTGTTTGTAGATTGTGGAAATTGAAGGCGATGGAATTGCCCAGAAAATGGTCGGCTTTTACCGAGTGCCCAAGCACGTTCATGGTTCCGTAGTCATGCCCCCTCAGGTGGCGATCGACGAGATCTTCCAAGTGGACTGCCGTGAGCGTGGCTTGCAGGTCCACGACAGGTACGAGCAGAGCCAGCGCCCGGATGCGGGGGTCGCAGCTCGCGGCTTTGAGGGCGGACCGGGCGCCGAGGCTCGCCGCGCAGACGACGATGGGGTACGCCTGGAAGGAGTTCTCGACGTAGTCGAGGGCGGCGTGGAGGTCCTCCTCGTGCTGGGAGAGCGTGGAAGCCGTTCGCCGCGAACGTGTAGGCCGGGAGGAGGGCGGTCGTCTTGTGCTCTCCGTACGCGGGAGGCATGACGACGAACGGCGTGTCGGGCTTGTAGATTTCCCCGACCGGATGGTCGTAGAACGCGACGATCCTCTTGCCCCGCCGATTCGTGAACGAGATCAGATCGCTCTGGATGGTCGTCGGGACCTTCCGCCCGCCGATCCGGGTTCTGTCGAGAAGAAGGTCCGCGAGATGTCGCCTGAGCCTTGTCTTTTCGGGCCCGTCTTCGCCCGCGAACGCAAACCCGTACCGGCAGGAATTGGTCTTGGGATCGCGGGCGGACCAGCAAAGGCGGCCGGGGAGCGTGATCCCGTCGTTCCCCGGAATCTTCAGGACGAGGACGCAGTCGGTGAGATCGATGGGGGACGAGCACGCGAGGCCGATCCCCCGGTCGCTCACGTCGATCGACGTGCAAGATTGGGGGAGCGGGCGAGGGCGGCCCGGATCCGAAGGAGGCTCAATAGCGACGGGGACGGACAAGAGAAGGCGCGTGGAAAGGCGTTTCTCTTTTACCCGATTGAGGACGGACATCCCGATCCATCCCTTCTTTGGCCGAAGGAACTTCCGATGGTCCAGCGCTCTTCCAGGTCCTTAAGAAGCTCTCCCCGTAGGGCAAGGCTTCAGCCTTGCAAAAGCAACCCTGAAGGGTTGCCCTACAAGACCCGTCGGCGATAGCAAAAGCCGGGAGACCGCTGGATCACCAAGACAAGCCTATTCAAACGGGTGAAACCTTGTCAACCCGTATTCCAGCCGACCGTTTCTCCCGCGGACCCGCCGATCCGCCTACCCAGGTCCCTTGACCCACCAATCGCTCTTGTCCTTGAACCACCAGAGGGAGGAGTCCGTCTCCAGGATCGTCTCGGCTAATGCGCGGGCCTGGTCGGTGAGGAGGCGCTTCATGGAGAAGGCCAGCCACTCGTCGGCGTACTTGTTTCCCAGGTCCTTGTACTCCTTGAGGGCCAGGATCATCTCGATCTGGTCCGCGTCATGGGCGAGGCGGGCCTCGGTCGTCTCCCCGGCGTTGTATTCCGCGATGAGAGACTTGATTTCTCCGCCGAACGGGAGCGTTTCGGCGAGGTCGGCAACCGCCTTTTCTTCGTTGGGCACGACGTACTTTTTGTTGACGTAGTTGAGATCGCCCGTCCGGGCTTCGGGGAGGTCGTGGAAGAGGCAGAGCTGGACGAGCCGGTCCACGTTCGCGCCGGGCGTGATCTTGCCCAGAGCGTACCCGATGCAGGTGGTCCGAAACGAGTGCTCCGCGACGGATTCCGCCCCGGAGCCCAGAAACTGGAACCCCGACCGGGGGGTCCGCTTGAGCATTCCCGCTTCGAAGAGGAAATTGGCCAAGTTTTCCATCATCTTGGGTCGCAATTCTACCCCGAAGAATGGCCCGAAGTCAGCCGAATAGATCGGAGCGATCCCATAAGAGAAATCAATCCGCCGATTGGCTATGCAAATCGTGTGCTTTCGTTGTGAAATCCCCCTCTTTTTCATTGACCCAGGCGACCCCAACGTGATATTCGTTTGGGCCGCGAGAAAGGTTCCCCCCCTCGCTTCCGCTCGTTCGCATAGTTCTTTTTTCAGAGGTCGAGTCTGGAGATTGTCCTCGCCACGAGGAACCGAAAGAAAGTCGAAGAATTCGGCAGGATCCTGACGCAGAGCGGGCTGACGCTTCGCTCTCTCGACGAATTCCCGGACTGCCCGGAGGTCGTCGAGGACCAGGCGACCTTCGAAGGAAACGCGGTCAAGAAGGCGCGGGTCGTAGCGGCGCGAACGGGACTGGCCGCCGTTGCGGACGATTCGGGGCTCGAAGTGGACGCCCTGGGAGGCGCGCCGGGCGTTTTCTCGGCCCGCTGGGCCGGCCCCGGCGCGGATGACCGGAAGAACCGCGAGAAGCTTCTCTCAGAGTTGAGGAGCGTCTCCGGCGGCCGCCGGGCCGCAAGGTTCGTTTGCTGCATCGCTCTGGCTTTTCCGGATGGAAGGACCGAGACCTTCTTCGGCCGGGTCGAGGGAACGATCGGATTCGAGCCCCGGGGCGAGAACGGGTTCGGGTACGATCCTGTTTTCATTCCGGATGGGCCGGAAGGGCACGCCCGGACCTTCGCGGAGATGGCTGGAGAGGAGAAAGACGCCCTGAGCCACCGCGGGCGGGCGCTTCGGTCGCTCAAGAATTATCTGGCGGGCATGGTCGGTTCCCCGGCGCACAGCCGCTGACCTGATCCCGGGCTTCGCTGACCGGGTCGCCGCGAGCGCGGCGGTCCACGCACCAAACAGGGAGGAAACAATGTCGAGACTGGTTCCGCCTCACGGCAGTGACAAACTCAAGCCCCTGCTTCTCTCGGGCGCAGAGCTGAAGGGAGAGCGGGAGCGGGCCAAGTCGCTCGCCCAGGTCAAGATGACGTCCCGCGAGACGGCCGACCTCATCATGATGGGGATCGGCGCCTTCACGCCTCTCGACGGTTTCATGGGATACGACGATTGGAAGGGCGTCTGCGACGACTACAAGATGTCGAACGGCGTCTTCTGGCCGATCCCCATCACGCTCTCCACGACGGAGGGGCAGGCGAAGAGCCTCAAGAAAGGCGAGGACGCCGCCCTCGTGGACGAGGAGTCGGGCGAGACGATGGGGATCCTCAAAGTCCGCGAGACGTACAAGATCGACAAGGCCCACGAGTGCAAGTCGGTCTTCCGGACGAACGACCCCGCCCATCCCGGCGTCGCCCTCGTCATGAAGCAGGAAGAGGTGAACGTCGCCGGTTCGGTCAAGGTCCTCTCCGAGGGGCATTTCCCGGAGACCTACCCCGGCATCTACATGCGCCCCGCCGAGACGCGGGCCCTCTTCGAGGAGAAGGGGTGGAGCCAGGTGGCGGCGTTCCAGACGCGGAACCCGATGCATAGGTCCCACGAGCACCTGGTCAAGATCGCCATCGAGACGCTGGACGGCGTCCTCATCCACCAGATCCTGGGCAAGCTCAAGCCGGGAGACATTCCCGCCGACGTCCGCTCGCGGGCCATCAACAAGCTCGTCGAGCTTTACTTCGTCAAGGACACCTCCGTCGTGTCCGGATACCCCATGGACATGCGGTACGCCGGGCCCCGGGAGGCGCTCCTCCATGCCCTCTTCCGCCAGAACTTCGGATGCTCCCATCTCATCATCGGCCGCGATCACGCCGGCGTGGGCGATTACTACGGCCCGTTCGACGCCCAGAAGATTTTCGACGAGATCCCCCGGCACTCCCTGGAGATCCAGCCGCTCAAGATCGACTGGACCTTCTTCTGTTACAAGTGCGACGGCATGGCCTCGATGAAGACCTGCCCGCACGGCAAGGACGACCGGGTCCTCCTCTCCGGGACGAAACTCCGCAAGATGATGTCGGAGGGGGAGACGGTCCCGCCCGAGTTCAGCCGGCCCGAGGTCGTCGAGATCCTGAAGGAGTACTACGACTCTCTCGAACAGAAGGTGGAGATCAAGCTCCACAAGCACACGGAAGCCGGCGCCTAAGCGGGCGCGGCGCGAAATCGTCCGTTTGTCAGGAAGGGAGGTGAACGGAAACCCGATCGGCTGTTTCTAAACGCCCCGGCGGCGGATGGCCAGCGCCGGGAATTCTTAAGAAGGAGGAAACCATGCCAAGTTTTGTGTACACGGAGAAGTGTGACGGGTGCAAGGGGCAGGACAAGACGGCCTGCATGTACATCTGCCCGCACGACCTGATGATGCTCGACAAGGGAAGGATGAAGGCGTACAACCAGGAGCCCGAGCAGTGCTGGGAGTGCTACTCCTGCGTCAAGATCTGTCCCCAGCAGGCGATCGAGGTCCGGGCCTACGCCGACATCGTTCCGATGGGCGGGGCCGTCATTCCCCTCCGCGGGTCCGACTCCATCATGTGGACCGTCAAGTTCCGCAACGGCCAGGTCAAGCGGTTCAAGTTCCCCACGCGGACCACGGCCGAAGGCTCCGTCGATCCCTACAAGGGAAAGCCCGAGCCCAAGCTGGAAGACCTGACGAAACCCGGCTTCTTCACCACCGCCGGCAAGACGCTCCCCACCCTCAAGAAGTAGGCGAGAAGGAGGAATATCATGGCAGAGAAGGGAACGTTCGGTAATCCAGAGGTCGTCGAGGTCGAGACCGACCTTCTGATCATCGGCGGCGGCATGGCGGCCTGCGGCGCGGCGGTCGAAGCGAAGCGATGGGCGCCCAAGGACATGAAGATCACGCTCGTGGACAAGGCGGCGCTCGACCGGAGCGGCGCCGTGGCCCAGGGGCTCTCGGCCATCAACACGTACCTGGGGGAGAACGACCCCGCGGACTACGTCCGGATGGTCGCCAACGACCTGATGGGGATCACCCGCGACGACCTCGTCTACGACGTCGGTCGTCACGTGGACGACTCGGTCCAGCTCTTCGAGGAGTGGGGCCTTCCGGTCTGGAAACAGCCGGGCGACGAAGGGAAGTCGCTCAGGGACGGCGGCAAGCCGGTCCGCTCCGGCAAGTGGCAGATCATGATCAACGGCGAGTCGTACAAGGTCATCGTGGCCGAGGCGGCGAAGAAGGCCCTCGGGATGGAGAACATCTACGAGCGGGTCTTCATCGTGAAGCTCGTCCTCGACGCCAAGAACGACAACCAGATCGCCGCGGCCGTCGGCTTCTCGACCCGCGATCACAAGCTGTACGTCTTCAAGGCGAAAGCCTTCCTCGTCGCCTGCGGCGGCGCGGTCAACGTTTTCCGGACCCGGTCGGTGGCCGAGGGAATGGGGCGCGCCTGGTACCCGGTCTGGAACGCCGGTTCCACGTATGCCATGGCGGCCGAAGTGGGCGCCGAGCTCACGATGATGG